>NZ_JBJIAM010000005.1:0-444905 GCF_045310815.1 Mycobacterium sp. SMC-19 | reverse complement strand
GCGACCGTCAGCACCCCAACGGCACCATCGAATGGACCAGCCCCACCGGCCACACCTACACCACGCAGCCCGGCAGCATGCTGCTATTCCCCGCCCTGTGCGTAGCCACCGCCGCACCAGCGGCACCACCGTCACCACCGACATCGACCGCCAACCGCGGCCTGATGATGCCTACCCGCAAGCGCACCCGCAGCCAAGACCGCGCCCACCGCATCAACAGCGAACGTGCTCTCAACAAGGCGCCACCCTGACCAGGGCGGGCAACTAGCTCTTGAAGGGCAGGATCTTGTTGAGCTGGTCGAGTTGCTTACGCAAGTCGTGGATCAGCGCGGTGCCCTTGGCGGTCTGGGCCACGGCATACATGCCGTTCTGATGCTGGGCCAGCTCGGCGATGTTCTCGTGGGCGACGCGCACGGACTCCAGCGTGCGCGCAAGCAGGTCCGTGGTGGACTCCGTCGTGGTCGCAGTGTTGTTTGCATGGGTCACGGCATCGCAGCCTATCGTCTCACGATAGGAACTGCGCGCAAACCGCGGGCATAATCTGCGACAAACATCGGCCGCGTCCGGCATAGTCACTCGACAACACGACGCGAGGAGAAGGGGTCGACCGTGAAGCGCTACCTCACCGGGGGCCTGACCACCGCGCTGGCGGCTACCGGACTGGCAGCCGGATGGCTGATCGCCTCGGCACCGACGGCCCAGGCGGGCTGCCAGGACAACCCGCTGCTGTTCTTCTCCACCGCCCAGAAGTGCGACGGTCCGGTTCAGCCCGACGGCAGCTGGCAGCGCTGCGTCATCTACTACTACGAGCCGCCGAAATCACCGCCGTCACAGCAAGACTGCCACTCGATGGGACCCGGCCGGGATTACCCACTGCACTCGTTCTACATGCCGGAGAACCACATCGACCCGTAGCGGGGCTCAGTCCATCAGCTGCGCGGCCACCGTCGCGCCAAGCTCCCAGCACGCTTCCAGCTCGGGCTTACCGGGCTTACCCGACACCACCACGTAGTCGGCCGCTTTGACCCATCCCAGGCCCGTCGTGATGGAGTCGACGGCCCGTTCGGCGCCCTCGGTTCCTTCGTTGCCGTGCAGGTAGAGGCCGAACGGCCTGCCGCGGGTCGAGTCCAGGATCGGGTAGTAACAGACGTCGAAGGCGTGCTTGAGCGCGCCGCTGATGTAGCCGAGGTTGGCCGGGCTGCCCAGCAGATAGCCGTCGGCGGCCAGCATGTCGGCCGGCGACACCTCGAGCGCGGCGCGGCGCACCACCTCGACGCCCTCGATCTGCGGGTCCGTCGCCCCGGAAAGCACCGCCTCGAACATGGCCTGGCAGAACGGCGATGGCGTGTGGTGCACCACCAACAGCGTCTTGCTCACTGCTGCGCCTGCAGCGCGACCGCGGTCTTCATCGCCTCCCGCGCGCGACGACGGTCCCCGGCGAACTCGTAGGCCCGGGCCAGCCGGTACCAGCGCCGCCAGTTGTCCGGGTCGGCATCGAGTTCGGCGCGAACCGTGTGGAACAGGGCATCGGCGGCGTCGCGTTCGATGCGTCCAGAAGGCCGCCGCGGCAAGGCGCCGGCGTCGAGTTCCATGTCGTCTTCGGTGATCAGCCGCGACAGCTTCTGGTGAGCGAATCCGTCCCGCAGGGTAGCGATCATCGCCCACAGCCCGAGGAACGGCATGATCAGCAGCGCCAGCCCCATCCCGATCGCCGCCACCGAACCGGAGGCGATCAGCAGCACCGCGATCCGGCCCAGAAACGCCAGATACATCAGCAGTGCCACACACATGAAGGCGATGAGCACCTTCACCCGGTTGGCCGGCGACACCTTGATCACGACTACTTCAGGTCGAGGAGGGGTTCGATGCCGATTGTGAGCCCGGGGTATTCGGCCACCCGGCGCACCGCCAGCAGCACCCCGGGAACAAACGAGGTCCGATCGATGCTGTCGTGCCGGATGGTCAGCGTCTCCCCCATGGTCCCGAACAGCACCTCTTGGTGGGCGACCAGCCCGGCCAACCGGATCGAATGCACCGGCACACCATCGACGTCCGCGCCGCGCGCTCCGGGCAGACCGGTGCTGGTGGCGTCGGGATTGGGCGGCAGTCCCTTTCGGGCTTCGGCGATCAGCGCGGCGGTGCGAGCGGCGGTACCCGACGGCGCATCGGCCTTCTGCGGGTGGTGCAGCTCGATGACCTCCACCGATTCGAAGTATTTTGCGGCCTGGGCCGCGAAGTGCATGGACAGCACCGCGCCGATGGCGAAGTTGGGCGCGATCAGCACCGCCGAACCGGGCTTGGCCTCGATCCAGGAACGGACCTGGGCCAGCCGCTCCTGCGTGAACCCGGTGGTGCCCACCACCGCATGGATCCCGTTGTCGATCAAGAACTTCAGGTTGTCCATCACGACTGCGGGGTGGGTGAAGTCGATCACGACCTCGGTGCCGCTGTCGGTCAACAAGCTCAGTTCGTCACCGGCGTCGACCGCCGCAGACAGGGTGAGATCTTCCGCGGCTTGCACCGCCGCCACCATCGTCGCGCCGACTTTGCCCTTGGCGCCCAGCACTGCTACCTGCATGGCTGCCACCCTAGCGGCAAGGGGCTTCAGGACACCTCTCGGCGGGTCTCGCCCGACTCACCGGGGTCGGCCAGGCGCCCGGCGACGAAGCGGACCATCAGGTCGAACGCCGCCCGACTCTCGGGCAGGAATCCGAACAGCGCCGGGAAAGCGTGCACCTGGTGTGCCCACAGCTCGAGCCGGCTGGACCGGCCCGCCGCCAGCAGCGCGTCGTGCAGCCGTTCGTTGTCGCAGCGCAGAATCTCCGACTCGGCGGCGATCAGCAGTGCCGGCGGCATGGTCTCAAGCCGGCCGTTGATCGGAGACAGCTCGCGCCGCATCGGCGTCGAGGGGCACACGTGCTCGACGAGGTCGGGCAGCGCGTCCGCGATGCCGAATGCGTCGGTGCCCATGTTCGGGTGCGTACTGCGGGCCGTTCCGTCCAGCTCCAGCAGTGCCGAGATCCCGATGACTCCGGCCGGTGCCGGCAGCCCCTCCTGCTGGGATCGGAGTGCGGTGGCGAACGTGAGAAAGCCCCCCGCGGAGTCGCCGGCGATCACCGTCTTGGCCGGGTCGGCCCCCTGTTCCAGCAGCCAGCGGTAGGCGCCGACGCAGTCTTCCACCGAGCCGTCCACGCTCACGTCGGGGAATTGCCGGTAGTCGACGTGCACGACCGGCAGCCGGGTGCGTCGGGCCAGGGTCGCCACGACATGCAGGTGGGTGTCCAGACCGCCGGTGAAGAACCCGCCGCCGTGAAAGTACAAGATGGCGCCGTCGCTCAGCGGGGCGACGCAGTCTGCCCTGCGGACGATCTCGACCGGAACACCCGTCGCGAGATCGCGGGTGAAGCGGATCCGAAAGTACGGGCGCAGCCGTTGCAGGCGGGCGACGGTGTTGGTGCGCCGGCCCAACTGCGCCAACATTCCGGGCATGGCCTCGGGGCCCCCACGGCGACTGACCCACCGCACCAACCGCGGCATTACCGCCGAGAAGACGGCGTAGATGATTCTGGCCCGCAAACTCCCGCGATGAATCTCAGCCTCACCAGACATCCGAGCATCCTATCTGCAGCGATACGCCTCGATTCAGGCGTCGATGACGATGCGTCCGCCGTTGGCCCGCGACACGCAGACCAGCATCTCGTCGCCGCCCTCGGCGGTGCGTCCGCGCCGGTCGACGTCGCCGGAGACCACCTTGACCTTGCAGGTGCCACAGAACCCCTGCCGGCACGAGTGTGCGGCCGTCGGATCGGCGTCGAGCATCACGTCCAGCGCCGAGCGGTCCGCGGGAATCGCCAGGACGCGCCGGGATCGAGCCAGCTCCAACTCGAAGGGCACCCCGTCGACCACCGGCGGCGGACTGAACCGCTCATAGTGCAGCGGGGCTTTGATATTCGAGGCGTGTTCGTTGCGGGTGACGCGCACCGCTTCGAGCATCGCGCTCGGGCCGCACACGTACACCGCGGTCTGCGGGCCGGCGCCGGCCAGCAGCTCCTCGGTGCCGGCGAAGCGCCCGTGCTCGTCGTCGGCCCACACCGTGACCCGCGCGGGATCCACGGCCAGCACCTCGTCGAGCAATGGCATGTCCGCCCGACTGCGCCCGGCATAGACCGCGCGCCAATCGATTCCGCGCTGGGCGGCCTCGCGCAGCATCGGCAGCATTGGGGTGACGCCGATTCCGCCGATGACGAACAGCACCTCGCTTTCCCCGGTGCCCAGGTAGAACGCATTGCGCGGACCTTCGAACAGCAACGTGTCGCCCTCGGCGTAACTCTCGTGCATCTCGACCGAGCCGCCGCCCCCATCGTCGAGCCGGCGTACCGCGATGCGGTACTCGGTGCGACGCCCCGGCACGCCGCACAGCGAGTACTGCCGGCGCCGGCCCGAGGGCAGCTGCACGTCGATGTGACCGCCCGGCGTCCACGACGGCAACAGTCCGCCGTCGGGGTCCGCCAGGGTGAGGGCCACCACGTCGCTGGTCAACATCTCCCGCTTGGTGACGACGGCCGCGATCGTCCGTGACACCGGGGCCACCCGGGACGGCTTCCATCGCGAAAGCGCGGCCATTCCGCCGAATACGGTGATCGCTCCCCAGAGCGCGTTGAACAGCCGGTCATGCTTTCGCCGGCCGTAGAGGTCGGCGGGGCGAGACCTCCAGATCTCCTGCGTCATATCAGGCCGGCCGCACGTCATCGCCGGGTTCACCGGCCACGCTGTGTTGCACCCACTCGTCGGTGAGCCGAGCGATCACGTCGGGGCGATCGGTCACCACCCAGTGGCCGCCGTCGATGTCGAGCACCCGGTGGTTGGCCGGGATGGATCCGGTGTAGCGCTGCAGGGCCGGACTGACGAACAGGTCCAGGCGAGGCGCGAGCACCTGCACCGCGACATCGGTGGCGGGCAGCGGTCGCGCCGGCTTCAGAAACGGTCCCGGCATGTTCGCGCGGTACAGGTTGAGCCCGTTGACGTAGTCGTTCTCCCCCCGGGGCATATCCGGCTGGGCGGTGCCCGAACGACCGATACGGTCAAGCCAGCCCAGGACTCGAACGCCCAGACCGGACCGGAAAGCCGCCTCGGGAACCCGCGGGGTCAAGAACAGCCAGATGTAGCTCGACTCCAGCAGCTGCCTGACCACATCGCCGAGCGTCCGCAGGTTGCGCGCCGAGCGCAGGAATCTGCCGGCGTAGTCCAAGTGAGGACCCGAAATCGACGTGTAGGAGCCGACTTTGGCCGCCACGGCCGGGTCGGTGATGGCTGCCCAGCCCTGGATCGAACCCCAGTCGTGCCCCAGTAGGTGAACCCTGTCCACGCCCAATTTGCCCAGGTGCTCGATCACCGCGGCGACGTCGGCGATCAGGTGCGGGAATCGGTAGCCGGACTTCTCAGCCGGCGCCGAGGACGTCCCCGCACCACGTACGTCGTAGGCGACGACGTTGTAGCGGCCCGGGTTCTGCTCGGTGAGCTCACGAGCCACCCCGTCCCAGACATGGTGATTGTCGGGGTAGCCGTGGATCGCCAGGATGGTCGTCCGCTGTGGGTCCAGATCGGTGTACGCGTGCACCGCAAGGGTCACACCGTCGGCCGACGTCACGGTGGTGGTGGTCGGGGTAGTCATGGACTGCACTCCTCGTTGTTCGCCCGCGGGTTGGGGTCAGTGCGTGGCGCGGGCGGCGGGCGACACGGCCAAGTAGTTGACCGCCTTTTCCACGCCGCCGAGTTGCGCCGGGTGGAAGCCGGGACGGTAGTACGAGGCGATCGCGGGCAGGAATTCGAACGGCGAGGGCACCAGCCCGCGGCGCGCCGCGATGAACCAGTCCCGCCAGCGCGGCTTGGCTCCGGCCGGCAGTTGCGGGTCCACCTTGTACATGAACCGCAGGCCGCGCACCCACAACAGCAGCATCAGGGGTGTGACGGCCAACTGGGTACGGACCTGCCGGAAGAACCCGGCTCGCAGGTGCTTCATGACGTCGAAGGCGACAGCCTTGTGCTCAACCTCTTCGGCGCCGTGCCAGCGCAGCATGTCCAGCATCGCCGGATGGGTGCCGACCTCGTCCAACGCGGGGCTTTCCAGGACCCACTCTCCGAGAATCGCCGTGTAGTGCTCGACGGCGGACACCAGAGCCACCCGTTCCAGCAGCCAGCGCTGCTGACGGCGCTCACTCCAGGTCGGCCGGTCGCCGAGCAGTTTGTCGAACAGCCACTTGATCTGGCCGGTGAACGGCGACATGTCGACGCCGCGGGCGGCCAAGTGGTCGACAACGGCGGTGTGCGCCTGGGAGTGGGTGGCCTCCTGGCCGATGAAGCCCTGGACGTCGAGCCGCAGCTGGTCGTCCTTGATCAGCGGTAACGCCTGCTTGAACACCTCGACGAAGAACTCCTCGCCGGCCGGCAGCAGCAGGTGCAGCACATTGCAGAAGTGGGTGACGAAGGGCTCGCCCGGCACGTAGTGCACCGGCAGGTCCGACATGTCGAACCCGACGTCGCGGGCTTGCAGGACGATGCGCTCGTGATCCAGTGACCCGTCATGCGGGCCGGCGGCGCTGTCATCGACCTTGAGCATGGCGAACCTCCCACGGGTTTTACAAAACCCTATCAATTGTCTTCGCAATGGACAGATAGCCCGGTGGGGTATAACGATACCATCGGTACTGCCTAAACCGGATTGTGACCGTCGCCACTGTCCTGCCGCGCCGGCCGGTCGCGACGCGCAGCGCGCAGCGCCGTCAAATCAGCCAATTTCGCGCCGTTGTGTAAACGTTTCGCTGCGAACGTTAAGAGGCTGTTAACCAGCTTGGATACCGGCAGGGCTGTCAGGAAATCTGGAGGATGTTCCCAGCAAAACGTTGCGCAACAGGGTCCGACTCCGAAAGAAGCCGGCCCTTTTTGTTGCCGCCGTCATTTTCAAGGAGAGGCCTTTGTCGTTCGTCAATGCACATCCTGAGACCCTGACCACCGCTGCCGACACCCTGTCGAGCACCGGCTTGGCGCTCGCGGCCCAAAACGAGGCCGCGCACATCGTGACCACCGCAGTGGTTCCCCCGTCCGCCGACGAGGTGTCGGCCATGCTGGCTGCCCGGTTCGCCGTTCAGGCGCAGCTGTACCACCAGGTCAGCACCCAAGCCAGCGCCATTCACGAGATGTTCGTCGCCACCCTCAACACCAGTGCGAACACCTACGCGGCCGCCGAGGCCGCCAACGTGATCGCGGCCGGATAAGAGAGTAGGCACAGCAATGGATTTCGCAGCACTACCACCGGAAATCAACTCCGGACGCATGTACGCCGGCCCTGGTTCAGGGTCGCTGCTGGCCGCCTCGGCGGCCTGGGACGAGCTGGCCGTCGACCTGCATTCCGCGGCGTCGAGCTACCGCGCGGTCGTCACCGAGCTGACCAGTGGCCCGTGGTTGGGCGTGTCATCAACGAAGATGGCGGCGGCAGCCGCACCGTATGCCACCTGGCTCACCGCCACAGCCGAGCAGGCGGAGCTCACCAGCACCCAGGCCAAGGCCGCCGCTACGGCCCACTCGAGCGCGTTCGCCATGACAATTCCCCCGCCCTTGATCGCTGCCAACCGCGCACAGTTGGCCACGCTGGTCGCAACGAACTTCTTCGGGCAGAACGCCCCGGCCATTGCGGCCACCGAAGCCCAATACGCCGAGATGTGGGCCCAGGACGCAGCCGCGATGTACTCCTACAGCGCTGCCGCGCAGGCCGCAGCACAGATGGTGCCGTTCACCACGCCGCCGCAGACGGCCAACCCCGGCGGCATTGCGGCGCAGGAGGCGGCGACCGCCGAGGTGACTGCGGCCGCGGCCGGCCAAGCCGCCACCAACCTGGCGATGGAGGCGTTGCCGGGTGCACTGGCGGGCTCAGCCGAAGCGGGGGCGCTCAACCTTCCGCCGATCTTTGGCGATCTGGCGACGTTGGGTGCGGCTCCGGTCTCAACCATGATGAGCGCCGCCATCATTGCCGCGTTCATACCCGAGTACCTCATTGCCGGCGCGGCACTCCCGTCGCCGTTCGGCCTGGAGGCGGCAGCTCCCGCTGCCATCGCGGCGGGTCTGCCCTTGGGCCTGACACCAACGCTGGGCAGTGCCGGCCTGGCGTCGGCAACGTCGGCAGCATCGGCCGGAGTTGGCAACGCGGCCTCCGTCAGCGGCTTGTCGGTACCCAAGGCGTGGGCCACCGCAGCGCCGGAAATGCGCTTGGCCGCAGCCGAATTCGCGGCGCCCGCGCTGGCCACCGCAGGCGCGCCGATGATGGGTGGCTCGCCGCTGCTGTGCGCTCCGCCGCTGATGGGGTTGGGTCCGCGTGGCAGTGCTGCAGCGCGAGCCAAGGACGACCAGAACGAAGAGGCCAAGCGCAAAGCAGCCAAGGGGCGACGGTCGTCCATGTGGTGAGGCGCTTCCGGCCGTCGACGATCCCCGCAGGGATCAACCCGACGCCAAGTCGGCGATGATGTCGGCGGCCGGAGCCGATCGGGCGGTCCGATAGGCGGTCCCAGCCCACAAGCTCGTCCCATGCGGGTCGTCCACGGCCACCGCCGCCGCCCGGATCGGGGCGGTCATGTGGTTGATCTCCGGGTATCCCACCGGCGCCACATCTTCGAAGGCGCGGGTGAAGTCGTTCTCCAGGCCGCGTGCGTAACGGCCGGAGAAGGCGCACGTCACCGTGGTGTTGGTGAATTCCGGGTTGGTCAGCGCCGCCCGGTGCGTCGGGTTGGTCCCGGCTTCGTGCGCCAGCAGCAGCGCGGTACCGACCTGGGCCGCGACCACACCACCGCCCAGCACCCCGGCTACGTCGGCCGCGGTGCCGAGCCCACCCGCCGCCACCAACGGGACATGGCCGTGGGCGTGGGCGATCTCCGCCAGCACATGCTCCAGGGAGTCGGTGCCCGGGTGCACGTCCGGCGCAAAGGTGCCCCGATGTCCACCGGCCTTGGGGCCCTGCACCACCAGCGCCTCGGCCCCATGTCCCAGCGCGACCCCGGCCTCGTAGGCAGACGTCACCGTGACCATCGTCAGGATCCGCAACGCCCGCAACGCCGCTATGTCGTCGGGCGACGGCGTCCCGAACGTGAACGACACCACCGTGGGCCGCAGGTCGGCAATCACCTCGAGCTTCTCCGGCCAGCAGTCGTCGTCGCCGAAGCGGGGCCGGCCCAGCTCTACGCCGTAATGTTCGGCCAGCGTATCCAGCAGGTCGGCGTATTCGTCGAGCAACACCACATCCGCGCCGCTGGGTTGGGGCACAAACAGATTGACACCGATCGGGCCGCTGGTGGCCGCGCGCGCGGCGGTGATCTCGTCGGCCAGCTGTTCGGCAGTGCGATAGCCTCCCGCGACGAACCCGAGTCCGCCGGCCTCCGACACCGCGGCCGCCAGCGCCGGTGTGCTGGGACCGCCTGCCATCGGCGCGCCGACCAGTGGGACAGTGAGTTCGGAGAAGCTGAACGCCATTGCTCTAGCCTGCCATCAACCGGCAAGCGCCCGCAGACGGGTTGGCAGCGCCCCTTTCGAGCGGTAGGGACCCAGTACGGCGACGCCGTAGGGCTGGCACAACAGCTGACGGGCCACCGCGTTGACCTCATCGACGGTCACCGCGGACAATTCCCGCAGGGTGCGCGCGATGGGCCGATGCCGGCCGTAGTTCAACTCGGTACGGCCCAGCCGGTTCATCCGGGACCCGGAATCCTCCAGGCCCAGCACCAATCCCCCGCGCAATGACCCCTTGGCGATCCGGCACTCGTCGGCGGTGATTCCCTCGCGCGCCACCGAGTCGAGCACCTCGGCGGTCACTTCCGCCACCTCGGCGAACCGGTCCGGCTGGCATGCGGTGTACACCGACAGTGCGCCGGCGTCGGCGAAGGTGTCCACCGACGAGTAGATCGAGTACGCCAGGCCGCGGGTCTCCCGAACCTGTTGGAACAGCCGGGAACTCAGGCCGCCGCCCAGAGCGGTGTTGAGCACCGCCAGCGCCTGACGGTGCTGCCAATATCGTCCCGGCGCACGTACCCCTAAAGACATGTGCGTCTGGTCCGCGTCGCGGTTGACCACGGTCAGCCCGGGCTTGCCCGGGACCCGGGTGGTGCCGCGCCGCGGCTCGGCGGGCTTCTCACCACGAATCAGGCGGTGCCCGAAGTGTTCTCGCACCAGCGCCACCACCGTGTCATGGTCGATGTTGCCGGCAACGGCGACCACCATGCGCTCCGGTGTGTAGCGGCGCTGGTGGAACGACCGCAGCTGTGCGCGAGTCATCGACGACACCGAGTCGACATTGCCGATCACCGGCCGCCCGATTGGATGGTCGCCGAACAGCGTCGACAAGAACACATCGCCCAGCGCGTCCTCGGGATCGTCGTCGCGCATCGCGAGTTCCTCGAGAACCACATCGCGTTCGAGGTCGACATCGGCAGCCGCGCAGGACCCGTTGAGCACCACGTCGCTCACCAGCGCGACGGCCAGCTCCAGGTCGGTGTCGAGCACATGGGCGTAATAGCAGGTGTGCTCTTTGCCGGTGAAGGCGTTCAGCTCGCCCCCGACGGCGTCCATCGCCTGGGCGATGCCGGCCGCCGTGCGGGTCGGGGTCGCCTTGAACAGCAGGTGTTCCAGGAAGTGCGCCGCCCCGGCCACCGTGGCGCCCTCGTCGCGAGATCCGACGCCGACCCAGACGCCCACCGACGCCGAACGAACTGCGGGAAGGTATTCAGTGACTACCCGCAGCCCGCCCGGCAGGGTGGTGCGTCGCAGTGTGGCGCGTGGCGCCGCTATGTCAGCTTTCGGTAGCCGCGGCATCGGCAGACTCAGCGGGCCCCGCCTCTGGGGTCGACTCGTCCACGGGCACCAGCGAGATCTTGCCGCGGTTGTCGATGTCGGCGATCTCCACGCGCAGCTTGTCGCCGACCTTCACCACGTCCTCGACCTTGGCCACCCGCTTGCCCTTGCCGAGCTTGGAGATGTGCACCAGGCCGTCGCGGCCCGGCAGCAGCGACACGAATGCGCCGAAGTCGGTGGTCTTGACCACGGTGCCCAGGAACCGCTCGCCGATCTTCGGCAGCTGCGGGTTGGCGATCGCGTTGATCTTGTCGATCGCCGCCTGCGCCGACGGGCCGTCGGTGGCCCCGACGAACACGGTGCCGTCGTCCTCGATCGAGATCTGAGCGCCGGTCTCCTCGGTGATCGAGTTGATCATCTTGCCCTTGGGCCCGATGACCTCGCCGATCTTGTCCACCGGAACCTTGATGGTGGTGACTCGCGGCGCGTAGGGGCTCATCTCGTCGGGCTCGTCGATGGCCTCGGCCATCACATCCAGGATGGTCATCCGGGCGTCCTTGGCCTGCGCGAGAGCACCCGCCAGGACGGACGAAGGGATGCCGTCCAGCTTGGTGTCCAGCTGCAGCGCGGTGACGAAGTCCTTGGTGCCGGCGACCTTGAAGTCCATGTCGCCGAACGCGTCCTCGGCGCCCAGGATGTCGGTGAGCGCGACGAAGCGACGCTCGGTCTTACCGTCCACCTCGACATCATCGGAGACCAGGCCCATCGCGATACCGGCGACCGGAGCCTTCAGCGGCACACCGGCGTTGAGCAACGCCAGCGTGGACGCACAGACCGAACCCATCGAGGTGGATCCGTTGGAGCTCAGGGCTTCCGACACCTGCCGGATGGCGTACGGGAATTCCTCGACGCTGGGCAGCACCGGGACCAGGGCCCGCTCGGCCAGCGCGCCGTGGCCGATCTCGCGGCGCTTGGGCGAACCGACCCGGCCGGTCTCACCGGTCGAGTACGGCGGGAAGTTGTAGTGGTGCATGTAGCGCTTGGACTTCTCCGGACCGAGCGAGTCGATCTGCTGCGCCATCTTCATCATGTCCAGCGTGGTCACGCCCATGATCTGGGTCTCGCCACGCTCGAACAGCGCGCTGCCGTGCGCCCGCGGGATCACCGCGACCTCGGCCGACAGCGCCCGAATGTCGGTGATGCCACGGCCGTCGATGCGGAAGTGGTCGGTCAGGATGCGCTGACGCACCAGCTTCTTCGTCAGGCTCCGGTAGGCCGCGCTGATCTCCTTCTCGCGACCCTCGTAGGTCTCGGCGAGGCGCTCGATGACCTCGGCCTTGATCTCTTCGGTGCGCTCGTCACGCTCGGCCTTGCCCGCGATGGTCAGCGCCTTCGCCAGCTCGTCGGTCGCGACCGACGCCACCGAGTAGTAGACGTCGTCACCGTAAGGCGGGAACAGCGGGTAGTCGGCGGTCGGGCGGGCGGCCGCGGCGCCGAGCTCCTGCTGGGCCTTGCACAGCGCCGCGATGAACGGCTTGGCCGCCTCCAGGCCCTCGGCCACCACGGTCTCGGTCGGCGCCTGTGCGCCGGATTCGATCAGCTCGATGACGTTCTCGGTGGCCTCGGCCTCGACCATCATGATCGCGACGTCACCGTCGTCGAGGAGGCGGCCCGCCAGCACCATGTCGAAGGCCGCGCCCTCGAGCTGTTCGACGGTGGGGAACGCCACCCAGGTGCCGTTGATCAGCGCCACCCGCGCCGCACCGACCGGGCCGGAGAACGGCAGGCCGGCGAGCTGGGTGGAGGCCGAGGCGGCATTGATCGCCACCACGTCGTACAGGTCGTTCGGGTTCAGGCTCAGCACGGTCACCACGACCTGAACCTCGTTGCGCAGGCCGTCGACGAACGACGGGCGCAGCGGGCGGTCGGTGAGGCGGCAGGTCAGGATCGCGTCGGTCGACGGCCGGCCTTCGCGGCGGAAGAACGAGCCGGGGATACGGCCGGCCGCATACATCCGCTCCTCGACGTCGACGGTGAGCGGGAAGAAGTCGAAGTGGTCCTTGGGAGCCTTGCTGGCGGTGGTCGCCGACAGCAGCATGGTTTCGTCGTCGAGGTAGGCGACGACACTGCCGGCGGCCTGCTGGGCCAGCCGGCCGGTCTCGAAGCGGATGGTGCGCTTGCCGAAGCTGCCGTTGTCGATGACAGCGGTGGTCTCGAATACGCCTTCTTCAATTTCAATTGCAGACATAAAAGCCCGTACGGCCTTTCCTGGTTTGTTCAACTGTTTCGCAACGTCGGACGTGCGTCAGTGATGGACCTGGATGCGGCTACGGTCGTCGATCGAAGCGGCCGGATCCTGGCTTACGTACTGTCAAAGCACTCCTCAGGCCCGGCTGCCACTACCGAAGACCGCCCGACTCAGGTCTGGCTGATCGCAGGAACGTGTCCCGTCGTGACGTGCCGGAGTGGCGCACGCGGATGCGGGGGCCACACCGATGCCCGGGCCTGGGCGGCCCGGGACGGCCTCACTCTACACGGAGGCGACTGACGCCGGCCCGATTCGTCGTCAGCGACGCAGGCCGAGACGCTCGATGAGCGAGCGGTAGCGCGCCACATCGGTCGCGGTCAGGTACTTGAGCAGACGGCGACGACGACCGACCAGCAGCAGCAGGCCGCGGCGGGAGTGGTGGTCGTGCTTGTGCTGCTTGAGGTGTTCGGTGAGGTCGACGATCCGCTTGGTCAGCAGGGCGACCTGAGCTTCGGGCGAGCCGGTGTCGGTCTCGTGCAGGCCGTAGCTGGCCAGGATCTCTTTTTTCTGCTCGACGGTCAGCGCCACGAAGAATCTCCATCAATCGGTCCCGCGAATATCAAGTCGGCGGCCACCGCGGACTGCAGCACGCCGAGGGGCGAGTCTAGCAGCGCCCTGGGCGCCCTTCCCAATCGCGCGGGTGGTCAGTCACCCGAGAGCAGGCCGCGGGTCTTCTCGACGTCGGTGTTCATCACCGCCACCAGGTCCGCCACGGAGTCGAACTTCTCCTGGCCCCGGATCCGACTGACGAAGTCCACGGCCACGCGCTGCCCGTACAAGTCTGCGGTTTCGTCGATCACGAACGCCTCCACGGTGCGGGCCCGTCCGGAAAACGTCGGGTTGGTGCCCACCGACACCGCGGCCCGACAACGCTGACCGGCGACGACGGTGCCGGGCACCTGGCCGTGTCCCAACACGGTGAACCACGCGGCGTACACCCCGTCGGCCGGAATCGCCGCAAAGGCCGACGGCGCCACGTTGGCGGTCGGGAAGCCGAGGCCGCGCCCACGGCCGTCACCGCGCACCACCAGTCCCTCGACCCGGTGCGGCCGGCCCAGCGCCTCGGCCGCCGCGGACACATCGCCGGCGTCCACACAGGACCGGATGTAGGTCGAGGAGAAGGTGACCGACTGGACGGCGTCGGCGCGCTCAGCCACCAGCGACACCGATTCGACCCCGAACCCGAACTGCTCACCGGCCCGGCGCAGGGTCTCGACGTTGCCGGCCGCCTTGCGGCCGAAGGTGAAGTTCTCCCCCACCACCACTTCCACCACGTGCAGGTGCTCGACCAGCAGTTGGTGGATGTAACGGTCCGGGGTGAGCTTCATGAATTCGGGCGTGAACGGAATCACCAGGAACACGTCGATGCCGAACTGCTCGACCAGCTCGGCGCGCCGCGCCAGCGTGGTGAGCTGCGCGGGATGGTTGCCGGGGTAGACGACCTCCATCGGATGCGGATCGAAGGTCATCAGCACCGTCGGCACGCCGCGCGCCTGGCCGGCCTTCACCGCATGGGTGATCAGTTCCGCATGTCCACGATGCACACCGTCGAACACGCCGATGGTGAGCACGCACCTGCCCCAGTCTGTGGGGATCTCATCCTGCCCCCGCCACCGCTGCACCAGGACAGCCTAAACTGTCGTGTTGTGAGCCCTTGGGAGCAGTCGGACGGGCTGAGTAGCGTCGCCCAGGACTATCTGAAAGTCATCTGGACCGCCCAGGAATGGTCACCCGACAAGGTCAGCACCAAGATGCTGGCGGAGAAGATCGGCGTGTCCGCCAGCACCGCCTCGGAGTCGATCCGCAAACTCGCCGACGCCGGCTTGGTGGACCATGAGAAGTACGGTGCGGTGACGCTGACCGATGAAGGGCGCCGGGCAGCGTTGGCGATGGTGCGCCGGCACCGGCTGATCGAGACCTTCCTGGTGTGTGAACTCGGCTATGGCTGGGACGAGGTGCACGACGAGGCCGAAGTCCTCGAGCACGCGGTGTCCGACCGGCTGATCGCGCGCATCGACGCCAAGCTGGGCTTCCCGCAGCGCGACCCGCACGGCGACCCGATCCCGGCACCGGACGGGCAGGTGCCCACTCCCCCCGCCCGGCAACTGTGGGCATGCGCCGACGGCGAGACCGGCACGGTGGCACGCATCTCCGACAACGATCCGGAGATGCTGCGCTACTTCGCCCAAGTGGGCATCAGCCTGGACGCCCGTTTACGGGTGCTGACTCGCCGCGACTTCGCCGGAATCATCTCGGTGGGCGTCGAAGGATCCGACGGCGAGCAGGTCACTATCGACCTGGGAAGTCCTGCCGCCCAGGCGATCTGGGTGGTCTAGCCACTACTTCACGTGGCCGGCCAGCTGACCTTCAGCCCCGAAGAGTTCCTGCTGCCAGTAGGTGATGAGTTCGGCGGTGTCGATCTGGTCGGGATGAAAATCCCGCCGCTTGAACGGCCGCATGTCGGAGTAGAAGCCCTGCCACATCGGGTTGCGCAGCATCTGCACCGTCTCCTTGAGGATCCGGAACGGTTGGCGGCGGCCCTCGACATCGGTGGTGGCAATCGAGAGCCAGGAGAACAGCACCAGAATCGGGATTCCACAGTTCTGCGCGAAGCGCATCCATCGGATGCGCGTCGACTCCGGAACGCCCACCGCCCGGTACACGTCGAACGCGACCGACTTGTGCTCCAGCTCTTCGAGCGCATGCCAGTTCAGCAGATTGCGGATCTCAGGGTCATACATCATCGCCTGGACCGCCGGGCGTTTGAGGATGTTCTCCGCCCACACCGCGGTGAAATGTTCTGCAGCCACTGTGAATCCGAGGAAGAAGTGGCGAAGGCGGGGCAGCCGGTCCGGGCTGGGGTACTGCTTGTCGAGGAACTTCTCCATGCGCTCGGTGCCGCTCAGCAGATACTCGAACCATGCGGTGGGATATCCCATGGCCGAGAGCTGCTCATTGAGCTCACGATGCTGCAGTCCGTGCGTCTTCTCCTGCCCGATGAAGCCGGCGACGCGCTTGGCCAACTCGGGGTCGGCAAGCTGGCCGGAGTAGCGGCGCACCGAGCGCACGAAGATGTCCTCGCCGGGTGGGAAGATCGCCGACAAGATGGCTACCAGATGGCTGAACACGATGCTGCCGTCGGCGAAATACCGGTTGCCGTCGGGCTGTTCACCGAACCCGAAGTTCAGGCGTCGGACGGCCGGGTATGTCATCACGTTCGTCATGGCAACGACGCTAGGTCCGCCTGCCGGCCGGCGGAATGGGCGAGCCGGACAAGAATTTGATGTTTTCGGACAGCTGGCCGTCAGGGCCGGCGGCCCCGGTGCTTGCTGGGCGGCGTACCGACCCAACGGATGAAGGCACGACTGAAGGCGGCCGTCTCCGAATACCCCAGTTGACGGGCCGTTTCTTCGACGGTGAGGCCCGATTCGAGCATGGCTAGCGCAAGGGTCACCCGCACCTCATCGACCAGCGCGCGGTAGCTGGTGTGCTCGCCGACCAAGCGGCGATGCAGTGTGCGCTCGGTGATGCACAGTTCGTCGGCGATCACCGCCATCGACGGCAGCACGCCGGGGTCCCGGACCAGCCGGGAGCGCACTTGCGCGGCGATTCCGCGACGGCTCCGACGCGTCTGCAAGAGCTCTTCGCACTGCTTCGCACATACCTGCGCCGCGGCGGTGTCGGCCGCGGGCATCGGAAGCGCCAGCAGTTCGAACGGCAAGGTGATCGCGCTGCGTGTCGCGGCCAGATCGACTTCAATTGTCACCCAGGGGAACTCAAGACGTTCGATGGGAAAGTCAATTCCGGGCAGCTCGACCTTGATCGGCGCATCCGAGCTCAGCTGGCCGATCAGTAGCGGCACCATGCTGGTCAGCGCGAACAGATCACGTTCGAGCATGAAGCTGCGGACGTCGGCGGGAACGGCGCTGTTGTCGAACTCGAGCACTGCGCCGTCGGGGGTGTCGTGGCGACTCAGCCGCAGAAAGGTTGACGACAACGTCGCGTAACGACAGGCCGTGTTGACCGCATCGCCCAAGGTCGGGCTTGCCAGCAGCGCATAGCCGAGCACGCCGGTGTTGGCGAAGTTGTACTGCAGACCGACGTCACGCGCGAACTCGTGTGGATCTTTCACGCGGCCAAGAATGTTCCGCAGGATCGCGAGTTCCTGCCCTGCTTGGACCTCGTTCGCGCTGTCGTCGATGTCGGTCAGCGTGACGCCGGTGCCGGCAAGGCAGTCTGCCGCATCGATGCCATGTAGGCGGGCGGCCTCCAGAAGATGCCGACAAGTGGCCACCGGCCGCGGAATGTCCCAATCCGCCTGCGCGGCATCGCCGATCGACACATGTCCGAATCTATCAAATTTGTGTCGGCATGCACTGTCCGCTCTAGGCTTTGCGGATGGCAAAGCTTGAGTTGTCCCGTGAACTGTCGCTGCCTCCCGACGAAGCCTGGGCCCACGCGTCGAATCTGGCCGAGTTGGGCGACTGGCTGTCCCTGCACCAGGGCTGGCGTTGCGAAATCCCGGCCGAGCTCACCGCCGGAACCACGTTGGTCGGGGTGGCGGGAGCCAAGGGCATGCGCAACCGAGTCACCTGGACGGTCCGCAAATTCGACCCGCCCGCACTGCTGGAACTGACCGGCGACGGCGTGGGCGGCACCAAGTACGCACTGACATTGGCGATCAGCCCGGCCGCAACGGGTTCGAAGTTCCTGCTGCGGATGGACCTGGGCGGACGGCCGCTGTTCGGACCGATCGGGGCGGCCGCCGCCCGCGCGGTCAAGGGCGACATCGAGGGATCGATCAAGCGATTCGAGCAGCTCTACAGCTGACGCGTCAACCGGCGGCACCCAGGGCAGTCGAAGCACCCCTCAGCCGCTCAGCAGGCCCTTGGCGATGTGGGTGACCTGAACCTCGTTGCTGCCGGCGTAGATCATCAGCGACTTCGCGTCGCGAGCCAACTGCTCCACCCGGTACTCGGTCATGTAGCCGTTGCCGCCGAACAGCTGCACCGCCTCCATCGCGACCTCGGTCGCCGCCTCCGAGGAGTACAGCTTGATCGCCGATGCCTCGGCCAGCGTCGGGATCTTGCCGTGCTTGGCCTTCTCCAGCGTCTGGAACACCATGTTCTGCACGTTGATCCGGGCCACCTCCATCTTGGCCAGCTTGAGTTGGATCAGCTGGAATTGGCCGATGTTCTGGCCCCACAAGGTGCGGCTCTTGGCGTAGTCGACGCAGAGCCGATGGCACTCGTTGATGATTCCCAGCGCCAGTGCGGCGACCCCGACCCGTTCGGCGACGAAGTTGGCCCGGGCACTGTCACGCCCGTCGCCGCCGGTGTGCTCCTCGGTCTCGCCCAGCAGCCGGTCACGCCCCAACCGCACGTCGTCGAAGAACAACTCACCGGTCGGCGAGGAGTGCATACCCATCTTCTTGAACGGCTTGCCCTGGGTCAGGCCCGCCATACCGGCGTCGAGGACGAAGGTGAGCACCTTGCGGTTGCGTGGATCGGTGCCGTCCTGTTCGTCCAGCTTGGCGTAGACGATGAGGGTGTCGGCGTAGGGGCCGTTGGTGATGAACGTCTTCTGCCCGTTGAGGATGTAGTCGTCACCGTCACGCCGGACATAGGTCTTCATCCCGCCGAACGCGTCGGATCCCGCGTCCGGTTCGGTGATCGCCCAGGCGGCGATCTTTTCCAGGGTGACCAGCTCCGGCACCCAGCGTTCCTGCTGAGCCAGCGTGCCGCGCGACAGGATCGTGGCAGCCCCCAGCCCGAGACTGACACCCACGGCGGCGACCAATCCCAAGCTCACGCCGGCGAGTTCGCTGACCAGGATCAATCCCATCGAGGCCTGAGCACCCAGATCGCCGAAGCGGCCTTCCGACGACGCGGCCGGCTTTCCCCCGCCTTCGGCGGTCTGCCGCGCCTGCGCCTTTTCCAGTCGGCTTTTGATGGCTTCGGCCGCAAGCACGTCGATCCCGAAGTCGGCGAACAGCTTCCGCAGGATTGGATACGGCGGCAGTTCACCGCTCTCCAGTGCGTCGAGGTTCGGCCGAACCTCCCGGTCGATGAATTCTCGGACGCTGTCCCGGATGAGCTCGTCGGTGTCGGACCACTCGATCATTGTCTACTCCGTCTCCTCAGCATCACTTCGTTCTGCATCGTCGCCGGTGGCTATGGCAACCTCGCCGCGATGTCGTCGATCTGCCAGATGCCGTCGGTTTCAATGGTGTCGGTGTCGTGCCAGCCGGCCAGCCGCGAGATGGCCCCACCCTGCACCGCATAGACCGTGCCGGTGACCGGGCATTTCTCCGTTGCCAGATAGGCCACCAGCGGCGAGATGTTGGCCGGGCTGAACAGGTCCAGCTCCCCGTCCTCCGGCTCGGCCATCAGCGCGCCCATCCCGGGAGTGGCCAGCGTGAGTCGGGTACGGGCGATGGGGGCGATGGCGTTGACCCGCACCCCATAGCGGTCCAGCTCCTCGGCGGCGATCAGGGTCAGTGCGGCGATCCCGGCCTTGGCCGCGCCGTAGTTCGCCTGCCCGGCGTTGGGCAAGGTGACCCCGGACCCCGAGGCGGTGTTGATGACCGCGGCGTTGGGCTGATCGCCTGCCTTGGACTGCGCCTTCCAGTAGGCCGCGGCGTGGTGCAGCATCGCGAAGTGCCCTTTGAGGTGGACCGCGACCACGGCATCCCACTGCGCCTCTTCCATGCCGGGGATGAATGCGTCGCGCAGGATTCCGGCGTTGTTGACCAACACATCCAACCGGCCGAACTCGTCGACGGCCTGCTGGACAAGGCCTTTCGCGGCATTCCAATCGGAGACGCTGTCGGTGTTGGCCACCGCTCGCCCGCCGGCCGCCACGATCTCATCGACGACCTGCTGCGCGGTGGTGGAGTCGGAACCCTCGCCGGCATTGCTTCCACCCAGGTCGTTCACGACGACGCAGGCGCCCTCACTGGCGAACAGCAACGCGTGCTCCCGCCCGATCCCTCGCCCGGCGCCGGTGATGACGGCGACACGGCCTTCTAACACACCCATTGATTTTCCCCTTCAGTCGGCGATGACAGCCAGGCCGTCGGTGATCGCCATTTCGCCGGCGCCTACGCGCGCGGTCTCGAATGCGTACGTCGTGGCGCCGTCGCCGCGACCGCTGGTCCAGATCCGGGTCTCCAGGTCGTCGCCGGGCAGCACCATCTTGGAGAACCGGACCGCCAACCGCCTAAGCCGGCTGACATCCGAGCCGGCCACCTCGGTGAGCACCGCCCAGGACGTGAACGCCATGGTGCACAGGCCGTGCGCGATGATCCCCGGCAGTCCGGCGTCGCGGGCGACTTCCTCGTCCAGGTGGATCGGCATCGGATCACCCGCGGCCGGCCCGTAGCGGAACGTCTGGTCGGCATCGACGTGCTGGACGACCTTGGCCATCGGCGCCTGCTCGCGCAGGGCGTCGTCGAACTTGTGTCCGGGGCTCAGTTCGCCGATCCGTTTGCCCGCATTGTGTCCGCGGAAAAAGCAGGTCACGTATTGCTCGTTGACCAGTTCGCCGTCCTCGGTGCGGCATTCGAGCAGAATCGCCGCGCGGGTGCCCTTCTCCAGCCCTTCGTAGCCGATCATCTTGCCGCGGGAGACCAGCTTGTCCCCCGGTCGGATAGGCCGGTGGAACCAGAAGTCCTGCTCGCCGTGCACCACCCGCGGGATCAGCTCGACCGGTGCCACCTCGACGGCCGGCACCAGCAGTGACTCGAACACCGGCACGATCGCGAACACCGGCGGTGCGAGGTCGCCGCTGCGGTGCGCGGAGATCGGGTCGTTGGTCGCCTCGGCGTACTCGACGATCAGCTCCCGGGTGACCTCGAAGCGGTCCTCGTCGCTCCACTTGTCCAGCCCGGCATCGTCGAATGCCAGATCGTCGGCCACGTCAGGCCGCCGCCGACGCCAGCGCCTCGAGCTGGGCCAGGGTCTTGTCGAGTTGCTTGGCGCCGTCCTTCTCGACCGCCTTGCCCAGCGCGCCCTTGATCAGCGCGCCCTCGAAGTCGCCGGCCACGCTGAATTGGGAGCCGTCCCCATCCGGAGTGACCGTGAAGTCAAAGCGGCACTTCACCCCCGCCATACCGGTCCCCGACAACGTCAGGCTGGTCGGGGCGTCGACCTTCTCGACGGTCCATTCGATCTTGTTCGCCATCCCCAGCATGACGATCTTGGCGGTCAGCGCCGATCCTTCGGTGAGTGCGGCCGGTGGCTCGGTGAGCCACTTCTCGTGGATGGTGAACCATTTGTCCCAGCCGGACAGGTCGCTGATGGTGTCCCACAGCGCGTTCGGGCTGACGGCCAGGCTTTTGGTGGCTTCGATGTGTCCCATGGTGTGTTCTCCTGCGCTGTCGATGGTTAGCGCTCGGCGCGCTGGTAGGCGGTGACCACGGCGGCGCCGCCGAGGCCGATGTTGTGTTGCAGCGCAGCGGTGACGCCCGGCACCTGGCGCTTGTCGGCGTCACCGCGGAGCTGCCAGGTCAGTTCGGAGCACTGCGCCAACCCGGTGGCGCCCAGCGGATGCCCCTTGGAGATCAGGCCGCCGGACGGGTTGACCACCCAGCGCCCGCCGTAGGTGGTGTCGCCGTCGTCGATCAGTCTGGGCGCATCACCCTCGGCGCAGAGCCCCAGCGCTTCGTACAGCAGCAGCTCGTTCGCCGAGAAGCAGTCGTGCAGCTCGATCACCTGGAAGTCTTCCGGCCCCAGGCCGGACTGCTGGTAAACACGTTGCGCGGCTTGGACGTTCATGTCATAGCCGATCAGGTTCTTGGCGCTGCCGTCGAAGGTGGAGCCGAAGTCGGTGGTCATCGCCTGCCCGACGATTTCGACCGCGCGACCGGCCAGGCCATGTTTGTCGACGAACGCCTCGCTGGCCAGGATCGCCGCACCAGAGCCGTCCGAGGTCGGCGAGCATTGGAGCTTGGTCAGCGGGTCGTAGATCATCCGCGACCCCAGGATGTCCTCGAGGGTGTATTCGTCCTGGAACTGGGCGTACGGGTTGTTGACCGAATGCTTGTGGTTCTTGTAGCCGATCTTGGCGAAATGCTCGGCGGTGGAACCGTGTTGCTTGATGTGTTCACGGCCGGCGGCACCGAACATCCACGGCGCCACCGGGAACAGCACCTCGGAGATCTCGGCGAGCGCGAGCACGTGTTTTTCCATCGGCTGGGCGCGGTCGTCGTAGGTGGACGCCAGCGAGCCCGGCTTCATCTTCTCGAAGCCCAGCGCGATGGTGCAATCGGCCAGCCCGCCCCGGATCGCCTGGGCGGCCAGGTAGAGCGCGGTCGACCCGGTCGAACAGTTGTTGTTGACGTTGACGACCGGGATCCCGGTCAGCCCCAACTCATACAGCGCCCGCTGGCCGGAGGTCGACTCGCCGTAGACGTAACCGACGTAGCCCTGTTCCACCTCGCGGTAGTCGATCCCGGCATCGGCCAGCGCCTTGGTGCCGGATTCTCGGGCCATGTCCGGGTAGTCCCATGCCGATCCGTCGTCGTTGGTCCGCCGGCCCGGCTTCTCGAACTTCGTCATCCCGACGCCGATCACATACACCTTGTTCGCCATGGTTCCCTTTCGCATCCGACCAGTGGCTAGAAACATACAGACCTGATTGCATCTTTACAAGGGTGCGCAGAGGGCCCCTGCGAGCGAAGGTGCGGTGAGTTGCCGGCCGGCGAATTCAGTCGGATTGCGGCAGCACGCCGGCCGCGACCTGACGCAGGTGCACGCAGGCGCGATCCCAGCGCCGCCGGGCGCGCTGCGCATCGTCGTCGACGAAGTTCGACACCAGGATGCCGCGTAACGCATCCATCGCGGTGTAGACGACGTTGCGTATCTCCTTCTGCGCCGGGCGCCCGGGCATCAACCGGGCGATCGCGGCGACCAGGGTCCCGTTGACGACGCCTTCCACCCGTTCGATGTGCTGCGCCAGGACCCGATCGGTGCGGGCGGCGACCCAGAGTTCCACGGTGGCAATGAACATCGGCCCCTGATGGGCCTCCCAAAGAAAGTCCAGGGCCATCTTTACCGGGTCCGGAATCGACCGGACCTGACCGAGTTCACGAATGGCGGCCTGGGTGCGTTGCTGGGCCAGGTGCTCGACGGCGGCGACGACGAGGTCCTCTTTCGACCGGAAATGATGGATCTGGGCGCCCCGGGTGACGCCGGCCAGTTCGGCGATACGCGGCGTGGTGGTGCCGGAGTAGCCGTAGCTCACCAGGCATTCGATGGTGGCGTCGAGCAGGCGGGTTCGCATCGCGGCACTGCGTTCGGCCTGGGTGCGTCGCACCGCAGGTGCACTACCGCTCGCAGTCATCCCGCCACCTCCACCAGTTTCCGGCCCATAACTCGCGCGTCAGCATAACTTCGCAGGGATACGTTTACATACGTTCTCGTAGGCATGTATCCATCCCCGGCGGTTGCTCACCAGAGCATGTGCACCTGTTCGGCCCAGCCGAGTAGGCCGTTGACGGCAATACTCGCTCCGCCGTCGGTGCGGATCCGGCCGTCGTAGTGCCCGAAGCACTGATGGGTCCCCGGCAACGGTGACCGGTGATGGAACGGGGTGAACGTCAGCTCCACCTGGTCACAGTCGGGCGTGCGGATCGTCCAGGGCCCGGCGTATTCCGGGTAGTGCCAGTCCAGTTCGGCGCCGATCTTGGTCAGTCGGCCATCCACGCAGAGCGCGTTCTCGGTGCTTGCCGTGCCGGCAGTCCACTTGCCCCCGAGCTGCAGGCCGACCGTGCGGCCGTCGGTGCGCCCAGAGGCCGCGCCCCAGTTCCACAGGGTGTTGGCCGGCCAACGACCGCGCCCGTGGTCGAGCACCCCCCACCCGCCGGCGAAGTCGTATACGTCGTCGCCGACCTGCACCGTGCCCGACGCCGGCCGCGCGGTGTGCTTGGCGGTGTACTGGAATCTCGTCTCGCTCCACGGCACCACCACCGCCAGCGTCTCGTGTCCGGGTGGCAGGGCCACAAACAGGTCACCGGTCATCGGGCCGGCAGAGGTCTTGCAGGAGAACCGGATCCGCGTGCCGTCGGGCTCGGGGGTGAGATCGATCGCGACCAGGCCACGGGCGGCGGCCGGTCCGTCGCCGAGGCTGGACGGCAGCGTGATCCCCCACCCGCCCGGGTGCAGACAACTGCGACTGAGCTCCCGCCCGGAATAGTCCAGGAGGAAGACGTTGCTCACCCCGAGGTAGTCCAGGTCGGCGACGGTGATCGCGATCAGGTGGGTGGGCGTCGTCAGGCACCAGTACTCCCACCGCTTGGTGCGGCCCCAGCCACGCAGGTTGCAGCGGTGCAGCGGTGTTCGGGTCCAACCGACGGCGGCCGGGTTCAGCAATCCGGCCGCATCGCACAGATCGACCGGCTCGGTGATCTCGCGCTCCTCGGTGGCCATCGGCGGACTATAGCGTCGCCGGCCGGATGACGACCACCGATTTGGTCCGCCTTCCCGAGTCCTCCAATAGTGCGATCACCCGGCCATCGGCGTCGGTTGCCGCGTAGATTCCGTCGATGCCCGCCGGGACCAACGGCCGGCCGTGGCTAACGTCGAGCGCCTCCTCGACGTCCAGGTCCCGGCGCGGAAAGGTCTGCAGGCAGGCGTCATCCAAGCTGTAGCTCAGTTGCGGGCTCTCCCCCACCTCGTCGAGGGTGCGAGCCTGATCCAGCCCGAAGCTGCCGGCCCGGGTACGCCGCAACGCGGTCAGATGACCGCCCACCCCCAGCTCGCTGCCGACGTCACGGGCCAGTGCCCGGATGTAGGTCCCCGCCGAACAGTCCACCTCGACGTCCAGATCGACGAAGGGATCGGCACGCCGCACCGCCAACAACTCGAAGCGCTCGATACGCACCGGCCGGGCCGGCAGCTCGACGGCGCGGCCCTCCCGGGCCAACTGATAGGACCGCTTGCCGGCGACCTTGATGGCGCTGACCGCCGAGGGCACCTGCTCGATGTCGCCGCGCAGTCCGGCGATCGCCGCGGCGATCTGACCGTCGGTGATGTGCGCCGCCGAAGTCGTGGTCAGCACCTCGCCCTCGGCGTCCTCGGTCGAGGTGGTCTGCCCCAACCGGATGGTGGCGGCGTAGGACTTCTGCGACGCGGTCAGCAACCCCAGAATCTTGGTGGCCCGCTCGATGCCGACCACCAGCACCCCGGTGGCCATCGGGTCCAACGTGCCGGCGTGGCCGACCTTGCGGGTCCCGAAGAACCTTCGACACCGCGAAACGACGTCGTGGCTGGTGATTCCGGCGGGCTTGTCGACGATCACCAGACCGGCCGGCGGCGGCGCGCTCACAGCACGATCGCCGTCAGCACCAGGCCGCCTGCCACCGACCATCGGCCGCGCAGCTCAGTCAGCGGAGGTCCGGACAGCGCCGCGGGATCGATCAGGATGCGGGAGCGAAAGCTGCCGTCGGGATCGAAGGTGATGTGGGCGTCCTCGAAACCCAACCACCGCCGGGTCAGCGGAAACCACACCTTGTAGGTGGCTTCTTTGGCGCAGAACAGGATTCGGTCCCAATGCCAGTCTTGCGGCAGCGCTGCGAGTTCGTCACGTTCGACCGGCAGGCTGACGGCTTTGAGCACACCGTCGGGCAGCACGTCGTGTGGTTCGGCATCGATACCCACCGATCGCACGTCGCCGCTGCGGCCTACCACCGCCCCTCGGAAGCCCGCACAGTGCGTCAGGCTGCCGACAACGCCGTCGGGCCACGTGGGCTCGCCCTTCTCCCCCTTGAGGATCGGGACCGGCGGTTGACCGAGCTCTTCCAACGCCAGCCGAGCGCAGTAACGCGCGGTGATGAACTCGTTGCGGCGCTTGGCAACCGAACGGGCCACCAGCGGCTCTTCCTCGGGCAGCGGAGCCAACCCCGGAGGATCGTCGTAGCGTTCGGCCCACGCCAGCGAGTCCGCCGGCGCTCCTTCGAGCACCCTGTCCAGCAGCTTGCTCATCGCGCCTGCCGCTTGCGCAGCCGCTCGGCGAATTTCGCACTGGCCTCGCGCATTTCGTCGGTGATGGCGAAGTGGCCGCCGAACTCGTTGAGGTAACCGGGCGGGTATTGCGGATCGGGCAGTATCTGGCGCAGCCACCGGTGCGGCGGGCGTCGGCGCCACTCTCGGGGATAGCCCACCGACACCTCTTCGAAGCGCACACCGTCGTAGAACGTGGTCCGCGGGATGTGCAGGTGGCCATAGACCGAACACGTCGCGTTGTAGCGGGTGTGCCAGTCGGCGGTTTCGACGGTGCCGCACCACAGCGAGAACTCTGGATAAAACAAAGCGTCGCAGGGCTGGCGCACCATCGGGAAATGGTTGACCAGCACGGTCGGCGTCATCCAGTCGAGGTCTTCGAGCCGCTTACGGGTGACGGCGACCCGATCGCGGCACCATGCGTCGCGGGTGCCGTAGGGCTCGGGCGACAGCAGGAACTCGTCGGTGGCCACCACGTTGTTCTCCCGCGCGATGGCCAGGCCCTCGGCCTTGCTCGTCGCTCCGGCCGGAAGGAACGTGTAGTCGTAGAGCAGGAACATTCCCGCGATAGTGGCCGGGCCACCCTGCTCGGTCCAGACCGGAAAGGGGTGCTCGGGCGTGATGACGCCCATCTGGTCGCACATGTCGACCAGATAGTCGTAGCGCGAGCGGCCGAACACCTGCATCGGGTCCTTGTTGGTGGTCCACAGCTCGTGATTCCCCGGGACCCAGATCACCTTGGCGAACCGCTTGCGCAGCAGATCCAGCGCCCAGCGGATCTCGTCGGTGCGCTCCGCGACGTCACCGGCGACGATCAGCCAGTCGTCACCGGTGGCCGGATGCAGCGCCTCGGTGATCGGCTTATTGCCCAGGTGACCGGTGTGCAAGTCGGAGATCGCCCACAGGGTGGGGCCGTCTGCAGCCCTGCGCTCGTGGGTGGTCACGGGGATCCAGCCTAATGGAGGCACAGAATTAGAACGTGTTCTCGCCTTCCGGGCAGTGGCCGCCGCCACAACTTGTACACTCCCGGCAGTACACCGGGTGGAAGCGAGGAGTGTCATGCTCACCAAACTGCGTCTGATCACCGCGTTGGGAGCGCTGGTGATGGCCGTCGTGATGGTCTGGCAACAGACACCCCCCAACCGGGACGTCGCCGGCGGCTCCGCGGTGCAGTTGCGTTCCACGGCGATACCGCTGGCACCCCCGACCACCTCGAGCAAAGCGGTCAACATCACCAACCCGCGTCCGTTCGACGCCTGCGAGGACATCCCCTACGACGTCATCGCACAGTTGGGGCTGGCATTCACTCCGCCCAAGCCGGTCGAGGGTGTGCGCTGCGAATTCGACTCCGGCAATTACCAGATGGCCGTCGAGACGTTCGTGTGGCGCAGCTACGACGAGTCGATTCCGGCCGACGCTATCGAGATGGACATCAACGGGCACCGGGCGGCGCAGTACTGGGTCATGAAGCCCACCGAGTGGAACAACCGGTGGTGGTTCTCCTGCATGGTGGCGTTCAAGACCAGCTACGGGGTGATCCAGCAGTCGCTGTACTACTCGCCGGTGTACTCCAACCCGGATGTGGACTGCCCCACCGAGAACCTGATGCGCGCTCACCAGCTGGCCCCGCACTACAAGTACTGATCGCGTGGCCGCCACCTCGCCACGTCCGGCCGGCCCGCGCCTTGCCGATGTTGTGGTGAACCGGGCGCTGCGGCGACTGCCGCCGCCCACCACCGGCTATACCGTGCGCCGGGAACACATCCCGATGCGCGACGGGGTCGCGCTGCGCGCCGTCCACTACCAACCGACCGGCGACGTGGTCGGCACCCTGCTGGTGCGCTGCCCCTATGGCCGCAAGTTCCCGTTCTCACTGGTGTTCGCCCGGATGTACGCCGCCCGCGGGTACCGGGTGATCCTGCAGAGTGTGCGCGGCACCTTCGGTTCCGGCGGTGTGTTCGAGCCGATGGTCAACGAGGCCGCCGACGGCGCCGACACCGTCGCCTGGCTTCGCACCAGGACGTGGTTCACCGGATCCTTCGGCACCATCGGGCTGTCGTATCTGGGCTTCACCCAGTGGGCGTTGCTCGCCGACCCGCCGCCTGAGCTGACCGCCGCGGTCGTCACCGTCGGGCCGCATGATCTGTACCAGTCGACGTGGGGCGTGGGGTCATTCGCGCTCAACGACTTTTTGGGCTGGAGCCACATGATGGCCCACCAGGAAGTGCGTCCGCGGATCCGGGCCGGGTTACAGCAACTGACAGCGCAGCGGCGGGTCAGGCGGGCCGCGGCCGCGTTGCCGCTGGGCTCGGCCGGCCGGGCCCTGTTGGGCGAAGGCTCCCCCTGGTACGAGTCCTGGGTCGAGCACCCTGATCGCGACGATCCGTTCTGGGACAGGTTGCGTCACCCGGTGGCACTCGAGCAGACCCGGGTGCCGGTGCTGCTGCTCAGTGGCTGGCAAGACCTGTTCTTGGATCAGGCGCTGGCTCAGTTCGCGACGCTGCGCGACCGGGGAGCCGAGGTGGCGTTGACCGTCGGCCCGTGGACCCACACCGAGATGCTGACCAAGGGACTGCGCACCGTCACCGCGGAATCCCTGGACTGGCTCGGCACTCACCTGGCCGGCACCGACGGACCCTCGCGGACCAGCCCGGTGCGGGTCTGCGTCACCGGCGGCGGGGGCTGGCGCGACTTGCCGGATTGGCCGCCCGAGTCGACCGGCCGAAGCTGGTGGCTGCAGCCCGGCGGGCGGCTGGCCGACTCCCCGGTGGCCGACGGTATGACCGACTCGGCGAGCTTTCACTACGACCCCGCCGATCCCACTCCCACGGTTGGCGGGCGACTGCTCGCCCCGGGCGGCGGCTATCAGCGCGACGACGTGTTGGCGCGCCGCGCCGACGTGCTGGCCTTCACCGGGGAGCCGCTGACCGGGGATGTCGAGGTGTTCGGCAGCCCGGTGGTGGAGCTGGCGCATTCCAGCGACAACCCGCACGTCGACGTGTTCGTCCGGGTCAGCGAGGTCGACGCCCGCGGACGCTCACGCAATGTCAGCGACGGCTTCCGGCGGCTGAACCAGACCTCGGGGACAGTCCGTATCGAGCTGGACCAGATCGCCCACCGATTCGCGGCAGGCTCACGCATCCGGCTGCTGATCGCCGGCGGCTGCCACCCCCGATTCGCACGCAACCTGGGCACCGACGAGCCCGCTATCAGCGGCGCCTCCCAGCGACCGGCAACGCACACGGTGCGCCTGGCCGGCTCACGGTTGCTGCTGCCCACGGACCGCCGCGACGGCTTTGACCAGCAGGTCTGACATCAGCCGCTGCGGGTCCAGCTGCTCATCCGCGCTGCCCATGACCACAACCGACGTTCGTTCGTCGAGCGCCGCCGTGTACAGATAGTCGGGATCCTCCTCGGGGTTCGCCACACTCAGCTTCACCCCGGTCGTGGTGGCCCCGGCGATGGCAGGGGCCGGGATCCGCTCCACGGTCCCGGTCGCCTCCGGCGAACCGGCCAGTGAGATCCGATCACAGCCCGCCGGTTCAGACTCGGCCGCAACGGGATTGGGTGATCGCAAGGCGACAACGTACATGTTGCCCTGATCTCCCTGCCCGATCACGCCGGCAGCTTCGGTGCCGACCGTCGGATCGACATACGGCGGGATGACCACCGACCGGCACTGCGGCGGGTCCACCTGGGCGTCGGTGAACGCCGCGACCGCGGAGCCGTCGATGTCGGCCTGGCCGAGTGTCTTCGCCGGGTGCGCCTGCGCGGTGAAGCCTTGCGGAAAGTCGTCGGCGACGGCGCCGACGTGCGAGATGTCGTAGGGTGCCGGGCTCGGCTCGGCGGCGGGCGGTTGGGACGCAACCGGCCCCGCCGGGGCGACTTCGGTGCTGGCGCCGCACCCGGCGAGGGTTGCCCCGACGCCGAGTGCGGCCAGCAGTACCAGCCCGTGCCTGGCGGCACGTCGCTGACCACGGTCAAGACCTGGCTTGGCCGACACTTCGATCACCACCACCACCACCAGCGGTGCCACAGATGGTGATGGCGCCACCAGTGATGGTGCCGGCCCCACCATTGCGGCATGGGCGCCATGCGCATGTCACTGGCGAACACGGTGTCCGCCGGTGCGCGATCGATGCCGACGCGAGTGCCCAGCGAGACCGGGGCGCCGGCCGGATTCCCGACCACGTGGACCGCGGCGGGCGGTGGTACGGCAACCTCCCCCGGGGAGGCCTGCGCCGGCCCCGTCGCGCCGACCAACAGCGCGCCGGCCAATGTCCCGGCGCCGATCGCTCCAGCGGCCACGCGCCGGCACGAATTGCGTGAAATCAACATGATTTCCTCCCTCGTCAAGATTCCCGAATCATCTTGATATTCGCAGGCTAGCACCGAGAAAGGCGCTCGACAACGGTCCGATTAACAATTTTTTTGCCTTCCGAATGTCTCGCTTAAATCGGACCACACACGGCGATTATCGCAGTTCAAAGCCTATCTACTGAGTTACTGATCCACTGATTCACGGATGTCCGTATTTAATGGAATGATGATCGATCAAGCCGGTCTAATATTTCTTTAATCTTGTACAGATAATGGCTCGACAAATTGTTGTCCGGTAGGTTTGCGCAGGCTTGACCGGGACTCGACATCCGCCGACTGACCGCTGAATGCACGTATGCGATCACCACAAGGCCACGCAGCCCTCAGCGCGACTTTCGTCGATCACCCTCGCGGCCGTCGATCGGGCGCTCTGGTCAACCGCGACGGTTGACGGGCTACTCTGGCGTGAGTACCCAGGGTGAGGTTCCACCGCAACCGAAGGTCCATACGATGAGAGCAGCTGCCAGCGATCCCCTCGACAACCGCAGTTTGGGTGTCCCGGCCACCGGCTGGACACCGCCCCGCGAAACCGGAATGAAGCCGACTGAGCCGATCCCGCTGCGTCAAACCCGCACCCGCCGCACTGTCGATCTGTCGCCGGCCCAGCACCGCGGACTCGACCTCTGGCAACGCGACGCCGCCGACCGGGTGGGATGCGCCCGCATTACGGGGCAGGAAGTCATGACTGCGTTGATCGACCAACTGCTCGCCGACCCGGAACTCTCGGCGCAGATCATTCGGACCCTGCGGTCCCGTCGATAGCCCAGATCTGAGCCCACGATTCCTTCAGCCGACGGTGTCGCGAACCCGGGTAGTCACCGCGTCAAGCTCGTGGACGGCGTAAACCGGGGCGCCCAGCTCCGGGTCCGCGATCGGTAACTGCACCCAGCTGGCGCAGCCGGCGTAGTCAGGGCTGCGCGCCAACCGCACCGGCGTCGACAGCGGGAACACCTGAACCACCAGGGCCGTCAACCGATGTTTGGGCCGGAAATCAACCCGATCGGCGCGTACCGATTCAGTGGTCCAGATGTGCAGGTCCGCGATGTCCTCCAACGCCTCGGGCCGCTCGACCGGCAGCGCCGCAACGACTTTGGCTGCGGCCCGCACCAGCACCTGCTCCACGGTGGAATCGGCTGCCGCCGGCACGATCAGGTCGCGGTGTTCGGGACGAACCCGCTCGGCGTGACTGTGTACCGATGTCGGAAACAGCAGGAATTCCTCGGCGCTCACATCGAAGCGCTTCTCGTGAATACCGCCTTTACGCAGCAGGATTCGTTGCCGGCCGGCCAGCAGCGCGGCGACGACAGCGCTCCACTCCTTCAACGCCATACCGTGCATTCCGCCCAGCGTAGCCGGGGCTACGGTGAACCGATGAGCGACGACATTCTGCAGGTCCAGACACAGGACCGAATCCGCACCCTGACCCTGAACCGCCCGCAGGCCCGCAATGCGCTCTCCGGCGCCTTGCGTGAGGCCATCTTCGGTGCGCTGGCCGACGCCGACGCCGACGACGGCGTCGACGTGCTGATCCTGACCGGTGCCGATCCGGTGTTCTGCGCCGGTCTGGATCTCAAGGAGTTCGGCGAATCCACTGGGCTGACGGATATTTCCCCGCAGTGGCCGCCGATGACCAAGCCGGTGATCGGTGCCATCAACGGTGCGGCGGTCACCGGCGGACTCGAGTTGGCGCTGTACTGCGACGTCCTGATCGCCTCGGAACAGGCCCGGTTCGCCGACACCCATGCTCGCGTCGGTTTGCTGCCTTCCTGGGGACTCAGTGTTCGACTCCCCCAGAAGGTCGGCGTGGGCTTGGCCCGCCGGATGAGTCTGACCGGCGACTACCTGTCGGCAGCCGACGCGCTGCGGGCCGGGTTGGTCACCGAGGTGGTGCCCCACGCCGAGCTGCTGACCGCGGCGCACCGGGTGGCCGCCTCGATCGTCGGCAACAACCAGGCCGCGGTGCGTGCACTGCTGGCCTCCTATCACCGCATCGACGAGTCGCAGACCGCCACCGGCCTGTGGCTCGAGGCGATGGCGGCCAAACAGTGGCTCAACACCGTGACCGGCGCCGACGTCGCCGCCAACCGGGCGGCCGTACTGGAACGTGGGCGCGCCCAGGTGCAGTGACAAAACACGTCCCGGACGGCGCTTGCGGCACCGTCCGGGACGTGTCAGTTGAGGCGAACTGCTAGAAGTCGAGCCCCAGGAATGCAGCGCCCGGGTCCATCAACGCCGAGGCGTCGAAACCACCGAACAGCCCGCTCAGGTCGAAGTCGCCGAACGGGGTGACGAAGGTGTCGGTGACGGTGCTGTCGGCGCCGTCCAGACCGGGGATCGCGGAGTAGACGTTGGCGAAACCGCCACCGAGGTTCAAGACGCTGTACACCGAACCGAGCACCGGCAGGTCTGCGGCGTCGCCATCACCGGGCGTCACGCTGTCGATGACGAACTCGGTGGTGGTCAGGCCCAACAACTGGGTGACGGTCTCCTGCGCGTGTGCAGTACCGAGCAGGTCGGTGCCGTCATAGATGTTGAAGTCCTGCGACGTGATCGGCAGCGGGAAGTAGGTGCCGCCGAGGTCGACGCCGGGTGTACCGCCGCCGATGTTGAGGAACGGCAGCGCACCGACCGTCTGGAAGACCGGCGCGAATCCCGGGGTGGCGTCGGCTCCGGTCCCGGTGAACGGGTCGAAGGTGGTGCCGCCGATGGTAAAGGCGTCCTCGCCCACTGCACTGTCGCTCAGCGCGCCGAACGCGGCTCCCGGGTCCATCGAGATCCCGCCGGCCATGCCGCTGAACAGCCAGCTCAGGTCCATGCTGCCGAACGGGGTGACGAGCGTGTCGGTGATCGTGCCGTTTTCGCCCGGGGTGGCGACGTAGACGTTGGTGAAGCCGCCACCGAAGTTGAACGCGTCGTAGACCGTCCCCGCGGCCGGCAGGCCGTCGCCGGTGTCCGAGCCGTCGGTGACAACGAGCTGGGTGTTGGTCATGCCCAACAGGTTGGTCACGTCCACCGAGGTGTTGATGGTGCCGATCTGGGTGGCGTCGTCACCGGTGCCGCTGAATACGTTGAAGTCCTGGGAGGCCAGCCCATTGCCTTGGTGGCTCGGGTCACCCAGCGATGCGCCGCCGATGGCCAGCAGCGGCGCCGCGCCGCCGAGCGCGGTGATCGGCGAGAAGCCCTCCTGCGCCGCGTCGCCGGTTCCCGTGAAGGGGTCCAGCGTGAGACCACCGATGGCGAAGGCGTCCTCGCCACCTCCGGACGCCCCAGCCTGCAGCGCATCGAAGGCGTCGCCCGGCAGCAGCGGGTCCGCCGCGTTGAAGCCGGCGAACATCGAGCTCAGGTCCATGCTGCCCCAGGGCGTCACGAAGGTGTCGGTGACCGTCCCGTCCTCGCCGGGGGTGGCAACGTAGACGTTGGCAAAGCCCCCGCCGAAGTTGAAGACGTCGTAGACCGAACCGGTCACCGGCAGATCCGCCGCCGAACCACCGGATGCGGCGGTGACGTCAGTGATGGTGAATTGCGTGTTGGTCAGACCCGCCAGGTTGGTCACGACGACGCTGGAGTTGATGCTGCCCAGGCTGGTGCCGTCCGCGCCGTACACCTCGAAGTTCTGGGGAGCGGTCGGCAGCAGGCCACCGGGGCTTCCGCCGCCCAAGGTCAACAGTGGCGCGGACCCGGTGAGCGGGTGAACGAGGGAGAAGCCCTCTGCGCCGGTGGCGTCGTTGAAGGGATCGAACGTGTATCCGCCAATGGTGAAGGCGTCGGCGCCGGTGGCACTCGGCGCGACAACGTCGTCACTCGGGCCTGCCACGGCGACCGCAGCCTGCAGGAACGCCGCAGTAAGTAGCCCACCCCCGGTGGCCAGACCTGCGGCGATCAGTCGGTAATGCATCATTTTCGAGCTTCCCCATCTCCGTCGTTTTCCCAAGCCAGTGGGTTACACCCCCAGGGTCAGGCGTGTGTAACTGGTAACAACGCGCAGAACGCTACCCGCGAGTAACCTAAATGTATAGATAGGCAGTGTAGATTTTTCCTGTCAATTAGCTGGACAAACAGAACGCCTCGACGCCCCCGCAGCAGGGTTACGGTGAGACAGCAAACCGGACCTACCCAGGGGGACTCAGTCGTGGCTCAGCACTCCCCGCCGTATCCCCCGTGGCCCCACGGCAACGTCACCCCGCCGCCACGCCGGCGGCCCGGGGATGTCATCGCCGCATCGCTGCTCGCCGTGCTCCTGCTGCTGGCCTGCGGGCTGGGCCTCATCTACTCGATGTTCGCCGGCATGGCGACCGACGTGTGCTCCAGTGCCCATCGCTGCAGTGACAACCTGATCAACGGGGCCTACCTGGTGGCCTGGGGCGGTATCGGTGCTGCCGTGCTCACCACCTTGGTCGGCATGAGCGTCAGCGCGCGCCGACGGAGCCGCATGCTCACCTGGCCGGCACTGGGCTGGTTGATCTTCATCGTCACCTTCGTCACCGGCGGTTTCCTGCTGAACGCCGGCGTGGGCGGCTGACGGCTGACGGGCTAGCCGAGCGATCGAAGGATCCGGCAGGGGTTTCCTGCCGCGAGCACGCCGGCCGGTAAGTCTCGGGTCACTACGCTGCCGGCCCCCACCACGGTGTCGGCGCCGATCGACACCCCGGGGCACACGATCACCCCCGCAGCCAGCCAGACGTTGTCGCCAATGGTGATCGGAGCGGCCGATTCCCAGCCGGCCCGCCGCGCGTCGATGTCGTCGACGGGGTGCAGCGCCGTCAGCAGTTGGGCGCAGGGTCCGATCGATACGTTGTCCCCGATGGTGATGGGCGCGCAGTCCAGAAAGACCGCGTCGTAGTTGACGAAACAGTTGGCGCCGATGCTGGTGTATGTGCCGTAGTCGCAACAGAACCGGGGCAATATCTCCGAGTTCGCCCCGAAGGATCCGAGCAGTTCACCCAGCAGTTCACGGCGGGTGTCCGCATCGTCCGGCCCGGTGGCGTTGAACGCCGCCACCAAACGCTGACATGCCTGCCGGCCGGCGACCAGGTCCGGGTCGTCGGGCCGATACGGCGCTCCGCGCAGCATCCGTTCTCGCGCACTGCTCACGCCAGCCGATCCTACGGCCGCCCGGCCCGTACCCAGCGCCCGGAAAGCGCCCGCCACCCGACGAACAGCAACCGCAGCACCAGGGAAGCGGTCAGGCCCGACCATATTCCGGCAAGCCCCCAACCGAAGGCCAACGACAACCACACCAGCGGCAGGAAACCAACCAGCGCGCTGATGACAGTGGCGGTACGCATGAACGCCGTGTCACCGGCTCCCAGCAACACTCCATCCAGCGCGAAAACGATTCCGGCAATGGGTAATTGGGCCACCAGAAACCACCAAGGCACCCCGACAGCGGTCAGCACCGCGACATCGTTGGTGAACAACCCCGGCAGGAGTCGCGCACCGAGTGCCAATCCCGCCGCCAGCACGGCAGCAGCGACCAAGGAGAACAGAGTGACCCGGCCCGCCACCGACTTGGCATGACGGACGTCGGATGCGCCCAACGCTGCGCCCACCAACGCCTGCGCGGCGATGGCCAGCGAATCAAGGGCCAACGCCAGGAAGTTGAACAGCTGCAACACGATCTGGTGGGCGGCCAACGCCGCGGCCCCGAAGCGCGCCGCGACCGCGGCAGCCGAGACGAAGCTGACCTGAAAAGCCAGCGAGCGCGCGATGAGATCGCGTGCCATGACCAGTTGCGCCCGCAGTACTGCGCGGTCGGGCTTGCAGGACACCGGTTCACGGCGCAGCGCACGCAGGAACAACAGCGCGGCAAGCCACTGGCCCGCGCAGTTGGCCACCGCCGAGCCGGCCAGACCCCAGCGCGGCATGCCCAGACCGCCGAACACCAGCAGCGGGCATAACAGCGCCGAAAGCGCAAAACCCGCAACCACATAGCGCGGCGGCCGCGCCGTGTCCTGTACCCCTCGTAGCCATCCGTTGCCCGCCAACGACACCAGAATTGCCGGAGCGCCGAGAATGGCGATCCGCAGCCATGGCAGGGCTGCTCGCGCGATGCTGTCACCCCCGGCCACGGCCGAGACCAGCGGCACCGCCACCGCCTGCACCCCAAGCACGACCAGCACCCCCAGCCCCAAGGCGAGCCAGGTGGCCTGCACCCCCTCGGCGACCGCCGCGGACCGATCGTCGGCACCGAAATGCCGCGACGAGCGCGCCGTCGTTCCGTAGGACAGGAATGTGGCCTGCGAGGCGACCAGACTCAGGATCAGCCCGCCGATCGCAAGACCGGCCAGACCCACGGCGCCGAGCCGGCCGACGACAGCGGTATCGAACAGCAGATACAGCGGTTCGGCGGCCAACACCACCAGCGCCGGCAGTGCCAGCGCCGCGATCTGGGGGTACCTCCCGCTTGCGGGGGACTTTGTCCCGGCGCCGGACTCGTCAGCCAAGGCCGGCGACCAGCGCGGCGACCACGTCCTGTGCCGTACCGGTGACCGTGTACCCGGCGGCCAGGCGGTGACCGCCGCCGCCGAAAGCCACTGCCACGGCGCTCAGGTCCACCGCCGCCTTGGCACGCATCGACACTGCCCAGCACCCGGGCTCGGTCTCCTTGAACACCGCCGCCACCTCGGCTTGGGCGGTGGTACGCACGATGTCGACGATGCTCTCCACCTCCTCGGGCCGCGCCGCGGTCCACTCGGCATGGTCGACCACCGCGTAGACCAGCCCGCGCCCGCCCGCCGCGTCCGGCAGCAGTTGCGCACCCGCCAGCACCCGCGACAGCATCGTCAGCCAGCCGAACGGATGGGTGTCCATGACCGTGCGGGTGACCGCCGCATTGTCGACCCCGGCTTCCACCAGGCGCGCCGCCAGCCGATACGCGCGAGCACTGGCCCACCGGAACGACCCGGTGTCGGTGGCCAGCCCCGCATACAGGCAGTGCGCCACGTCGGCGTCTATCGGCTCACCCCAGGCGTCGAACAGCTGCGCCACCATCATCGTCGTCGAATCCGCCGACGCATCAACGAAATTGGCCGTGCCGAAAAATTGGTTCGAGGCGTGATGGTCGATCACCAGCAGCTCACGTCCGACAGCCAGCTGACCCAGCTCCCCCAGCCGATCCGCGCTCGAGACGTCGACCGTCACCACCAGATCGACGTCGCAACGCATCACGTCGGCAGCGACCAGCAGGTCACCGCCCGGCAACGACTGCAGCGACTGCGGAAGTGCCGCCGGCCGAGCGAAACTGACTTCGACGGCCTTGCCGCGCCGTCGCAGGAGCGACGCCAAAGCCAGCCCCGCACCGATGGTGTCGGCGTCGGGATGCACATGACAGATCACCGCCAGCGTGCTCGCGCCCGCCAGCAGTTCCACGGCTTCGGCGGCGTCCACCCGCCGACTCGTGGGCAGCGGGTCAGTCGCCCGACTGCTCACCGTCACCGCTGTCGTCGGCATCGGGTTGTCCCGGTGCCTCGCGATACGGGTTCGCGTCCCCGACCGGCTGCTTGCCCTCCCGTATCCGGGCCAGGTCGGCATCGGCGGCTTGGGCTGCGGCCAGCAATTCCGACATCCGATGGGCAGCGTCGGGCACGGTGTCCCGCACGAACGACAGGGTCGGGGTGAACCGCACCCCCGTGCCTGCGCCGACCTTGGACCGCAGCACGCCCTTGGCGCCCTCCAACGCGGCAGCGGCGCCGCCGTAGTCGGGGTCCTCGTCCAGGGAGCGGCCCAGCACCGTGTAGTACAGGGTCGCGTCGTGCAGGTCAGCGGTCACCTTCGCGTCGGTGATCGTCACGCCGGCCAGCCGCGGGTCCTTGATCTCGTACTCGATCGCCGAGGCGACGATCGTGGAGATCCGCTTGGCCAGCCGGCGTGCCCGTGCCGGATCAGCCACTACGTCCGCGCCTTCTCGACGAGCTCGTAGGCCTGGATGACGTCGCCTTCCTTGATGTCGTTGTAGGTCAGCGTCAGACCACATTCATAGCCGTCGCGGACCTCGGTGACATCGTCCTTCTCCCGCCGCAGCGAGGAGATCGTGACGGTCTCGGCGATCACCACGTTGTCACGCAGCAACCGCGCCTTGGCGTTGCGGCGCATGATGCCCGAAGTGACCAGGCAGCCCGCGATGTTGCCCACCTTGGAGGAACGGAACATGGCGCGAATCTCGGCACGCCCCAGTTCCTTCTCCTCGTAGATCGGCTTGAGCATGCCCTTGAGCGCGCTCTCGATCTCGTCGATGGCCTGGTAGATGACCGAGTAGTACCGGATCTCCACACCCTCGCGGTTGGCCAGCTCGGTGGCCTTGCCCTCGGCACGGACGTTGAACCCGATGATGATCGCGTCCGACGCCGATGCCAGGTTGACGTTGGTCTCGGTGATGCCACCGACGCCACGGTCGATGACCCGCAGCTGCACCTCGTCGTCGATCTGGATCCCCATCAGGGCCTCTTCCAGCGCCTCGACGGTACCGGCGTTGTCGCCCTTGAGGATCAGGTTCAGCTGGCTGGTTTCCTTCAGCGCCGAGTCCAGGTCCTCCAGCGAGATCCGCTTGCGCGACCGCGCGGCCAGCGCGTTGCGCTTGCGGGCGTTGCGCTTATCGGCGATCTGGCGAGCGATCCGGTCCTCGTCGACCACCAGCAGGTTGTCGCCGGCACCGGGCACCGAGGTGAAGCCGATGACCTGCACCGGCCGCGACGGGGTCGCCTCCTCGACATCCTCGCCGTGCTCGTCGACCATCCGACGGACTCGGCCGTAGGCGTCGCCGGCGACGATCGAGTCGCCGACCCGCAGCGTGCCGCGCTGAATCAGCACGGTGGCTACCGGGCCGCGACCACGGTCCAAGTGGGCCTCGATCGCCACACCCTGGGCCTCCATGTCGGGGTTGGCCCGCAGGTCCAGGGCAGCGTCGGCGGTCAGCAGCACCGCCTCCTCGAGCGCGGCGATGTTGGTGCCCTGCTTGGCGGAGATGTCGACGAACATGGTGTCGCCGCCGAAGTCCTCGGCAACCAGTCCGTACTCGGTGAGCTGCCCCCGGATCTTGGCCGGGTCGGCACCTTCCTTGTCGATCTTGTTGACCGCCACCACGATCGGCACATCGGCCGCCTGGGCGTGGTTGATCGCCTCCACCGTCTGGGGCATCACGCCGTCGTCGGCGGCCACCACCAGGATCGCGATGTCGGTGGCCTTGGCGCCACGGGCACGCATGGCGGTGAACGCCTCGTGACCCGGGGTGTCGATGAAGGTGATCAACCGCTCGGAGCCGTCGAAGTCGACGCCCACCTGATAGGCACCGATGTGCTGGGTGATGCCACCTGCCTCGCCCTCGCGGACGTTGGCCTTGCGGATGGTGTCCAGCAGTCGGGTCTTGCCGTGGTCGACGTGACCCATGACGGTCACCACCGGCGGGCGGCTCTGCAGGTCTTCCTCGCCGCCTTCGTCCTCGCCGTAGGTCAGGTCGAAGGACTCCAGCAGCTCGCGGTCCTCGTCCTCGGGCGAGACGACCTGCACCACGAAGTTCATCTCGCTGCCCAGCAGCTCCAGCGTCTCGTCGCCGACCGACTGGGTGGCCGTGACCATCTCACCGAGGTTGAACAGCGCCTGCACCAGGGCAGCCGGGTTGGCGTTGATCTTGTCGGCGAAGTCGCTCAGCGATGCGCCGCGGGCAAGCCGGATGGTCTCGCCGTTGCCGTGCGGCAACCGCACACCACCGACGACCGGCGCCTGCATGTTCTCGTACTCGGCGCGTTTCGCCCGCTTCGACTTGCGTCCCCGCTTGGGTGCACCGCCGGGCCTACCGAATGCGCCGGCCGCGCCACCGCGCTGGCCGGGACGACCGCCGCCGCCACCGCCACCGGGACGACCCCGAAAACCTCCGGCGCCCGCGCCTGCGGGACCACCCGTGCCGCCGGGACCACCGGCACCGCCACCGCGGTAGTTACCGCCCGGACCGCCGCCGGGACCACCGGGACGACCACCGGGGCCACCGGGACGGCCACCGCCGCCGGGCCGCGGCGGACCGCCGGGACGTGCCGGGCGACCCTGTGCGCCGAAGTTGCTGGTGCGTCCGGGCATGTTGCCCGGCGTCGCGCCGCCGCCGGGGCGGGGCATGCCTGGCCGGGGGGCTCCTCCCGGCCGGGGCGCCGCCTGCGGGTGCGGACGCGGAATCGCCCGCTCGACCGGCTGCGCCGAGGAGAACGGGTTGTTGCCGACGCGCGGGGTGCGGGCGCCGGGCTTGGGACCCGGTGCTGCCGGCCGGGGGCCGGGCGCCGGCGGCGCCGCCGGCGACGGTGCTGCGGCGGCCGGTGGCGGGGTCTCGGCCGCGGGCGCGGCCGGAGCGGCCGGTGCCGCTGGAGCTGCCGGGGCCGCCGGCTTGGCTGCGGCCGGGACGGGGGCAGCAGGCTTGGCGGCCTCGCCCTGAACGGCAGCCGTCGGTGTCGGCTTCGCCGGTCCCGGGGTGGCCGCCGGGGCCGGAGCGGCCTTGGCGGGCGCCGGAGCCGCGGGCGCTTCAGCCTTCGGCGCGGGCTTGCCGCCGCCGAAGGACTCGCGCAGCCGCCGCGCGACGGGGGCTTCCACGGTTGAGGATGCCGATTTGACGAATTCGCCCTGTTCGCTCAGGCGGGCGAGAACTTCCTTGCTGGTGACACCGAGTTCCTTGGCCAACTCGTGTACGCGGGCCTTTGCCACTACATCTCCTGTCTATGAGGCGACAGCGGTGGTGGGCCGCGCCTCGGGTTTAGCTATGACGCATGGTCATCGGGACTTCACGGTGTGCTCATGTTCTTCGCTACCTGTTCTGTTGACCGGGGCGGCGAGCTGATCTTCGACTCCTTCGAAGTACTCCTCCACCCCGGATACATCCGGGGAACCGCTGATTCGCAGCGCGCGCGCGAATGCCCGTCTCCGAATCGCCGCGTGCAGGCATTCCGACGCGGGATGCAACCACGCACCCCGCCCCGGCTGGTTGCCCGCGCGGTCAACGATCACGGCACCGTTGCCGTTCTCGGTTGACACCGCGACCACCCGACGCAATTCGACGGTCAACGCACGTTTCCGGCATCCGACACACGTGCGCACCGGTCCATCTGGGGAACGGTGCGTCCGCGAGGCGGCTGGCGAAGTCTCGCGCTGGATCACGGCTCAGTCTACCCATACAACGGCGATGACCCGAACCACCCGAACCAACCCGGCGCTGCGCTACCGGGCGCTCCTGGTCGCGTCCCGCTCAGCGCTCGTGGCCCACGCCCTGACCTGCCGCACGCTCAGCGCCATCGGTATCGGTCTCGGGGGTGTCACTGCGGATATCGATGCGCCAACCGGTCAGCCGGGCTGCCAGCCGGGCGTTCTGGCCTTCCTTGCCGATGGCCAAGGAAAGCTGGAAGTCGGGGACGACCACCCGGGCGGCACGAGCCGCCTGGTCGATCACCGTCACCGACATCACCTTGGCAGGCGACAGCGCGTTGCCGACGAAGCGCGCCGGGTCCTCGTCGTAGTCGATGATGTCGATCTTCTCGCCGGCCAGCTCGCTCATCACGTTGCGCACGCGCTGGCCCATCGGGCCAATGCAGGCGCCCTTGGCATTGAGCCCGGGAACCTGCGAGGCGACCGCGATCTTGGATCGGTGGCCGGCCTCCCGGGCGACCGCGACGATCTCCACCGACCCGTCGGCGATCTCGGGGACCTCCAAAGCGAACAGCTTGCGCACCAGGTTCGGGTGGGTACGCGACAGCTCGATACGCGGTTCGCGCAGGCCCCGGGTCACGCCGATCACGTAGCAGCGCAGCCGGTCGCCGTGGTCGTAGGCCTCGCCGGGCGCCTGCTCCGCGGGGCGGATGACGCCATCAAAGCCCTTGGCCTCGGTGCCCAGCCGCACCACGATGACACCGCGGGCATTCTCCCGGGCGTCGCGCTGCACGACGCCGGCGACGATGTCGCCCTCCCGCGCCGAGAATTCGCCGTAGGCCTTCTCGTTCTCGGCGTCACGCAGCCGCTGCAGGATCACCTGGCGGGCCGTGGTCGCCGCGATACGGCCGAAACCCTCGGGCGTGTCGTCGTATTCGCTGATCACGTTGCCGTCGGCGTCCGTCTCGCGGGCCAGCACCCGCACCACGCCGGTCTTGCGGTCGACGTCGATCACCGCGTCGGCCTGATGGCCTTCGGTGTGGCGGTATGCGGTGAGCAACGCCGATTTGATCGTGTCCACGACCACGTCAACCGAGATGCCCTTGTCTGCCTCGATCGCATGCAGCGCGGCCATGTCGATGTTCATGCTCCGGCCTCCGTTCCCGCCTCCGGGGCCTGCCGGCCCGCCAACTCCAACTCACGTTCACTCGGCGGTGCGAATTCGACTTGCACCACCGCTCGGCTGATCTCGCTCAGCGGCAGGCGGCGACGGTTCCAGTCGCGCCCGGCGCGTACCACCAGCGTCAGGACGTCGTCATCGACGACGCCCACCCGACCGGTCAGACCCGACCCGTCGGACAGCGTCAGCTCCACTTTGCGACCGTGCGCGCGCCGAAAATGCTTCGCGGTGGTCAGCGGCCGCCCCACCCCGGGCGAGCTGACCTCAAGTACGTATTGGCCGTCGAATTCCAGGGTGTCGAGCAAGTCCGACGCCGAGCGCGCCAACGCGGCGGCGGTGTCCAGATCAAGCGGGGTGTCGCCGTCGGCGACCACGGTGATTCGCGGGAGCGGGTCCCGATCGTCGACGACAACGTCTTCGATCTCGTATCCGGCGCGGGTGAACTCAGCATCGAGCAGCTCGATCACCTGTGTCTGGGAAGGTAGCCCGGTGGCCACGGCGAGCTCCTCATCTTGAGTTGTCCTTCTCGGCGCGTTCCCACGCGCCAGGCGCGGCCGGGAACCAGTCATCAACGATACGCCGTGGGAAACACAGCCACAGCAAACCGGCAAAAGCGCCCGTCAGCGTACCGCGACCCGTTCGCGGCCACGTCGCGTCCTTACGGCGCCGTGGCAATGGCAGGATGTCAGGGTGCCCGGCCCCCTGTCCGCCATCGACCGACGGCGCGTGCTCACCGGCGCCGGGATGCTCGCCCTGCTGGCCCTTGCGGCGCCGGCCTGCGGCTCGGCTCCGACGGCGCCCGTCGTGGACGACCTGGAAGCGCAACGGCAGTTGGCGCTGCGCGACAGTGAGCTGGCTGCGGCGGCCGCCGCAGCACTGACCGACCCGGACTCCAAGGCGCTGGCCGCGGCGCTGGATCAGGTGTCGCAGGAGCGAACCGAGCACGCCCGGGCACTGGCCGCCGAGATCGCCCGCGCCTCCAGAAAGGCGCCGGTGGACGAGACCGAGACCACCACGCCCGGCGCCGCGCCGGATGCGCCCGCTCCGCCGGCCTCGCAGGTGATCAGCGCGCTGCGGGAGGCCGCCGACAGCGCCGGGAAACTGGCGGTCTCCTCGTCCGGTTACCGCGCCGGGCTGCTGGCCTCCATCGCCGCGGCATGCACGGCCTCCTACGCAGTTGCCTTGGTGGCGCAGACATGACATCTCCGCAACCCAGCCCGAGCTCCGGCCCCGAAGCGGCCCTGATCGATGCGCTGGCCACCGAACACGGCGTCGTCTATGGCTACGGGCTGGTATCGGCGTACTCGCTACCGGAATTCAACGATCTGGTGGTCACAACCATTCGACAGCACCGCGAACGCCGGGATCACACCATCGCGATACTGACCAGCCGCTCGGTTGCCGTGCCGCCTGCCGCTGCCGGCTATCAGTTGCCCATGCCGGTGACCACGTCCAACGATGCACTGCGGCTGGCGGTCCGGATGGAAAGCGACACCGCGGCGGCCTGGCGTGCGGTCGTCGAACAGGCCAGCGAGGCCACCGATCGGGAATTCGCGGCGACCGCGCTCGGTCAGAGCGCCGTGCTCGCCGCGCACTGGAACCGCGCGCTGGGGAGTTGGCCGATCACCCAGGCCTTTCCAGGTGGCCAGGACTGAGCGAGACTGACCTCGACCGGGCGAAGGGAGCAGGGATGATGTCGGTGCACAAGCGTGGTGCCCTGATCGCGACCGTAGTAGGAGCAGGGGTGCTGTTGGGTGCCGGACCGGCCGCCGCCTGGCCGATCCCCTACACCTCCGAGGACATCAGATACCTCGACGCAACCCGCGGCAACTTTCCCGGCGACGACGACCAGCTCCTGCTGGCCGGAAAGCAGGTCTGCCGGCAGCTCTACACCGGCCAGTCCGCCGGCTCGGTGACCGACCAGGTCGCCGCACAGTACGGGGCCAGCCCCGAACAGGCCGCCGTCGTGGTGCGCGCGGCGCGCAGCACCATGTGCACCCAGGCCCCGGGTTAACTGCCCTCAGCGCGGACCGCGGCCATGATCTGCCCGGCCAATTCCGCACCGACGGCCAGTTCGCGGGTCTGCCCCGAGAAACGATCCCGCAGCTCGACAACGCCGTCGGCCCAGCCGCGCCCCAGTACGACGATCCACGGCACCCCGAGCAACTCGGCGTCCTTGAACTTCACCCCCGGCGAGGCCTGCCGGTCGTCAAAGAGCACCTCCAGACCAAGCCGGTCCAGTTCAGCGACCAGCTCGGTCGCGCCGGTGCGGGCGGCGTCGTCCTTGTTGGCGATCACCACATGCACGTCGAACGGTGCGACCTGCGACGGCCAGCGCAGACCCAGCTCGTCATGCTGCTGTTCGGCGATGACAGCCACCAACCGCGAGACGCCGACACCGTAGGAACCCATGGTGAGCCGCACCGGCCGGCCATCCTCGCCGAGGACGTCGACAGCAAAAGCGTCGGTGTATTTGCGGCCGAGCTGGAAGATGTGGGCGATCTCGATGCCCCGGGCGCTGACCAGCGGGCCGGCCCCGTCCGGTGACGGGTCGCCGTCGCGGACCTCGGCCGCCTCGATGGTGCCGTCGGCGTGGAAATCACGCCCGGCGACCAGTCCCACGACATGCTTGCCGGGCGCATCGGCACCGGTGATCCAGCTGGTGCCGTCCACCACACGAGGGTCAACCAGGTAGCGGACCCCGTTGTCCTGCAGTGCTTTCGGACCGATGTAGCCCTTCACCAGGAACGGGTGCTTGGCGAAATCACCGTCGCCGAGCAGCGCGTACTCGGCGGGTTCGAGGGCCGCCCCGAGCCGCTTCTCATCGATCTCGCGGTCGCCCGGGACCCCGATGCCCAGTAGCTCCCACTCGCCATCGGGCTGGCGGACCTTGAGCAGGACGTTCTTGAGGGTGTCGGCGGCGGTGACGAGGCGACCGAGGCCCAGATCAGCAGAGTTGGCCCAATCCACCAGGGTGGCGATCGTCGGGGTATCGCCGGTGTCGTGAATCTGCGGCTCGGCCAAGCCATCGATCGGTCGCGGCTCGGGGCGGGCGGTGGTCACCGCTTCGACGTTGGCGGCGTAGCCGGACTCCTGGCAGCGCACGAAGGTGTCTTCACCGACCGCACTCTCGGCGAGGAATTCCTCGGAGGCCGATCCGCCCATGGCGCCGGAAACCGCCGAGACGATCACATAACGCACACCGAGCCGGTCGAAGATCTTCTGATAGGCCGCCCGGTGCGCGTCGTAGGCGGCGGCCAGGCCGGCGTCGCCGACGTCGAAGGAATAGGAGTCCTTCATCACGAATTCGCGGCCGCGCAGGATGCCGGCTCGCGGTCGCGCCTCGTCCCGGTACTTGGTCTGGATCTGATACAGCACCACCGGGAAGTCCTTGTAGGAGCTGTACTCCCCCTTGACGGTCAGGGTGAACAGTTCCTCGTGGGTGGGGCCCAGCAAGTAGTCGTTGTCGCGACGGTCCTTGAGCCGGAACAAGCCATCGCCGTATTCCGTCCAGCGGTTGGTGGTCTCGTACGGTGCGCGCGGCAGCAGCGCCGGGAACAGGATTTCCTGGCCGCCGATGGCGTTCATCTCCTCGCGCACCACTCGCTCGATGTTGCGCAGCACCCGCAGGCCAAGCGGCAGCCAGCTGTACAGACCGGGTGCGATAGGCCGGACGTAGCCGGCCCGGATCAGCAGCTTGTGGCTGGGAACTTCGGCATCGGCGGGGTCGTCGCGCAGGGTGCGCAGGAACAGTTCGGACATCCGGGTGATCACAGGCCGAGAGCCTATCTTCAGCCGCGAGCAGACGCGGACTTGCCCGGCGCCCCTACAGCTCCCCCGCCTCCACAGCCTCCAGAGTGTGTTGGGCGCGGGCGATCTGTTCGGCCGAGAACCTGATGAACAGTGCCGCCGCACCCACCAGCACGGCGATCGCGGCCACCCACAGCAGCGAATAGGTGTAGCCATGGCCGAGCGCATCCAGTTCGCTGTCGGTCATGTTCTTCACCGGGCCGGTGGTGCCGCCCAGGTACAGCGTTCGAGAGGTCTGCACGGCCTGGATGATCACCAGCACCACCGGGCCGCCCAGGTTGTACACCATCAAGGTGACCGCCGACACCGGGCCGATCTCGCGTGGGCCGACCTCGGCCACCGCGCACAGCGGCAGCACCACCGAGATCACGCCGATACCGAAGCCGCCGACCACGAACAGCATCACCAGGTCGGGGATGTACGGCACGCCGCGGTCCAGCGTCGACCCGAACAGCATGGCGCCCCAGACCAGGCTGCCGGCCCCGATGATGAGCCAGCGTGGCGCGATCAGCGCGGCCGCCCAACTGGTCAGCAGGTTGCCGAGACCCATCGCCAGCGCGAACGGGATGAAGCAGATACCGGCGCGCAGGGCCGAGTAGCCCAGCACGTCTTGAACCAGTAGACCGATCATCACGCTCACCGTGAGCATCACGCCGCCGGCCATGAAGTACGCCACGAAGGTGGCGACCCGGCTGGGGTTGTCGAACACCGCCGGCGGCACCAGTGGGTTGGCGGCGTTGCGCTCGACGAACAGGAAGGCCAGTAGGAAGAGTGCCGCGGCGACGCCGGCGCCGATCACCCACGGGCTCGCCCAGCCCTGGGGCGGGCCCTGGGTGAATACCAGCACCGCCGCGGTACACCCGCCGGTGGCCAGCAGCGCCCCGGTGAGGTCGAGCCGGAGCCGTTCGGTGTTGGTCTCGGTCAACCGCCGCACCGCGATGGCCACGATGACGATTCCGATCGGGATGTTGATCAAGAACGCCAGCCGCCACGAGATGACGGTGAGGGCGCCACCGAGCACCAGGCCCATGACCGAGCCGATGCCCTGCATGGCGGCCGACACCGCCATGGCCCGGTTCCGGGCCTGCCCGGCCGCGTAGGTCGTCGCGATCAGCGCCAGGCCGGTCGGTGCGGCAACCGCGGCCCCCATGCCCTGGACTGCCCGGGCGGCGATCAGGGTGGCGGAGTCGGTGGCCACCCCACAGACCAGCGAGGCGAGGGTGAACAACCCGACCCCGGAGATGAACGCCCGCTTCTGTCCGATGGCGTCGCCCACCCGGCCGCCGAGCAGCAACAGGCCGCCGAAGGTCAGTACGTAGGCGGTGATGACCCAGCTCTTGGCGGCATCGGACAGATCGAGGTCGGCCTGCATGCGCGGCAATGCCACCACGACGATGGTGCCGTCCAGCGTCGACATCAGCTGCATGCCGGTGATCGCCACGATGGCGACACCGAGCACGTTGGACGACAACGACCGGCCGGCCGACTGGGATTCCCCCGGCGCGGCCATAGCAGGTCAGCTTAGCGGGGATCGCTTGCGCGGCGGAGCCGGGCGAAGCGGGTCACCGCCGTCAACCCAGCGGGGATCGCTTGCGCGGCGGAGCCGGGCGAAGCGGGTCACCGCCGTCAACCCAGCGGGGAGCGCCGGCGCGCGTCCGGGCGAAGTTACAGGTTGCCGAAGGCGTCCTGCACGTCCTGGGCGTGCGCAACCTGTTTGGCGGTGTAACCGATCAGCAGGGAGATCCCGCCGACCAGGATCGCCACCGCGGCAATCCACAGCAAGCCGTAGGTGTAGCCGGCGTCCAACGCGGCGATCTGCGCGGGATTCATCGTCTTGACCGGCATGTTGGTGCCGCCCAGGTAGAGGGTGCGCGAGGTGATGACGGCCTGGATGACCGCCAGCACGATCGGCCCGCCCAGGTTCTGCAGCATCAGTGCGATCGCCGAGGTGGGACCGATCTGGTCGAAGCCCACGCCGGCGATCGCCGAGAGGGTCAGCGGCACCACGATCACGCCGATCCCGAGCCCACCGAGCACGATCAACGTCACGAAGTTCGGGAAGTACGGCAGGTTCCGGTTGATCGTCGAGCCGTAGATCATCGCGCCCAGCAACACGACGCCACCGGCGATCACCAGCACCCGGGGCGGGAACCGCCGCACCAGCTGGGAGGACAGACCCAGTCCGACGCCCAGCCCGATGACGAACGGGATGAATCCCACTCCGGCGCGCAAGGCCGAGTAGCCCATCAGATCCTGCACATACAGGCCGATGGTCACGGTCAAGGTGAACAGCACCCCGCCGGCCAGGAAGATCGCCGCGAAGGTCATCAGCCGATTGCGGTCCTTGAAGAGGCTGAACGGCACCACCGGGTTCTCTGCGGTGCGCTCCACCACGGCGAAAGCCAAGAGCGCTAACACCGCGACGACGCCCGAGCCGATGGTGAAGACCGAGATCCAGCCCTTCTCCGGGCCGATCGTGAACGCGAACACCGCGGCCGTGCAGCCCAGGGTCGCCAGCAGCGCGCCGGCAGCGTCGAGCTTCATCCGTTCCCGGTTGGTCTCGGTCAGCGCGGTGCGGGCCAGGTAGATCATCAGCAGGCCGATCGGCACGTTGATCCCGAACGCCAGCCGCCACGACACCTCGGTCAACGCGCCACCGACCACCAGGCCCATCACCGACCCGACAGCGGTCATCGCTCCGAATATCGCGGTGGCGGCGTTGCGGGCCGGCCCCTTCGGGAAGGTGGTGGCGATCAGCGCCAGCGCGGTCGGTGAGGCGATCGCTGAGCCGACGCCCTGGAGCAGTCGCGCGATCACCAACGTGGGCGCATCCCAGGCCACCGCGCACAGCACCGACGCGATGGTGAACAACGCGACCCCGCTGATGAAGGTGCGCTTGCGGCCGATGGTGTCGCCGAGCCGGCCGCCCAGCAGCATCAGGCCGCCGAAGGTCAGCACGTAAGCGCTGATCACCCAGCCGCGGCCCGCGTCGGACAGTCCCAGGTCGTCCTGGATCTTAGGAAGCGCGACGATGGCGACAGTGCTGTCCATGGTGGCGAGCAGTTGCATGCCACCGATGGCGATCACCGCATAGATGAAGCGGCGAGAAGGCAACCAGGACGACACATACTTGCTGGTCAAGCTCATGAGATCGGAACCGGTACGCCCCGGGGGAACCGACCCGGCAGCGCCGTCGGACCGCTGCGCAGTCGCCCGGCCTGCATCATCGAGTGCAGTCATAACCGGCTACCCTACAGTAATATTAAGAGCTGTTTAAACCCCAAAACCGGCGACGGCCCCGATAATGACGATCGCGGGAGGTCGGATGCCCTCCGCGCGGATCTTCTCGGGCGCGTCGGCCAGGGTTGCTCGCAGCGTGTGCTGGGCCGGCGTGGTGCCGTGTTGCACCACTAGAACCGGCGTATCCGCAGGTCGCCCGCCCTTTTGCAGGACCGCGCTGAATTGTTCGATGCGTTCGATGGCCATCAGCAGCACGATGGTTCCGCGCATTGCCGCCAAGGCGTCCCAATTCACTAACGATTCGGGATCGTCGGGCGCGACGTGCCCACTGACCACCACGAACTCGTGGTTCACGGCCCGGTGGGTGACCGGAACCCCGGCCAGCGCCGGCACCGCTATGGCACTGGTCACACCCGGCACAACCGTCACCGGAATCCCGGCGTCGGCGCAGGCCAGGACCTCTTCGTAGCCGCGGGCGAACACGAATGGATCCCCACCCTTGAGGCGCACCACGAACTTGCCGGCCTTGGCACGATCGATCATCAGCGCGTTGATGGCGTCCTGCGCCATCGCCCGCCCATAGGGGATCTTGGCGGCGTCGATGACTTCGACGGTCGGGGGCAGTTCGGCGAGCAGCTCGGGCGGGGCGAGCCGATCGGCCACCACGACGTCGGCGTGCGAGAGCATGCGGCGGCCGCGCACCGTGATCAGTTCCGGATCACCGGGTCCGCCGCCCACCAGCGCCACACCGCCGCGCACTACGTCGGGGGTCGCCGCTGCGTCCACGGTGATCGTGCCGTCCTGCAACGCCTCCCGGATGGCGGAGCGGATCGCCGCCGACCGGTTGTGCTCGCCACCGGCCAGCACACCCACCGACAGTCCGGAGTAGCCGAAGGTCGCCGGGGTGACCGCAGATCCCTCGACGGCCAAGTCGGCGCGCACACAGAAGATCTGACGGCGATCGGCCTCGGCCACGATGGCGGCGTTGATCTCCGGGTCGTTGGTGGCCGCAATCGCATACCAGGCATCGGCCAGGTCCCCGTCGCGGTAGGTACGCGATACCAGTGTGATTCCGGGCTTGCGCTCGCCCAGCGCTTCGACCGCCGGGGTGGCGCTGGGCGCGATCACCAGCACCTGCGCCCCGCTGTCCACCAACAGTGGAAGTCGTCGCTGCGCGACACTTCCCGCGCCTACAACAACAACCTTGCGGCCGGCCAGCCGTAAACCGGCCAGGTAGGGGTTCTCGGTCACCCGATAACTCTAGTGGCGACCGTCAGCGCGGCGAAGCCGGGCGCAACGGGTCGCCACCATCAATCCCGCGGCGACCGTCAGCGCGGCGAAGCCGGGCGCAACGGGTCGCCACCATCAATCCCGTGGCTATCAGCTCAGCTGAAGCTGTCGGCTGCCCCACTCCCACACCTGCTCGAACAACACGGGCTCGTCGGACAGGCGCGTACCCAGCGAGGGCACCATCTCTTTGAGCGTCGGCAGCCAGTCGGCGAACTTCCCGGCGAAACAGCGCGCCAGCACTTCCAGCATGGCCGGTACCGCGGTCGAGGCACCGGGCGAGGCACCGAGCAGGCCCGCGATGCTGCCGTCGCCGGCACTGACGATCGTGGTGTCGAAATCGAGCTGCCCGGCGCGGATCACCTGCACCCGCTGGCCGGCCCGGATCTCATGCCACTCCGCGTGATCCGCATCGGGAAGGAACTCCCGCAATGCCGCGACACGGGTGCCGTGGGTTCGTCGCAGTTGGCCGAGCAGGTACCCGACCAACTGACGCTCCCGGATCCCGGCGCCCAGCAGCGACCGCGCGTTGTCGAAGCGCACCGATCTCGGCAGGTCCGTGGCCCGACCGTGTTTGAGGAACTTGGGCGACCAGCCGGCAAACGGTCCGAACAGCAGCCACGACGCACCGTTGACCATTCGGGCGTCCAGGTGCGGGGCGGTCGTCGACGGCGCGCCTGGTGCCGGGGCGCCGTACACCTTGGCCCGGTGTGCGGCGGTGAGCTCGGCGTGCCCGCAGCGCAGGAACACCCCGCCGATCGGGAAGCCGCCGAAGCCCCGCACTTCGGGGATTCCCGAGCGCTGCAGCAGGCCCAGGGTCGCTCCCCCGGCGCCAAGGAATACGAATTTGGCGTTGAGCCTTCGGATTTCGCCGGTTCGCCGGTTGACCAGCCGCAGCGTCCAGCTGCCGTCGGACTCCCGGCCCAGCGCCCGTACCTCGTGGCCGAAGAGCACCGCGGTGCCGTGTCGTACCCCGTAACCGATCAGTTGGTCAGTCAGCGCACCGAAGTCGACGTCGGTGCCGTGCGGCGCCCAATCCAGGGCCACCGGTACGTCCGGATTCCTCCCGGCGGCCATCGCGGGCAAGCGCGTGGCGAACTCGCCGAAGTCGGTGATCAATTCGGTCCCGCCGAACAACGGGTTGTCGGCCAGCGCACGATGACGCCGCCGCAGGTAGTCCACGCCGCCGGCGCCGTGCACGAAGCTGACGTGCGGGACCGGATGCACGAAGTCGCGTGGATCCTCCAGCAGTCCGTTCTCCACGGCATACGCCCAGAACTGGCGGGTCACCTGGAACTGCTCGTTGACGCGTACCGCCTTGGCGATGTCGATCGAGCCGTCGGGCTGCTGCGGTGTGTAGAAGAGCTCGCACAATCCGGCGTGGCCGGTTCCGGCGTTGTTCCAGGGATCGCTGCTCTCGCCGGCGGCGGAATCCAACCGCTCGACGATGGTGATCGCGGCATGCGGTTCCAGCCGGCGCAGCATCGCCCCCAAGGTGGCGCTCATGATGCCCGCGCCGATCAGCGCTACGTCGGTCATCTCGGTCTGAACCGATGGGGACACGCCCATAGATTAGCCCGCGCACCGTTTAGTCTGACGCAATGGAGAGCTACGACCTGGCGATCATCGGAACCGGTTCGGGTAACAGCATTCTCGACGAACGCTACGCGGACAAGCGGGTGGCGATCTGCGAGCAGGGCACGTTCGGCGGCACCTGCCTGAACGTGGGCTGCATCCCCACCAAGATGTTCGTCTACGCCGCCGAGGTGGCCAAGACGGTGAGCGAGGCCTCGCGCTACGGGGTGGACGCCCGCATCGACGGGGTGCGCTGGGACGACATCGTCTCGCGGGTGTTCGGGCGGATCGACCCGATCGCCGCGGGTGGCGAGCAGTACCGCCGCAGCCTGCCGAACATCGACGTCTACGGCGAGCACACCCGGTTCGGCCCGGTCGGCTCCGACGGCCGCTACTTGTTGCTCACCGCCGGTGGCGAGCAGTTCAGCGCCGAGCAGGTGGTGATCGCGGCGGGGTCGCGCTCGGCGATCCCGCCCGCCATCGCCGACAGCGGGGCGCGCCACTACACCAGCGACGACATCATGCGGATCGCCGAGCTGCCCGAGCATCTGGTGATCGTGGGCGGGGGCTTCATCGCCGCCGAGTTCGCCCACGTGTTCTCCGCCTTGGGTGTCCGGGTCACGGTGGTGATCCGCGGCTCGACATTGCTGCGGCACTGCGACGAGACCGTAGCGGAACGGTTCACCCGGATCGCCGCGGCCAAGTGGGAGCTGCGTACGCACCGCAACGTGGTTGCGGCCCGAAACGACGGGAGCGGTGTCGTCCTGGACCTCGACGACGGCTCGGTCCTGCGAGCCGACGCGATGCTGGTGGCCACCGGGCGCGTGCCCAACGGCGACCTGCTGGACGCCGAGCAGGCCGGTGTCGCCGTCGCCGGCGGTCGGGTGACCGTCGACAAGTACCAACGGACCTCGGCGCGGGGAGTTTTCGCGCTCGGTGACGTGTCCTCGCCCTACGAGCTCAAGCACGTCGCCAACCACGAGGCCAGGGTGGTGCAACACAACCTGCTGTGCGACTGGGACGACGTGGACTCGATGCGGATGACCGACCATCGCTACGTGCCGGCAGCGGTGTTCACCGATCCGCAGATCGCTGCGGTCGGATTGACCGAAACACAGGCACTGGCAAAGGGTCTCGATATCTCGGTGAAGATCCAGGACTACGGTGACGTCGCGTACGGCTGGGCTATGGAGGACAGCACCGGATTCGCCAAGCTGATCGCCGAGCGCGGCACCGGACGGCTGCTGGGCGCGCACATCATGGGCTACCAGGCGTCGTCGATCATCCAGCCGCTGATCCAGGCGATGAGCTTCGGTCTCACGGCGCCAGAGATGGCTCGCGGTCAATACTGGATCCACCCGGCGCTGCCCGAGGTTGTTGAGAACGCACTGCTTGGGCTCCAGTGAAAGGTTCGCCAGATGAAGTCCACCCTGCTGTCCCGCCAAGACCTTGATTTCCTGCTGTTCGATTGGCTGCGCGTCGACGAACTGACCGGACGGGACCGATTCTCCGAGCACTCCCGGGAGACCTTCTCCGACACCCTCGATCTGTGCGAGCAGCTGGCGACTCGTTATTTCGCCCCACACAACAAGAAGAGCGACGCACACGAGCCCACCTTCGACGGGACGACAGTCACCATCATCGGCGAGGTCAAGGAGGCGTTGGCGGCGTGCGCCGACGCCGAGCTGATCGGCATGGCGATGGACTACTCACTCGGTGGTGCGCAATTGCCGGCAACGGTGGCCCAGGCCGGCTTCGCCTGGCTGTTCGCCGCCAATGTCAGCACCGCCGGCTACCCGATGCTGACCATGGCCAATGCGAACCTGCTCGCCAAGTTCGGCAGCGAAGAACAGATCGCCGCCTTCGTCAAACCCATGCTCGCCGGCCGCTTCTTCGGGACGATGTGCCTGTCGGAGACCCAGGCCGGTTCATCGCTGGCCGACATCACCACCCGCGCCGAGCCGCGCGCCGATGGCACCTACCGGCTGTTCGGGTCGAAGATGTGGATCTCGGGGGGCGAACACGACCTGACCGACAACATCGTCCATCTGGTGCTGGCCAAGATCCCCGGTGGTCCGGCTGGCACCAAAGGGATTTCGCTGTTCATCGTGCCGAAGTATCTGGTGAATCCCGACGGCACGCTGGGTGAGCGCAACGACGTCGTGCTGGCCGGGCTCAACCACAAGATGGGTTATCGCGGAATCACCAACACCGTGCTCAACTTCGGGGAGGGTGGCCACCAGCCCGGCGGCGAGCCGGGAGCGGTCGGCTATCTCCTCGGCGACGAGCACCGCGGCTTGAACTACATGTTCCACATGATGAACGAGGCACGTCTGGGCGTGGGCATGGGCGCGATCGCGCTCGGCTACACCGGCTACCTGAAGTCGCTGGAGTACGCCCGCAGCCGTCCGCAGGGCCGGCCCGCGACGACGAAAGACCCTGCCGCGCCGCAAGTTGCGATCATCGAGCACGCGGACGTCAAGCGGATGCTGCTGGCACAGAAATCCTATGTCGAGGGGGCACTCGCGTTGGCGCTGTACTGCGCGCGGCTCGTCGACCTCCAAAACACCGCCGAATCCGACGAGGAGTGCGAGCACGCCACCGCGCTGCTGGACATCCTCACTCCGATCGCCAAGAGCTGGCCGTCACAGTGGTGCCTGGCCGCCAATGACCTGGCGATCCAGGTGCACGGCGGCTACGGCTACACCCGCGAGTACGACGTCGAGCAGCATTACCGGGACAACCGGCTCAACCCGATCCACGAGGGCACCCATGGCATCCAGAGCCTGGATCTGCTGGGCCGCAAGGTGGTGCAGCGCGACGGCGCCAGCTTGGCCGCCCTGCACGGCGCGATGACCCAGACCACCGCGGCCGCCCATCGCGCCGGTGGCGAATTGGCCGATATGGCAGCCCGACTCGACACGGTGGTCCAGCGGCTGGTGGCGGTCACCGCGGGCATGTTCGCCGCCGGTGACATCGATGCCGCACTGGCCAACAGCGCGGTCTACCTGGAGGCCTTCGGCCATGTGGTGATCGCCTGGATCTGGCTGGAGCAGTTGTTGGCCGCCGAGGGACGCACCGGGGACTTCTTTGACGGCAAACGCCAGGCGGCCCGCTACTTCTTCCGCTACGAGCTGCCCAAGACCGGGCCGCAGCTCGACCTGTTGGAAAGCCTGGACCGCACGACGCTCGAGATGCGCCCGGACTGGTTCTGACGCCCTAGCCGAGGGCCCCCAGGATCTGATCAATGCCGAATCTGAACCGGGCGTCGTAGTCTGCCGACAGGAAATCGTCCAGTACCGCATGCAGACTGGGAAACTCGGTCTCGTCCACGACATCCCGCAGAGCGTCCGGCAACGTATCGGGGGCCCGCTGCTCCTCCTGGACCAGCCCCAGGGTGAAGTAGAAAAGGTTCCACGCGGTCCATGCCGCCGGCTTGGAAGCCGCTCCGCCACTCAACAAAACGGCGATCAGCTGGTCGCCAAAGGCCAGGGTCGACGGCAGGACCGGGAAGGTTCCGGCGACGACCAGCGCACCGTCACGGTAGCGCAGCATCGCCTGACGCAACCCGCCTAGCAACTGGGCCGCCCGCTGACGCCAGTCGCCGTGCAACGGGTCCGTCTCCACCTCAGCCACAAGGGCATCCGCCATCAGCTCGAGCAGTCGGGCCTTGGTGCCGATGTGCCACATCACGGTGTTCATGCTGACGCTGAGTTCCGTTGCTATGGCGCGCGTTGAGAGTTTCGCGATGCCTTGACGGTCGAGGACCTCGAACGCGGCCCGCACCACATCCTCGACGCCAAGGCCGGCTCGTGCCCGCACGACACCTTGATTCTTGGTCACTGACCAAGTATACAAAGGAGAGGCACCCTTCTTGGTCAGTGATAGAGAGGAAGATCCCATGCAGGCCGACCCGACCTTTGACGCGATGTACCGCGGCGAGCAGACGATCGCCGGGATGGTTCCGTGGGATATCGGCGGCCCGCAGCCGGTGGTGCAAGAACTCGCCGCCCATGGCGCGCTGCACGGAGAGGTACTGGATCCGGGCACCGGCCCCGGTCACCACGCGATCTACTTTGCCTCGCAGGGATATTCGGCCACCGGAATCGACGCCTCTCCGGCGGCGATCGAGCACGCCCGACGTAACGCGCAGCGGGCGGGAGTGACCGTGGACTTCCGGGTCGCCGACGCGACACACCTGGCCGAATTCGAGGGCCGGTTCAACACCGTCGTCGACAGCGCCTTCTATCACGTATTCGCCCATGACGAGCTACTGCAGGCGCGCTACCTTCAAGCGCTGCACCTCGCGACCGCGCCGGGTGCGCGGCTGTTCATGTTCGAGCTCGGGCGGCACAATCTCAACGGCCTACAGTTCTACGGCCTTCCGGCGGACTCCTTCAACCGGCTGCTCAATGCCAACGGCTGGCGCACGGACTACGTGGGCACCTCAACCTACGTCGGCACCTTCGGTCCACGGGCGTTGGAGTTTCTTTCGCAGATGGACTCCACCGACGGCGTCGCACCGCAGATGAAATCCCTGCCGGATCAGCTGGCGAGGTTGCGGCCGCAACTACAGAACGATCGGGTCCACCTGCCGATGTGGTCGGTAGCCGCCACCAGAGTCGACTGACCCAGGAGTCTGGCGCCACTGCATTCACTTGTGCCACAGCAGTTTTGGCTGTGGATAGGTTCTTCGACTTGTCGGATACCGAAGCTATGATTAGCACATGCGTTCGAATAGCCGGGAAGAGGTCGTCGAAGTCTTCGACGCACTGTCGGCGGATCTGGATCGAGCGCTGGATCTGGACTTCGAGGCGCTGACCCCGCGGGAATGCCTGGCACTGCTGCGGCGCTGCGAGCGGCTGCGGCGGCGGCTTCCTGCAGTGGAACATCCGCTGGTCAACCAACTCGCCGCCACCGACCCCACCGAGATCGGCGGCAAACCCCGCTGGGTGCTGGCCGACGAACTCCACATCACCCGTGGGGAGGCCGGGCGGCGTATCACCGAGGCCGCCGAACTGGGACCGCGCCGGTCCATGACCGGTGAAACCCTGGAACCGGTATTACCCAGCGCGGCCACCGCCCAACGTGCAGGGCAGATCGGTGCCGCCCACATCGCGGTGATACGCGCGTTCTTCACCTACCTGCCCGCCGAGGTCGACGCGGGCACCGTGACCCAGGCCGAACAGCACCTCACCGCATTGGGTACCGAGTGCCGTCCCGACGAACTGGCCAAACTCGCCCAACGCCTGGCCGACCACCTGCACCCCGACGGCAACTACACCGACGACCAGCGCGCCAAACGCCGCGGTGTGGTGCTCGGCCCCCAAGACCGCGACGGCATGACACCCATCAAGGGCTACCTCGATCCGCAAGCACGCGCCACCCTCGACGCGGTGCTGGCCCGCTGGGCCGCCCCCGGCATGTGCAACCCCAACGACGAGATCCCCTGCACCGCCGGCACCCCCTCACAAACCGCGATCGACACCGACACCCGCAGTGCGCCGCAACGCAACCACGACGCCCTGACCGCCATGGGGCGCGCCTTGCTGGCCTCCGGAGATCTGGGGCAGCACAACGGGCTACCGGCCACCATCATCGTCTCCACCACCCTGGCCGACCTGGAAGCCGGCACCGGGAAAGCTCACACCGGCGGCGGCACCTGGCTCCCCATTCGTGACGTGATCGCCATGGCCAGCCACGCCCACCACTACCTGCGGATCTACCACGGCGCCAAAGAGCTGGCGCTATTCCACACCAAACGGCTGGCTTCGCCGGGGCAACGCATCGTGCTCTACGCCAAAGAACGCGGCTGCTCCCACCCGGGCTGCCCCATATCCGGCTACCACTGCGAAGTCCATCACGACCACGACTACGCCAAAACCAGGCGCACCGACATCACCGACCTGACTCTGCGCTGCGGCCCCCACCACCAGCTGATTACCTCAGGCGGATGGAAAACGCGCAAGCGCCACGACGGGACCACCCAGACCCTGCCGCCGCCACACTTAGACCACGGTCAACCCCGCACCAACCACTACCACCACCCCGACAAGCTGTTGGGCGGCAACGGTTCCGGCGATGAGGATGACGACGGACACTAGCGGGCACCTAGCCAGACCGCTTACAGCGGCGTGACGTACGCCGAGCTGATCCCGCCGTCCACCAGGAAGGTCGAGCCGGTGATGAACGATGCGTCGTCGCTGGCCAGGAATGCCACCGCGGCCGCGATCTCCTCCGGCTCGGCGAACCGGCCCACCGGTACGTGCACCAACCGGCGTGCGGCGCGCTCCGGGTCGGCCGCGAACAGCTCCTGCAGCAGCGGGGTGTTCACCGGCCCGGGGCACAGCGCGTTGACCCGGATGCCCTGCCGGGCGTACTGAACCCCGAGCTCACGCGACATGGCCAACACGCCGCCCTTGGAGGCGGTGTAGGAGATCTGGGAGGTGGCCGAACCCATCACCGCCACGAACGACGCGGTGTTGATGATCGATCCCCGCCCGGCAGGCGCCATGTGCCGCAGCGCCGCCCGGCAGCATAGGTACACCGACTTGAGGTTGACGTCTTGAACCCGTTGCCAGGCTGGCAGTTCGGTGGTTTCGATCAGGTCGTCGTCCGGCGGCGAGATGCCGGCGTTGTTGAAGGCGATGTCCACCGAGCCGAACGTTCGGGCCGCGGTGTCGAACAGTGCGTCGACCTGGTCCTGATCGGAGACGTCGACCTGAACGAACAGGCCGTCGAGCTCATCGGCGACCGCGGTACCCGCCGCCTGGTCGAGGTCGCCGACCACGATCTGGGCACCTTCGGCGCGCATCCGCCGGGCGGATGCCAAGCCGATTCCGCCACCGGCGCCGGTCACCACGGCTACCCGTCCGGCCAGGCGTTGGGTCAGATCGGTCACTGCGTCTCCTTCACTGCGATGAATACGTTCTTGGTCTCGGTGAACGACAGTGGGGCGTCCGCGCCCAACTCCCGGCCCAACCCCGACTGTTTGAAACCCCCGAAGGGAGTGGTGAAACGCACCGAGGAGTGCGAATTCACCGACAGGTTCCCGGCTTCCACTGCCCGAGAGACGCGCAGCGCCCGGGACAGGTCGTTGGTCCAGATCGAGCCCGACAATCCGTAGACGGTGTTGTTGGCCATGGCGATGGCGTCGGCCTCATCGTCGAACGGCAGCACCGTCACCACCGGGCCGAAGATCTCGTCTGTGACGCATCGGTCGGTCGCCGCGGGGGTCAGGACCGTGGGCGGGAACCAGAAACCGGGGCCGGTGGGAGCCTGACCGCGGAAGGCGACCGGCGCGTCGTCGGGCACGTAGGAGGCCACCTTCTCCCAGTGCGGGCGCGAGACCAGCGGGCCCATCTCGGTGTCACGCGACGTCGGGTCGCCGACCACGACGCCGGCCACGGCGGGCTCCAGCAACTCCATGAAGCGGTCGTAGACGCTGCGCTGCACCAGGATCCGGCTACGTGCGCAGCAGTCCTGGCCGGCGTTGTCGAACACGCCGTAGGGTGCTGTCGCCGCCGCCTGCTCCAGGTCGCAGTCGCCGAACACGATGTTTGCGCTCTTGCCGCCGAGCTCCAGCGTGACCCGCTTGACCCCGGCCGCCCCGGCCTGCAGCACCCGGGTGCCGGTGGTGGTGGAACCGGTGAACACGATCTTGGCGACGTCAGGGTGGGTGACCAGGCGCTCCCCCACGTCGGCGCCACGGCCGGGCAGCACCTGTAGAAGGTCGCGGTCCAACCCGGACTCCACGGCCAGTTCCGCCAACCGCAGTGTGGTCAGCGGTGTCCATTCGGCCGGCTTGATCAGCACCGCGTTTCCGGCGGCCAGCGCCGGAGCAAAACCCCACGCGGCGATCGGCATCGGAAAATTCCACGGGGTGATGATCCCGACGACGCCGAGCGGCTCATGAAAGGTGACGTCGAGCCCGCCGGCGACCGGTATCTGCTTGCCGGACAGCCGTTCCGGGCTGGCCGCATAGAACTGCAGCACGTCTCGGACATGCCCGGCTTCCCATTCCGCGGCCGACACCGGATGGCCGGAGTTGGTGACCTCGAGGGCGGCGAGCTCGTCGATGTGGGCGCCGACAACCGCGGCGAAGTCTCGCAGCGCGGCGGCCCGCTCGGCCGGCGCCCGCTTGGCCCACTTCTTTTGGGCGGCCTGCGCACGGCGCACCGCGTCGTCGACCGCGGCGGCTTCGACGTGTTCGACGGTGGCGAAGACCGACCCGGTGGCCGGGTTGATCAGGTCGGTACTGATGTCTCGGCTCCTTGCTCGTTCGTTCCTCGCTCGCCGTCGCCTTCGTGAGTCATTCGCTCACCCGCGCCGACGTGTGCTTGCCCGCCTCGGCCACGATCGCGGCGAACAGCCGCAGATCGTCCGGGGATTCCTCGGGATGCCACTGAACCGCGAGCACGAAATCCTCCCCGGGAAGCTCGATCGCCTCGATGACCCCGTCGTCATCGCGCGCACTGACCACAAGTTTCGCACCCACCTCGGCGATCGCCTGATGGTGGTAGCACTGCACCTGGCAGGTCTCGCCGAGGAGTTCGGCCAGCCGGGTGCCGGCGACGGTGTGCACCGGCATCGGGGTGAAGACCCCGTTGCCCGCCCGATGCCCGGTGTTGCCGATGACGTCGGGCAGATGCTGGTGCAGTGTCCCGCCGAGCGCGACGTTGAGCACCTGGGCGCCACGGCAGATCCCCAGCACCGGCATACCGCGGCGCATCGCCTCGGCCAGCAGAGCGAATTCCCATGCGTCCCGGGTGGTGTCGGGTCGATCGGTCTCGGTGTGCGGCGCTTGGCCATACCCGATCGGATCGAGGTCACGACCTCCGGTGATCACCAGCCCGCCGACGCCGTCGAGCACGCGCGCCGCGATGTCGGGCGTCACCGGCTGCGGCGGGAGCAGTACTGCGATCCCGCCGGCGGCGGTGATGCCCTGGATGTACTGGGCAGGCAGCAGACCCGCCCGCGAATCCCAGACCCCGAACTTCGCTCGGTCCAGATAGGTCGTCAATCCGACTACTGGACCGCCGGGTTCAGAAGCGTTCAAATCCCCGGACCCTCTCCCAGTCGGTCACCGCGGTGTTGAATGCGTCCAATTCGACCCGGGCGCTGTGCAGGTAGTGCTCGACGACCTCGTCGCCGAACGCCTTGCGCGCCACCGTCGATTCGGCGAACAGCTCCATGGCCGCGCCCAGCGTCGTGGGCAGGTGCGGCAGCCCGGCCCGATAGGCGTCACCGTCGACCGGCTCGGGCAGCGACAGGTCGTTGTCGATGCCGTGCAGGCCAGCCGCGATCAGCGCCGCCACCGCCAGATAGGGGTTCACATCGCCGCCGGGAACCCGGCACTCCACCCGCATCGAGTCGCCGCGGCCGAGAACCCGCAGTGCGCAGGTGCGATTGTCCAGGCCCCACGCGATCGCCGTAGGCGCGAAGCTACCGCCGACGAATCGCTTGTAGGAGTTGATATTCGGCGCGTAGCACAGGGTCAGCTCGGGCAACGTGGCCAGCACCCCGGCCAGGAAGCCGCGGAACAGCGCCGACATGCCGTGCGGTGCGGCCGGATCGGCGAACACCGGAGCGCCCTCGGCGCTGCGCAGCGACAGGTGCACGTGGCAGCTGTTGCCTTCGCGTTGGTCGAACTTCGCCATGAACGTCAGGCTCTTGCCGTGCTGGTCGGCGATCTCCTTGGCGCCACTCTTGTAGACGCTGTGGTTGTCGCAGGTCCTCAGCGCCTCTTCATAGCGGAAGGTGATCTCCTGCTGACCGGTGTTGCACTCGCCCTTGACGCCCTCGCAGCGCAGGCCCGCCCCGGTCATCCCGAGCCGAATGTCGCGCAGCAGCGGCTCCAGCCGGGTACCGGCGACCAGGCCGTAGTCGGCGTTGTAGTCCGTTCCCGGCGTCAGCCCGCGATACCCGCCGGCCCACGCCTGCCGGTAGCTGTCCTCGAAGACCAGAAACTCCAGTTCCGTGGCGGCGTAGGCAACCAGCCCACGCTCGGCCAGTCGGGCCAGTTGGGCGGCCAGAATCTGGCGGGGTGCCACCGCGACCGCGCCACCGTCGGGCCAGTGCGCGTCGGCCAACACGTGCGCGGTGCCGGGCAGCCAGGGAATGCGCCGCAACGTCGCGAAGTCCGGCTTGAGCACCAGGTCGCCGTAACCGGTACCCCAGTCGGCGATCGAATAGCCGGGAACGGTGTCCATCTCTACGTCGACGGCCAGCAGGTAGCTGCAGGCCTCCACGCCGTGTCCGGCGACCTCGGCAAGGAAGTGCTCAGCCGCGACTCTCTTACCGACCAGCCGGCCCTGCATATCGGCGAATGCCACTACGACGGTGTCGATCTCACCGGAGGTGACCAGTTCTTGGAGCTCGGCCTGGGACAACATCGCGGGCCGGGTCATTGTGCTCCTTCGCCGACGACGGTCTTGCCTGACATTTGAGTGCTGTCAGGCTACCCGCCCGCGGTCAGTCGACGGGCTCCAGTCGACTGAATTGGGCCGAACGGTAGCAGTCGGCGCATGTGGAGCGGCGGATCTTGCCGCTGGTGGTGATCGGCAAGGAGCCAGGCGCGACCAGCACGAGGTCGGCGACCCGGACTCCGTGGGATCGGGAAACCGAGGCCGCCACATCTTTTTTCAGGGCCGCGATCCGTGCAAGTTGTTCTTCGACGGTGTTGCCCCGGTTCTTGAGTTCGGCGATGACCACCAGCTGTTCGCCACCGTCACCGCTGACCGGTACCGCGGCGACGCGGCCGCCGGTGAGCTCCTGCACGGTGGCCTCGATGTCGTCCGGGTAGTGATTTCGGCCGTCGACGATCAACAGATCTTTGATGCGCCCGACGACCAGCATCTCGCCCTCGTGGATGACGCCGAGGTCACCGGTGCGCAGCCACGGCCCCACCGGTGTACCGGCGGACGGCGACTCGAGGTGCCCACCGAAGGTGCGCTCGGTGGCCTCCGCGTTGTGCCAGTAGCCGCTGGCGACGTTGGGCCCGTGCACCCAGATCTCACCGACGCGACCGTCTGGGCTCTCGGTGTGGGCCTCAGGGTCGACGATCCGCACCGTGCACGCCCGCGGGGCTCCGATGCTGACCAGTTCGGCCCCGCCCGGGCCAGCCTCTGCAGTGCCGCCGACCAGGTTCTCGTAGTCGAGCCGAATGGTCACCGGACGGTTCGCGCGCGGCGCCGAGGCGACATAGACCATTGCCTCGGCCAGTCCGTACGACGGTGCCAGCGCATTCGCCGGCAGGTTGAAGCGGGCGAAGCGGTCGGTGAAACGGCGGATGGTCGCCGCGTGAATGCGCTCGCTGCCGCTCAAGATGGTGTGCACGCCCCCCAGGTCGAGGCCGGCCATGTCCTCATCGGTGGTCCGGCGCGCGGCCAGTTCGAACGCGAAGTTCGGCCCGGCGGTGAATGCGCAGGAGTTGATGGCCAGCTGCTGGATCCATCGGGACGGCTTCTGCAGGAACGCGATCGGGCTCATCACCACCGCGTGGCGGCCCAGCAAGACGGCTCCCATCACGCCGAGCAACAGGCCCATGTCGTGGTAGAAGGGCAGCCAAGACACCAGCGTGGCGTTCGGCGGCGGCGCTCCCCCGTCCTGCCCGAAGTAGTCCGCCATCACCTGCTCGATGTTGGCGAACACGTTGCGGTGCGAAACCACGACGCCTCGCGGAGATCCGGTTGAGCCGGAAGTGTATTGCAGCAGTGCCGTTTTCGTCGCCGACGCTCCGGTTCCGTCCCAGCAAACGGACGCATCGAGATCGATCAGATCCACCTCGATGATCACCGGCGAACTTCCGCCGAGAGCGCTGACGCACCCGTGGATGTCGCCGGCGACCGCCGACGTGGTGAGTACCGCCGCCGGTGCGCAGTCCTTCAGCGCTGCGGTGACTCGTTCGTCGTGGCTGCCGAACGCGGGGACCGGCAGCGGCACCACGATGCAACCGGCCTCCATCGCACCGAAGAAGCCGGCGATGTACTCCAGGCCCTGCGGCGCGAGCAAGGCGACGCGATCGCCCGGCGAGGCGATGGCGGCCACCTCCGCGGCGACGGCCTCGGTGCGCCCCAGAATCTGCGACCAGGTCAGGGTGTCGGCGTAACCGGCCGGATCCACCTCGTAGTCGATGTAGGTGAACGCCGGCCGATCAGGCCAGTGCTGAGCGCGTTCACGCAGCAAAGCCGGTATTGATTGCCCCCACGACAGCATTCGGTATCCCCCCAGATACGTATTTTATTTTTCCCAGCCGACGCGCCCTCGACCGCCGGCTACGCCGGAACCTACTCTCCCTCGCTCTGTATTACCAGGTACTGGCCCGTAACACGATCTCCATCGCGAGCTGTGCGGTGAATTCCTGGGCACTGCGCCGCCCGGGCAGCATCACCAGTCGGTGTTCGCCGTAGACGAACCGCTGGCTGGCGTTGGCCACCGACGCCGTGGCCCGGGAACTGACCAACACGGTGGTGTTGATCTCCACCGGGGGGCAGCGTTCGTCGCGGATCACGCCGCTCAGATCCGGCGCGCGCGGATGGCCCCGGTCGAGCGCCACCAGTCCGGTGAAGCGATCAGGGCGCGTCGCCGCGAGTTCCCAGGCGTTGTCCGCACCGGTCCGGTCACCCACCAGCACGCCGCATTGCACGCCCAGCGAATCGAGGATGCCGATCACCGACTTGGGCGTCAGACGCGGATCTGCGCCGATCACGATGGTCCGCAGGGAGGCGGTGTGCAACCGTTGGCAGACCGCGTCGTAGGCGGTGAGCGGGTGCTGCGCCGCGGCGAGCACGACGACGACCGGCCCGTTGTCCGGGCCTGCCACGTCGACCGGGATCGGGAACCCGTCGATGGTCATCATCGTGCCCGGCATCTGCGCCACGCTACAGCCCCTCGGGCGGCGCGGGGCGATTTTGGCGGGCCCCTTAGCGGCTCAACAGACAACGGCCGGAAGTCACGGCAGAGTCAATATCTCGGCACCGTCGTCCGTCACCACCAGGGTGTGTTCGAACTGGGCGCTCCACTGTCCGTCGCTGGTGACTACGGTCCAGTCGTCATCCCAGATGTCGTAGTCCAGGCTGCCGAGGTTGATCATCGGCTCGATGGTGAAGGTCATCCCGGGCTCGATGATGGTGTCGACTTCGGGCTGGTCGTAGTGCAGCACCACCAGACCGTTGTGGAAGGTCGGACCGATCCCGTGACCGGTGAAGTCACGGACCACGTTGTAGCCGAAGCGGTTCGCGTAGGCCTCGATGACCCGGCCGATCACCGACAACGCGCGGCCCGGTTTGACCGCCTTGATGGCGCGCATGGTGGCCTCGTAGGTGCGCTCGACCAGCAGCCGGTGCTCTTGCGAGACGTCGCCGGCCAGGAACGTGGCGTTGGTGTCACCGTGCACGCCGTCGATGTACGCGGTGACGTCGATGTTGACGATGTCGCCGTCGGCGATCACCGTCGAGTCCGGGATCCCGTGACAGATGACTTCGTTGAGCGATGTGCAGCATGACTTCGGAAAGCCCTTGTACCCCAACGTCGAGGGATAGGCGCCGTGGTCGACCATGAACTCGTGGGCGATGCGATCGAGCTCATCGGTGGTCACGCCGGGCGCGACGGCCTTGCCCGCCTCGGCGAGCGCACCCGCCGCAATCCGGCTCGCGACCCGCATCTTCTCGATCACGTCGGGGGTCTGTACCCAAGGCTCGGAGCCCTCGGCGGCCGTGGCGCGGCCGACGTATTCCGGACGCGGGATCAGGCGGGGCACCGGCAGCGTCGGAGACAGCACGCCGGGAGAAAGCGGGGCACGAACGGGCATTACGCCAGCTTAACGGAGCTGGTCAGCGCCGCCAGCGCAGCTTGCGCCGAGGGCCCCTGATGTCCACCGACCCGCACACCACACGACCGGTCAGCACCAGGTGCGGGGCCCCGTCGGCGGGCGGGTCGGTACGACGATCCCGGGCGCTACCGCCGTAGACCTCGACATCATCGATCGAGGCGCTGGCACCGTCGGGCAGCCGGATGTCGACCGAACCGAATCGCATGTCGAGTTCGATCACGACGACCGGCCCAGCGAACCGAGCCTTGGTGAGGTCGAGATCGACCGAGCCCAGGCGCCGCACCAATGCCAGCCGGGTCGGCACGATCCATTCCCCGTGACGTTTGAGCGATCCGGCCCAGCCGCGCAGTTCAACCCGGTCGGCCGCCGAGGTGACGATGGCGCGCGGGCCGGGCAGGTCACCGATCAGGGTGTCGAGCTCCGAGCGCATCCGCGCCTGCGAGACCTGCGCCGCGCGCTCCTCGAACTCCCCGATATCGATCAGTCCGAGGGAGACGGCATTGTGCAGGCGGCGCAGGGTGCCGTTGCGGTCCGCATCCGAGATACGCAACAGTTCCGCTTCGATCTCCGTCATCACCTTCCCCGTTGTACGTCTCCCCGCAACCTACCGCTGTCGGCCGCCGAACGGCAGCTTCGGACCGCCGCCCGGCCAACACCACGACCGATCGAAATGCTGGAATAACGTCCATGGAATTGTGTCAATCATTCAGATAAATCGGCTGAGTCGTACTTCAGAAATTTCCCTTATTGTTTGCCGATATAAAACACCGCGACGCCCCGGGTAATCCAAATCGGGGGCGGTTGGCTCGTTCGGCATAGGCGTATTTGCCGATCCTGAAAGCCGCACGCTGCCAACACTATCCACGCCTGTCAAGCGACCGGGAATGAGCTGCCAGTCCGCTGAGTACCGACCCGATTTCGCTGTGAATACTTTCGGATTTCACCAAGCACAGGTATAGACTCCGATTTGCCGGGGGGTCGGCAGGGGTGGATTCAAAGACTCATGTGCGAGCCCGCGGCTGCGGGAGGGCAATCCCGCATCCACATCCACATCGAGAGATCCAGAATTGGGGGGCTCGCACATGAGCAAGAACGAGTTTACGCACCCGCGGCGCATCGCGGCCGGTCTAGGCGTCGCCGCCGGTGGCGCCGTTGCCGCCGCGCTGATCGGCCTGGGCGCCGCCGGGGTCGCCGGCGCCGACCCGTACGTCGACACCTACTCCGCACCCGACCCCTATGACGTGCTGTTCGGCGCTCAGGGCACCGACCAGGGCCAACAAGGTTGGGAAAACAACGCCCTCGATCAGGCGTTGTTCGACCAAAGCGCAACCAACTACGCCACCTTCTACCAAGACGTGGTGAACTTCGAGGAGAACAGCGGCGAGCACGGCATATCGAACCTGATCTATGCGATCGATCCCAGCGCGTTCTACGAACAGACCTCGGCTGACATCACCGGTACGTTGGTCGGTGGTGCGTACCTGGTCCCGGACGACGCCCTCGGCTACCTCGCCACGGGTCTCGATTTCGGCCTGCTGTCGCCGATCGGGCTCGACTTCGTGTTGACCCCGCTGATCGACATCCTGCTGGGCGAGCCGCCGGCGATCTGACGAAGTGCGGTAGGACAACTGGCCGGCGGAGCGCAGCCCCGCCGGCCAGTTCCTTTGGTGTCAAGCGATTTTCTACAGCAGGAAGTTATCCGGCAGCGAGTCGAACATCACCTTGGTCATGCGAACCGCGTACTGCGAGCTGCCACCGCCGACGATCAGCGACGCGAAGGCCATGTCGCCCCGATAGCCGGCGAACCAGGAGTGCGAGCCACCGGTGAACTCGGCCTCCCCGGTCTTGCCGTAAACCGGTCCACAGCCGGCGATGTCGCGTGCGGTGCCATCGGTCACCACCAGCCGCATCATCTCGCGCAGACCGTCGAGCATCTCGGCGCTGACCGGAGCGGCCACCGGACCGTTGACCGCTGTCGGGCGCCCCTCGATCAACCGGGGCACCGGTGTTCGGCCGGCCGCCACCGTCGCCGCGGCCAGTGCGACACCGAACGGGCTGGCCAACACCTTGCCCTGACCGAATCCGTCCTCGGTACGTTCGGCCAGGTCAACGGTCGGCGGTACCGAGCCGGTGACGGTGGTGATCCCGTCCACCAGGTAGTCCACCCCGATCCCGTAGCGGCTGGCCGCCTGCGACAGCGCCCGCGGCGGCATCCGGCTGGCCAGCTCGGCGAAGGTGGTGTTGCACGAGTTGGCGAAGGCCCGCGACATCGACACCAGGCCGAGGTCGAACCCGCCGTAGTTGGGGATGGTGCGCTGGCCGATGTCGAGTTCGCCAGGACAACCCACCATCGAGTTCGGCGTCGCCATGTCCCGTTCGATCGCCGCGCCCGCGGTGACCATCTTGAAGGTAGAACCGGGCGGATACAGACCGCTGGTGGCGACCAGGCCGTCGGCGTCGGCCGCCGCGTTCTGCGCGACGGCGAGCAGCTCACCGGTCGATGGCTTGATCACCACCAACATCGCCTTGTCACCGCGGGTGTTGACCGCGTTCTGGGCGGCACGCTGTACCGCTCGGTCCAGGCTGATCGTCAGCGAGGGCGCCGGCGCCGGATCGACTTCGTGCAGCACCGCGACGTCGACGCCGTTCTGGTTCTCGCTGACCACACGCCAGCCCGCGGCACCCTCGAGTTGGGTCCCGACCGCCTTCTTGACCTCGCTGATGAGCATCGGGGCGAAGTGGTCGTCGGTGGGCAACAGATCGGGGCGCGGCGTGACCACGACTCCGGGCAGGGCGCCGATGGCGGGTTCGACACGGTCGTGGTCGGCCTTGCGCAGCGTGATCAGGCCGAGCGGGGTCGCTGAGGAACTGGCCTGCTCGGCCAGACGCTGCGGGTCACCCAAGGCGTCGTCGAAAGGCCGCAGAGTATCGACCACCGCGCGGGCGGTGCGCATCAGGTTTCGTCCGGCCCGGCCGGCGTCCAACTGATAGTGGTACACGTAGCCGGGCACCAGTACGTCGGTGCCGCCGATCTCGTTGACCGCCGCACGACGCGGGGGGTCGGCCCGCAGCGCGAACGTCTGGTGCTCGCCCAGTTTGGGGTGCAGGCCGGTGGCGGTCCAGCGAACCGTCCAATGGCCTTCGTTGCGGACCATCTTGAGCTGGCCGTCGTAGGCCCAGGTCCGGTTCTTCGGCAGCTTCCAGGTGTAGCGGTAGGCCACACTGCCGGTGTCGTCGTTGTAGCGCGAGCTGAGCACCTGCGCATCGAGGTGTTCGGCCTGCAAGCCCGCCCAGGCGGCGTTGAGTGCGCTGCGTGCCGTCGACGGGTCGTCGCTGAGCTCGGCGGCCGTCGCGGTGTCACCGGTGGCCAGGGCGGCGAAGAAGCGCTCGGCGACGGGCCCTGGGCCGTCGGGGCGCGGGGTGCAGGCCGCCACGCCGGCTGCGGTGAGCAGTACGGTCGCCAGGCCCGTGACGCGTGTGACGAATGAGCTTGCAGTTGTCATTGGGGCTGATGTTACGAAATAGAAACGGTCAGCAGGCGGAGGCGCACCGAAATTGAACCGCTACTTGGCGCCCGTACCCACCGAGCCTGTAGTTGGCGTGTCCGCTACTCGAACTTTTCCGCGCTAACAACAGTCTCGGCGAAAAATACGACAAGGCCCGAGATCAGTCGAGCAACACCGTCGCGAAAGTGCCGACCTGGGTGAAACCCACTCGCTCATAGGTGGACCGCGCCACCTCGTTGAAATCATTGACGTACAGGCTGGCGATGCGCCCGGTGCCGACGATCACCGCGGCCAGCATCGCGGTGCCGCCGGCGCCCAGCCCGCGTCCGCGTCGGTCCGGGTGCACCCAGACGCCCTGAATCTGGCCCACCGACGGCGACTGCGAACCCACCTCGGCCTTGAACACCACCTCGCCCCGCTCGAAGCGCGCCCAAGCGCGGCCCGCTGCGATCAGGTTGGCCACCCGCCGACGGTAGGCGCGTCCCCCGTCACCGACCCGCGGATCCACGCCGACCTCACCGATGAACATGTCGACGGCGGCTACCAGGTACGCGTCCAGCTCGTCGGGACGCACCTGGCGAACTTCGGCATCCATCGAGCAGGCGGGCATGGTGTGCAGCGCCATCAACGGTTGACTCTCCCGCACGTCGCGGGCCGGGCCCCAGGAGTCGGCGAGCCGCTGCCACATCGGCACCACCAGCTCCGCGCGGCCCACCAGCGACGAGCAGCGCCGGATCGCACTCACCGCCTTGTCGGCGAACGCGGTGAGGTCGGCCGGCGCCCCGCGCAGCGGGATCAGGTTTGCGCCTGCGTAGCACAAGGATTCGCTCACGCCGCCGCGCGTCCACAATTCCCCGCCGATCATTCGGGGGTCGACACCGTGATCGGCTACCCGGGCGGCGACCATGCAGGAACCGATCGGATCCTCTTCGAGCACCTGCCAGACCGCCGCGGCGTCACGCGCGACGGACACCCGTCGCTGGTCGAGACGGAACTCGGGCGGAGCCGACATAGTGACTCTTTCTGGCGAACTTCAACTGCCGCGCGCGTACGGCGATCCGGCTGCGATCAGCTTACGGCGACGGTGGGCGACCCGCCGGGAGATCCCTCACCCATCTCCTCCGCCAGGCGCAGGGCCTCCTCGATCAGGGTCTCCACGATCTGCGCCTCGGGAACGGTCTTGATCACCTCGCCCTTGACGAAGATCTGGCCCTTGCCGTTGCCGGACGCCACACCCAGATCCGCCTCGCGAGCCTCACCGGGACCGTTGACCACACAGCCCATCACCGCGACCCGGAGCGGGACGTCGATCCCCTCCAGCCCGGCGGTGACCTCGTTGGCCAGTCGGTAGACGTCCACCTGAGCCCGGCCGCAGGAGGGACACGACACGATCTCCAGACCGCGTGGCCGCAGGTTGAGCGACTCCAGGATCTGGTTGCCGACCTTGACTTCCTCTACCGGCGGCGCCGAGAGCGACACCCGAATGGTGTCGCCGATGCCGCGGGACAGCAGGGCGCCGAACGCCACGGCGGATTTGATGGTGCCCTGGAAGGCGGGGCCCGCCTCGGTGACGCCCAGGTGCAGCGGGTAGTCGCACTGCTCGGCCAGCAGCTGATATGCGGCCACCATCACGACCGGGTCGTTGTGCTTGACGCTGATCTTGATGTCGCCGAAGCCGTGCTCCTCGAACAGCGAGGCTTCCCACAGCGCGGACTCCACCAAGGCTTCGGGGGTGGCCTTGCCGTACTTGGCCAAGAACCGCTGATCCAACGAACCGGCGTTGACGCCGATCCGGATCGGGATACCCGCGGCGCCGGCCGCCTTGGCCACTTCGCCGACCCGGCCGTCGAACTCCTTGATGTTGCCCGGGTTCACCCGGACCGCGGCGCAGCCGGCATCGATCGCGGCGAAGATGTACTTGGGCTGGAAGTGGATGTCGGCGATCACCGGGATCTGACTGTGCTGGGCGATCTCGGCCAGCGCGTCGGCGTCCTCCTGCCGGGGGCAGGCCACCCGCACGATGTCGCAACCCGAGGCGGTCAACTCCGCGATCTGTTGCAGTGTCGCGTTGACGTCGTGGGTCTTGGTGGTGCACATCGACTGCACCGCGATCGGATGGTCGCTTCCCACCCCGACCCCACCGACCTTCAGTTGGCGGGTCTTGCGACGTGGCGCCAGTGTGGGCGGAGGGGCTGCCGGCATTCCTAGGCCGACGCTCATGAGGGGGCTCCTATCAAAACAGCCTGATCGGATTGACCAAGTCGGCGGTCACGGTGAGCAGCATGTAGCCGACCACCACCACCAAGACTACGTAAGTGGCCGGCATCAGCTTGAGGTAGTTCACCGGTGCGGCCGCGACCTTTCCACGGGCCGACCTGAGCAGGTTGCGGAGCTTTTCGAACAGCGCGATCGCGATGTGCCCGCCGTCGAATGGCAGCAGCGGCACCAAGTTCAGCACGCCCAGGATGAAGTTCAGCTGGGCCAGGAAGAACCAGAACGCCACCCACAGCCCGTGATCGACGGTGTCGCCGCCGATGATCGAGGCGCCCACCACGCTGATCGGGGTTTCGGGGTCGCGCTGCCCGTGCGGGTTGCCGATGGCGTGCACCAGCGCGCCGACCTTGGAAGGAATGTTGGCCAGCGACTTGCCCAGCAGCACCGACAGGTCGCCGCTGAAGGCGAAGGTGGCCGGCACCGCGGTGACCGGGTTGTACTGGGTCGGCCCGAACTGGGCGGCACCCACCCCGATCGCGCCGACGGTGCTGGGGACGGCCTCGCGGTCCGCGCCGTCGGCGATCCAGCGCTGAGTGGGCGTCACGTCGACGTACTTGGTGAGCGTGGAGCCGTCACGTTCGACAACGATCGGCGTCGTGCCGTGCTGCTTGCGCACCGCGGCGGCCATCTCCTCGAAGGTCGACACCGGGGTGTCACCGACCTTGACCACCACGTCACCGGACTCGATGCCGGCCAGCGCCGCCGGGCCGGGACCCGAGCAGGTGCCCAGTTCACCCTTGACGACTTCGGGTGCCACACAGGCGGTTTCGCCGATGACGGCGGTGGTGGGTGCGTGCAGGTTGGGCAGGCCCCAGATCACGGCGATCGAGTAGACCAGCACCAGGCCGATGACGAAGTTCATGGCGGGGCCGGCGGCCAGCACGGCCACCCGCTTCCATGTCTTCTGCTTGTACATGGCGCGGTCGACCTCGTCGGGCTCCAATTCCTCCACCGCGGTCATGCCCGCGATGTCGCAGAAGCCACCGGCCGGGATCGCCTTGAGGCCGTATTCGGTCTCGCCGCGCTTCGTCGACCACAACGTGGTGCCGAAGCCGACGAAGTAGCGGCGCACCTTCATGCCGGTGGCGCGCGCCACCCACATGTGACCGCATTCATGCAGCGCCACTGAAACCAGGATGGCCAGCGCGAACAGCGCGATGCCTACCGCGAACATCATCGGGTGCTGCCGACCTTTCTCGTAGCTATCGCCTCGACGGCGCGAGCCGCTCGCTGCTTGGCCCAGCGCTGCGCATCGAGTACCTCATCCACGGTAGCGGGTTGCGCGGCCCACTGGTCAGCGGCGCCCAGCACCTCGGCGATGGTGGCCACGATCGCCGGGAAACCGATCCGGCCCGCCAGGAAGGCTTCGGCCGCCTCTTCATTGGCCGCGTTGTAGACCGCGGTCATGCAGCCACCGGCCTCACCGGCATGGCGAGCCAGCTGCACCGCCGGGAATACGGCGTCGTCGAGCGGTTCAAACTCCCAGGTGGAGGCGGTGGAGAAGTCGCACGCCGCCGCCGCACCGGGCACCCGCGCCGGCCAGCCCAGAGCCAGCGCGATCGGTAGGCGCATGTCCGGCGGGCTGGCCTGGGCGATGGTCGATCCGTCGGTGAAAGTGACCATGGAATGCACGATCGACTGCGGGTGAACGACCACGTCGATGCGCTCGTAGGGAACACCGAACAGCAGGTGGGTCTCGATGAGCTCGAGGCCCTTGTTCACCAGCGACGCCGAGTTCAGGGTGTTCATCGGGCCCATCGACCAGGTCGGATGCGCCCCAGCCTGCTCGGGTGTGACGTGTTCCAGCTCGGCGGCGCCCAAGCCCCGGAACGGCCCACCCGAAGCGGTGAGCACCAACCTGGCGACCTCGTCAGGCGTGCCGCCCCGAAGGCATTGCGCCAGCGCGGAGTGCTCAGAGTCCACCGGCACGATCTGGCCCGGTTCGGCGGCCGCCAGCACCAGCGGGCCGCCGGCGATCAGCGATTCCTTGTTGGCCAGGGCCAGCCGCGCCCCGGTTTCCAGCGCGGCCAGCGTGGGCCGCAGCCCGAGCGCGCCGACCAAGGCGTTGAGTACCACGTCGGCCTCGGTGTCGTACACCAAGCGGGTGACGGCGTCGGGTCCGCGGTAGGGGGCATCGAGCGCCTCACCGACCTGCGTGTCGGCGACGGCGATGTTGGCGACCCCGGTCTCGGCGCGCTGGTCGGCCAGCAGCTGCGGGTTACCGCCGCCGGCGGCCAGCCCGACGATCTCGAAACGGTCCGGGTTCGCCGCGACGACCTGCAACGCCTGGGTTCCGATCGAGCCGGTAGAGCCCAACAGCAGAACTTTGATCCGGCGGCCCGTGGTCACCCACCTATTGTGCTCCCGCGTAGTTGCCGAAGCTCCACAGGTTGCCTTCCGGGTCACGGACGGTGAACTCACGAGCGCCGTAGTCGGTGTCGCTCAACGGTCGGATCACCTCGGCCTGGCGATCCAGGACCCGCTGGTAGAGGCCGTCGGGGTCGCTGGTGACGACGTAGCCACCCGCGGTGCCGGGCTCGCGACACCAGTCGTTGCCGGGTTTGTGACTGCCGAGCATGATGCCGCCGACACCCTCGGGCCAGCGCAGTTCGGCATGGGCGATGGTGTCGCCGTCATCGCCGTGGCGGGCTGTGACGACGAAACCGAAGGTGTCGACGTAGTAGTCGAGGAGTTTGCGCGCGTCATGCGCTTGCAGGGTCAACCACACGGTCGGATTCTGATGCGTCATGACTCCACTCTGATCGCGGGGCATGGCCGCCGTCTTGAATGTTTTGGAACTCCTCGGCCAGCTAGGCGCCCGGCGAGGTTCCGGCGTACCGAACGAATTCACGAGTCAGATGAGCCTGATCGGCATATCCGGCAGCGTTCGCGACACTCGCCAGGTCGACACGGCGATGCCGGCGAGCTTCCTCGGCCATTCGGGCGGTCGCGTACTCGAAACGCATGAGCATGGCCACGGCTTTCGGCGTGCGGCCGACCTCGCGGCGAAACAGCGTGCTCAGATGCCGCTGGCTCAGTCCGACCTGCTCGGCGATGTACGCAACCGGCGTCCTCCCCCGGCTGCGCTGCAGCAACTGCCAGGCCCGGGCCACCTCAGCGCGCACGGTGCCGTGGCGTCGACGCTGCTGGGCCACCAGATAACCGGACAGCAGCGCAAACGCGTCCGGCCAACACCGCACGGAGGCAAGCTGCTCATGTAGCCGCACCGCACCCCGGCCCAATATCGGCGCGGCGCCGAACTCGGTCACGCTTAGCTCGGCGGCCGGCACGCCGAACAGCGCACGCGACGCCAGGGGGTGCACCGCCAACTGAACGCCCGCCTGGCCCCGGGTTTGCTGCACCCGAGCGGCTTGCTCGTGCAGGCCGCCCAGCAGCACCGGAGCAGGTCGCGCGGACGGGAGAGCCTCGAGCGTTTCGGCCGCACGCACGCCCTCGTCGAGGCTGACGATGAAGGTCAAGGTCGACGACGGCATCCCCCGGTGCACGCCGTCGGGCACGTCCAGCGCGCGGTAGCCCACCATCGAACTCACGCCCGGCGCGGTGTGCGGCGGTGCAGCGGCGAAATCCCAGAACTGTGGCGCTTCGTCGGCGTCAGCGGCCATGTGCCCACGGTATCCCCGCAATCCGACCCTTGACCGCCGATCACTGGCCGATGCAGAATCCTACACAGCGTAGGAAAATGAACGAACCAGAAAAATGGAACGAACCAGAAAATGGCGAAAGGCAGACGAAATGAGCACTCTGCGCACGTGGCTGTCCCTGCCCGACGCCGAGCCCGCCGAGGATTACGGCTTCTTCGGCCCCGACTCGGCGACCTGGAAGGTCTGGAGCTACCCGACCTCGCTGTCGATCGGCTTCCAGCGCGCCGTGGTGATCGAAGAACTCGACCCCGCACTGGTCGCCTCCGTCGATGCCACCCAGGCGATCTATGAGCGGCCACGGACCCGCTATGACCGCACCCTGCGCTACTTCGCGATGGTGGCCTTCGGCGAGAGCCGCACCACCGCCGAGGCAGCCGACATGCTGGTCCGGATCCACTCCAAGGCCATCGGCGTCGATCCGGTCACCGGCGCACACTACGACGCCAACGACCCGGCCTCCCAGATGTGGATCCACCTCACGGCCTGGCACTCGATCCTGTACGCCTACGAAAAGTACGGACCCGGACCGCTTTCAGCGGATGAAGAGGCGTCGTACTGGGCCGACTGCGCCAAGGCGGCCGAACTGCAGACGCTCGACCCGGCCGACGTCCCGCGCACCCGCGACGGCATCGCAGCCTACTTCGACCAGATGCGCCCGCAGCTGATCAACTCCGACATCGCCCGGCGCGCGATGGCCCACCTGCTGCACGCCGAGGTGATCCTGCCGCAGTCGCTGCCCAAGCTGCTGTGGCCGGGCGCGCTGCTCGTCACCGCGTTCCTGCGCCGCGGAACCCTGGCAACCATGCCCCGCTGGATGCGCGAGCTCGGCGGTGTGGGCACCTCTCGGGTGCTCGACGCACTGATCGTGCCGCCGCTCAGCGCCGCGTTCACCCTGCTGAGCTTGAGCCCCCGCGTACAGCTGATGCTGCTGCGGCTGATCTCGCCGATGACGCTTCCGATCGGCACCCGGGTACTGCGGGCGATCCGGCCGGTGAACCCGGTCACCACGACTCCGCGGGAAGCCCAGGGACGCTACGGCTATGCCGTCCCAGCGCAGGCCCATCTGGAATTCCGGGCCAGGCAGTCGAATCGGGTCTTCGGCGAAGGCCTGGCGCCCAGCGACGAGGGACTCATCGAGTCCCAGCCGATCCTGGGCAGCATCCGATGAACCTCGGGGGCCTGCAACGCCTGCTGGACCGCGAACTCAGCATCCGCCAGCTGTGCTATCTAGGCGCCATGGGCTCGGTGCTGCTGGGCGCCTACCTGGTGATCGGACTGTTCTGGGCCGGCAGCCACTACCAGCACCTCCACGAGGTGCGCGGACTGGACAAGGTGTTCTCCGTTCTGGGGGAGATCGTGGCCTGGCCGGTGCTGATCATCGCCGATATCCAATTACGCTGAACCGGTGCCGGAACACGCCGCGAACCGGTCCCGCGCCGAGCATCTCGGCCCGCAGCGACGTCGGCCACAGGTGCTCGACGCCGCCCTGCAGATCGCTGCCGAGCACGGCATCGCCGGGGTGACGATGGCGGCGATCGCGGAGCGCATCGGAGTCACCCGACCGGTGGTGTACGCCTGCTACGACGGCCGGGGCAAGGTTCTGGCCGCGCTGCTCGACCGGGAGACCGAGCTGATGCTGACCAGCCTGCTCGGGGCCCTGCCGCCGCGGCGGACCAGCAGCGTCGAGGACCGGTTCGTCGCGGGCTTTTGCGCGTTCCTGTCCGCCGTGCGGGAACGGCCGGCGTCATGGCGGATCATCTTCACCGCCGATCAGGATCCGGTCCTGGCGGCCGCCGTGGTCTCGGGCCGAGCCCGCCTCACCGAGCGGGTCGGCACGGTGATGCGGCCACTGCTGGAGCGCCGAGCCCCGTCCGCCCAAACCCTGGCGGCACTTACCGAGGTGTTCCTGGCGATCTGCGAAGCCGCCGCGCGGATGCTGCTCGACAGTGACCAGCAGTGGACGCCGGAGAGCCTGGCCGCGATCGTCGGCCCGGCCGCCTACCGAACGTTCGAGATCTAAGCGATCGGAGGCGCGGCGCAGCGGGTCGCCGCCGTGCGATGGGCCGACTCGCCGTATGCCAGAATGATGCGAACTTGCTGCGAACCTAAGGAGTCGAAGTGGCCGGTACCGAGGTGGAGCGCCACACCGGGGTTGACCCTGTCGAGGTGCCGTCTGCGGCGTGGGGTTGGAGCGCGATCAACTACCGCACCTGGCACATCGTCGGCTTCGGTATCGTCGGTTTCCTGCTGCTCATGCTGCGCGGCAACCACATCGGCCACGTCGAGGACTACTTCCTGCTGGGATTCGCCGCGCTGACGCTGTTCGTCGTGGTGCGCGACATCGTCGGCCGCAACCGCGGCTGGCTGCGCTAGCAGCCGTATCGGCCGTCGCCGATTCCCCGAGACTGCATTCACGCAGTTAGATCGGCGATTTTCCCGGCGTCAGTGCAATCTCGCCGGGTGATCACTGGTTTTCGGCCGCCAGCTGGCCGCACGCCGCCGCAATCTCGCGCCCGCGGGTATCGCGGACCGTGCATTCCACCCCTTGGGCCCGCACCCGCCGGACGAACTCGCGTTCCACCGGCTTGGGGCTGGCGTCCCATTTGCTTCCCGGGGTGGGGTTGAGCGGAATCAGATTGACGTGCACCAATGGTCCCAGCGCCTTGTGCAGCTTGCGGCCCAACAGATCTGCCCGCCACGGCTGGTCATTGACATCGCGGATCAACGCGTATTCCACGGACACCCGTCGGCCGGTGACGTCCGCGTAGTAGCGGGCGGCATCGAGGGTTTCGGAAACCTTCCACCGGTTGTTCACCGGAACAAGCGTGTCGCGCAGCTCGTCATCGGGAGTGTGCAGCGACAGCGCCAGCGTCACCCCGAGCCGCTCGTCGGCGAGCTTGCGGATCGCCGGGGCCAGTCCCACCGTCGACACCGTCACCGATCGCGCCGAGATTCCGAACCCGTGTGGCGGTGGCTCGGTGATGCGCCGCACCGCGGCCACCACGCGGGCATAGTTGGCCAGCGGCTCCCCCATGCCCATGAAGACGATGTTGGAGAGTCGAGCCCCCGAAGATGGAGCACCGCCGCGGTCTCGTAGCGTCACTGACGCCGCCCGGACCTGCTCGAGGATCTCGGCGGTCGAGAGGTTGCGGGTGAGGCCGGCCTGGCCGGTCGCACAGAACGGGCACGCCATGCCGCAGCCGGCCTGTGAGGAGATGCACACGGTGTTGCGGCGCGGGTAGCGCATCAACACCGACTCGAACTTGGTCTGGTCGTGTGCACGCCACAACGTCTTACGTGTCTCGCCGGCGTCGCATTCGATCTCACTGGCGGCGGTCAGCAGGGTGGGGAACAGTGCGTCGGCCACTGCGGAGCGCACCGCGGCGGGCAGGTCGGTCATCTGCTGCGGGTCCGCGATCAGCCGGCCGTAGTACTGGTTCGCCAGCTGTTTGGCCCGAAATGCCGGCAGCCCCAGCTCGGCGACCGCGGCCACCACTCCGTCGGTGTCGAGATCTGCCAGATGCCGCGGCGGCAGGGCCCGCCGCGGTGCGGTGAACACCAGCTGTTGCTTCATGATCGGTTCCAGTATGCCGGTGACTCAGGGCAGAACGGTCAGCACGATCCAGGTCACCACGGCCGATGGCAGCAGCGCGTCCAGCCGGTCCATGATCCCGCCGTGGCCGGGCAGCAGCCGGCCCATGTCCTTGATGCCCAGATCGCGCTTGACCTGCGACTCGATCAAGTCGCCGAAGACACCGGTGATCACCAGCAGCAGACCCAGCGGCAGTCCTACCCACCACGGCCGGTCGAGGAACACCGTCACCGCGAACACCGCCGCGGCGACGCCGAGCACCAGGGATCCCGCGAGACCCTCCCAGGACTTCTTCGGGCTGATCGCCGGCGCCATCGGGTGCTTGCCAAACAGCACACCGACGGCGTACCCGCCGATGTCGGAGAACACCACCGGGAACAGCAGGCACAGCACCCGGCCCGGGCCATCGTCGCGGAAGACCAGCAGGGCCGCGAAGCTCATGCACAGCGGCACCCAGACCGCGATCAGGATCGTCGCCGACATGTCCCGCAGGTAGTTGACCGGGGCGTGGTTCAGCCCTTGGCCCACCAGCCGCCACATCATGGCGATCACCACCGTGGCACCGAACGCGCCCAGCACACCCCTGGCCCCGAACGGCAGCGACAGCCACAGCATCGCCTGGCCGCCCAGGGCCAGCGGGATGAACGGCACGTCGTAGCCGACTTCACGCAGCCGCCGGACGATCTCATGGGTGGCAACCGGAGCGGCTACCGCCAGAATCAGCACCCAGAAACGGGGGGCGAACAGCAGGGTGTAGACCAGCGTTCCGCTCAGCAGGGCGCCTACGGCGATGGCGGCGGGAAGGTTGCGTCCAGCTCGCGACTGTTTCGGCTGTGAGTCCGCGGCGTCTACGCCGGTGTCTTGGTCTGCCACGAGGGTGCCTACTGGACGGCCGCTAGACCTCCAGCAGCTCGCCTTCTTTGTGCTTGACCAGCTCGTCGATCTGGGTCACATACTGCTGGGTGGACTTGTCCAGGTCCTTCTCCGCCCGACCGACCTCATCCTCGCCGGCATCGCCGTCCTTGCGGATGCGGTGCAGCTCCTCCATCGCCTTGCGGCGGATGTTGCGCACCGAGACCTTGGCGTCCTCCCCCTTGGCTTTGGCCTGCTTGACCAGCTCCTTGCGCCGTTCCTCGGTCAGCTGCGGTACCGACACCCGAATCAGCGAACCGTCGTTGCTGGGGTTCAGGCCGAGGTCGGAGTTGCGAATCGCGGTCTCGATGGCACCCAGCGACGATGCCTCGTAGGGCTTGATCACCACGAGCCGCGCCTCGGGCACGTTGATGCTGCACAGCTGGGTGATCGGAGTGATCGACCCGTAGTAGTCGATGACGATCCGCGAGAACATGCCCGGGTTGGCCCGACCGGTGCGGATAGTCGAGAGGTCGTCGCGGGCCACCGACACGGCCTTCTCCATTTTCTCTTCGGCATCGAAGAGAGCCTCGTCGATCATCTGCCCCGCTCCTCGTTATCGCTTCGCTGTAGCGCCGGTGGTCGCCTGCACCGCGCCCGTCAGCTGGTGACCAGTGTTCCGATCTTCTCACCCGCGACCGCCCGCGCGATATTTCCGTCGGTCAACAGGTTGAACACCAGGATCGGCATGCCATTGTCCATGCACAGACTGAACGCGGTGGCATCGGCCACCTTCAGCCCCCGATCGATGACCTGGCGATGGGTGATCGAGGTGAGCAGTTCGGCATTCGGGTCGACGCGAGGATCCGCGGTGAAGATGCCGTCGACGGCCTTGGCCATCAGCACCACCTGAGCGCCGATCTCCAGCGCGCGCTGAGCCGCGGTGGTGTCGGTGGAGAAATACGGCAGCCCCATGCCGGCACCGAAGATCACCACCCGGCCCTTCTCCAGATGCCGCTGTGCCCGCAGCGGGATGTAGGGCTCGGCGACCTGACCCATGGTGATCGCGGTCTGCACCCGGGTGTCGATGCCTTCCTTTTCCAGGAAGTCCTGCAGGGCAAGGCTGTTCATCACGGTGCCGAGCATGCCCATGTAGTCCGAGCGCATCCGTTCCATGCCGCGCTGCTGCAACTGTGCGCCGCGGAAGAAGTTGCCGCCGCCGATCACCACCGCCACTTGCACGCCGTCGCGGACCACTTCGGCGATTTGGCGGGCGACCTGGGCGACCACATCGGGATCAAGCCCGACCTGCCCGCCGCCGAACATCTCCCCACCGAGTTTCAGCAACACCCGGGAGTAGGGGGGACGGCCGGCCGGCCGGTCTCCGTCGGTACTCGTCGGCTCCGTCATCAGGCTCCTCCGGGCTGTGCGCATATGACAGCGCCATCGCGGGAATCGTCCGCGACGGCATTGTCATCCTGCCCTACCGGAACGGTCAAACAGAGCCCGGGGTGGCGACACCGCTCTCGACCGTCACAACATATGAAAATATTTTCAATTGATGCGTTCGCTGCTATGGTCTGCGCTGTGCCGAACTCGCTCCATCAGGTGAAAGCGGAGTTCTTCAAGACTCTCGGGCACCCCGCCCGGATCCGCGTCCTGGAACTGCTTGCCGAACGTGACCACACCGTCAGCGAGCTGCTCCCCGAGATCGGGCTCGAGGCATCGAATCTGTCCCAACAACTGGGTGTCCTGCGCCGCGCGGGCGTGGTGACGGCGACCAAGGACGGCAACGCAGTGGTGTACTCCATCGCCTCGCCGCTGATCACCGAACTGCTCGTCGTGGCCCGCAAGGCGCTGACCGGATTGCTCAACGAACAAGTGGCCCTCCTCGATGACCTGCGGGCCGGGCAATGAGTTGGCTCACCAGAATCCGTGCGCTGGGCCGTGTCACCGAACCGGCAGGTGCCCGCCCCCCGGCCGCCACCGACCCGCCGGGAGGCGTCGCGGGGTCCCTGCAGATCCGCCATGTCGACGCCGGATCGTGCAACGGTTGTGAGATCGAGATCGCCGGGGCTTTCGGCCCGGTGTACGACGCCGAGAGATTCGGCGCCCGGCTCGTCGCCTCGCCGCGTCATGCCGATGCCCTGTTGGTCACCGGGGTGGTCACCCGCAATATGGCCGAGCCGCTGCGCAACACCCTGGAGGCCACCCCGCAGCCGCGCAAAGTCATCGCGTGCGGGGACTGCGCCCTCAACCGCGGGCTGTTCGCGCAGTCGTACGCCACCGTGGGGGCGGTCGGCGAGGTGGTCGAAGTCGATGTCGAGATTCCCGGCTGTCCGCCGACGCCCGAACAGATCCTCGCCGCGCTGAGGTCGGTGACCGGCCGGTGAGCACGCTGGCGGTTTCCTCCCCCGACACCTCGCATCACCCGACACTTGCGGCGGCCCTCAGCGGTGCCGCCACGGCCGGGATCGGTGCGGCCGGGGTCGGTCTCGGCCTGGCCGGCGTGTTCGGCAGCGTGCCCGCGGTCCGCATCGACTGGCTGGTCCCGCTACTGGGTGTGCAGCTGCGTATCGATGCGCTCGGCGGATTCTTCATGGTGCTGACCGGCGCGGTGGCCGTGGCCGCCGGCCTGTACTGGATCGGCTATGCGCGCCACGAGCGCTACGGCGCCGTCCCGCTGCTGACGCTGCCGCTGTTCGTCGCCACCCTGCTGACAGTCCCGGCGGCCGGCTCGGTGACGACGTTCCTGCTCGCCTGGGAGCTGATGGCGCTGAGCTCGTTGGTGTTGGTGCTCACCGACCAACAGCGCAGCGAGGTGCGTTCGGCCGCGCTGATCTACGCGGTCATGACCCAGCTCGGTTTCGTGTCGCTGCTGTTGGGAATGGTGGTGCTGGCAGCCCACTCCGGCGACGACTTCGGCGGTAGCGGCGCGTTGCCCGATCCCGTGCGCAACACCGTATTCGTGTTGACCCTGATCGGTTTCGGATCCAAAGCCGGACTGCTCCCACTGCACGCGTGGCTGCCGCGGGCGCACCCGGAGGCCCCCAGCCCGGTCTCGGCGTTGCTCAGCGCCGCCATGGTCAATCTCGGCATCTACGGCATCGTTCGCGTCGACCTGCAGCTGCTCGGTCCCGGCCCGCGGTGGTGGGGTCTGACGCTGCTGATCGCCGGTGGCGCATCGGCGCTGTACGGGGTGTTGCAGGCGTCGGTGGCAACGGACCTCAAACGGCTGCTCGCATATTCGACGACGGAGAACATCGGGCTGATCACCCTGGCCCTGGGGGCGGCGACGTTGTTGTCGGGCGCGGGTTCGCGCGACGCGGCAGCCGTTGCCGCCGTCGCGGCGCTGCTGCACCTGCTCGCCCACAGTGCGTTCAAGAGCCTCGGCTTCCTGGGCGCCGGGTCGGTGCTGGCCGCCACCGGCCTGCGCGACCTGGATCGACTCGGCGGCCTGGCCCGCCGAATGCCGGGCACCACAGCACTGTTCGGGGTGGCCGCGCTCGGCGCCGCCGGCCTACCGCTGGGAGCGGGCTTCGTCAGTGAATGGTTGCTGATCCAGTCGCTGATGCATGCCCGAGCCGACCATGACGTCACGATCACCCTGGTGACACCGCTGGCGGTGGGTGCGATCGCACTGACCGCCGGATTGGGTGTGGCCGCCATGGTCAAGGCGTTCGGAATCGGGTTCCTGGCCCGCCCGCGCTCGGATGCCGCCGCAGCGGCCCGGGAAGCGCCCACCACGATGCTCGCCGGCATGACGCTGGCCGCACTCGCCTGTGTGGTGCTGGCCGTCGCGCCGGGCACCGTGGGCCCGCTGTTGCATCGGGTGCTCGACACGCTGCCGATCTCCGGGGCAGCGCCGGCTCTCGGCACTTACCTACGCATTCCCGGGCTGGATGCGTCCATGTCGCCCGGGCTGCTGGCCGCCGTCCTGGCCGCCGCCACCGTCGTGGTGCTGATCGGTTCTCGCTGGCGCGCCCGTGCGCGCCCCAGCACCGCCACGGTGCCGTTGTGGGCCTGCGGCGCAGACGATCTGAGCCCGCGCATGCAGTACACCGCGACGTCGTTCGCCCAACCGCTGCAGCAGGTCTTCGACGACGTGTTGCACACCGACACCGCCGTCGAGGTGACCCGCCAAGCGCCGTCGAGCTATTACGTGGACCGGATCGCCTACCGGGCTCGGGTGGCCGATGTCGTCGAAGACCGCTGGTATGCCCCGCTGCTGCGGGCCGTGGCCGCCGCCGCACAGTTGGTGCGCCGCGCCCACACCGGCAGCGTGCACCTCTACCTGGCCTACGGCGCGGTGGGTGTGCTGATCGCCATGCTGGTGGCGCGATGAACGTCATGGCTTACCTGGCGGGTTTCGTGCAGGTCGCCGGTGTCGTCGCGGGCGCTCCCCTGGTCATCGGGCTGATGCGCCAAGTGCGGGCCCGCGCCGAGGGCCGCGCCGGTGCCGGGATCTGGCAACCCTGGCGTGACATGCGCAAACTGCTGGGCAAGCAGAACCTCAAACCACGCGGCACCACCTGGGTGTTCGCCGCGGCGCCGGTTGCCCTGGCCGCCACCACCCTGGTCATCGTCGCCGCCGCGCCCCTGGTGGCGACCGGCTCGCCGCTGGACCCGATCGCCGACCTGATCACCGTTGTGGGCCTGCTTTTCCTGGGCACCGTGGCTCTGACACTGGCCGGCATCGATACCGCAACCGCCTTCGGCGGAATGGGCGCCAGCCGCGAGATCACCATCGCGGCCCTGGTGGAACCGACCATCCTGGTGGCGGTGTTCGCGTGCTCGATCCCGGCGAACTCGGCCAATCTGGGGGCCATCGTCGGCTACACCAGCCAGCACCCCGGTCAGGTGATCTCGCTGGCGAGCGCCTTGGCGTTCGTCGCGCTGGTCATCGTGATCGTCGCCGAGACCGGCCGGCTGCCGGTGGATAACCCGTCCACCCACCTGGAGCTGACGATGGTGCACGAGGCCATGGTGCTCGAATACGCCGGACCCAAGCTGGCGCTGGTCGAATGGGCCAGCGGCATGCGGCTGACGGTGCTGCTGGCGCTGCTGGCGAATCTGTTCTTTCCGTGGGGCATCGCGGGTGCAAACCCCGGTGCGCTCGAACTGATTGTCGGTGCCGGCGCGATCGCGCTCAAGGTGGCCGTGCTGGCCGCGATCATGGCAGCCGTGGAGGTCTTCCTCGCCAAGCTGCGGCTGTTTCGGGTGCCCGAACTACTCGCCGGGTCCTTCGTACTGGCATTGCTCGCCGTGACGGCGGCGAACTTCTTCTCGGGGGCAGGCGGATGACCTACGTCAACATGCTGGACCTGGCTGCCGGTGGCGTGCTGCTGGCCGCGGTACTGGCGGTCTGGCATCGCGACCTGTCGGTGGTGGTGCGCCGGTTGCTCGTCGCCCAAGGTGTCGCGCTGGCCGCCATCCCGGTGATTCGCGGTGTGCACGACCATGATCCAGCCCTGCTCCTGGTGGGCCTCGGTGTGCTGGCGGTACGTGCGGTGCTGCTGCCGTGGCTGCTACACCGGGCATTGGGCGCCGAACGCCAGGAACGCCGCGAGTCCGCTCCCCTGGTCAGCACCACCGCTTCGCTGCTGATGGTCACCGCACTGGTGGTCGCGGCGTTCACCATCGCCCAACCGGTGGTCGCACTGGCACCCAGTACCTCGACCAACGCCGCCCCGGCGGCCATCGCGACGGTGCTGATCGCGCTGTTCATCATGGCGACCCGCCGCCACGCCATCTCACAGGCCGTCGGGCTGCTGATGCTGGACAACGGGATCGCTGCGACCGCGTTCCTGCTGACCGCCGGCGTCCCGCTGATCGTCGAACTCGGCGCCTCGCTGGATGTGCTGTTCGTCTTGATCGTGCTCGGAGTGTTGACCGGACAGCTGCGCAACGCCTTTGGCGGGGTGGACCTGGACCTGTTGCGGGAGCTGCACGACTGATGACGCTTCTGATCCTGCTACCCCTGCTGGCACCGGTGCTGGCCGCACTGTGTTCGGTGGTACTCGGCTGGCGGCGGCTCAGCGCCGCCGTCACGGTGTTGTCGGCCCTGACGATCCTCGGATGCGGTGTCGCCCTCGGTTTTCAGGTCGGCGATCAGGCGCATCTGGTTCTGAACGGCCTGCTGCGTGCCGATGCACTGTCGGTGACCATGCTGATCGTCATCGGTGTCGTCGGCAGTCTGGCCAGCTGGGCGAGCATCGGTTACATCGGTGCCGAACTGGCTCGTGGGCACACCGATGATCGCGGCGCGCGGTTGTACGGCATCCTGACTCCGGCGTTCCTGGCGGCGATGGCTCTTGCGGTGTCGGCCAACAACATCGGCGTGGTGTGGATCGCGGTGGAGGCCACCACGATCGTCACCGCGTTCCTGGTCGGGCACCACCGCAGCCGCGCCGCCCTGGAGGCCACCTGGAAATACGTCATGGTGTGCTCGGTGGGCATCACCATCGCCTTCCTGGGCACCGTGCTGCTGCATTTCGCCACGCTGCATGCCGGAGCCGTCGGCGAAGATGCGCTGGACCTGGACGTGCTGGCCGCCCATGCCGCTGGGCTCGACCCGGCGGTGACCCGGTTGGCGGGCGCACTGCTGCTGATCGGCTATGGGGCCAAGATGGGCCTGGCGCCGTTTCACACCTGGCTCGCGGATGCGCACAGCCAGGCCCCGGCACCGGTTTCGGCGTTGATGAGCGGGGTGCTGCTCTCCGTCGCGTTCTCGGTACTGATCCGGGTCAAACCGATCATCGATGCCGCAGTGGGCCCGGATTTCCTGCGGACCGCACTGTTGGCCGCCGGTTTGGTGACCTTGCTGATCGCAGCGTTGCTGCTCACCATCACGACCGATCTCAAGCGGATGCTGGCCTATTCGTCGATGGAGACGATGGGTTTGATGGCGGTCGCGGCGGCGGCCGGCACTCAACTGGCGATCACGGCACTGCTGCTGCACGTCCTGGCTCACGGCATCGGCAAGACCGTGCTGTTCCTGGCCGGCGGGCAGTTGCAGGCCGCCCACGGTACGACGGCGATCGGCGAGATCACCGCGGTGTTCGGCAGATCCCGGTTGATCGGCGGTGCGTTCGCGGTCGGGATGGTGGTCCTGCTCGGATTGCCGCCGTTCGCGATGTTCGCCAGCGAGGTGGCGATCGCGATCTCGCTGGCCGACGCCCGGCTGGCGTGGGCGCTGGGCGTGGCACTGCTGGCACTGCTGGTGGCATTCGCCGCATTGCTGCGCAACTCCGGCAGGATGCTGCTGGGCACCCCGGGCGCCGACAGTCCGTCGATCCCGGTGCCGGTGACGGTCGCTGGCGCGCTGGTTGCCGGGGTGCTGGCCTCGCTCGCCCTGGGTGTGACCGCGGGCCCGCTTTCCGAACTGTTCAGCACTGCCGCAAGCCAACTCGGAGTCCGCTGATGAGCCCCATCACCCGCGCCCAGCCGGTCACCGACAGCCAACTCGTCGGCGCGGCAACCGCCCTGTTAGCCGACGGGTTCCGGCTTGCCCTGGTAGCCGCCCACGACGACGGGGCCACCCTGCGGGTGGTGTACCTATTCGTCGCCGGGCGCCCGGATCGCCGCACTGAACTGATCCTGACCGTTCCGACGGACAACCCGGAGATACCGTCACTGGCCCGGATGTCGTTTCAGGCCGGCCGATTCGAGCGCGAGATGCTCGATCTGTATGGGATCACCCCGATCGGACATCCGCAGCCGCGCCGCCTGGTACGGCATGCGCATTGGCCAAACGATTGGCACCCGATGCGCAACGATGCCGGGCCACCTGGAGACTTCGTTGCGGCGGACCACTTTCCCTTCCTGACGGTGGACGGCGCGGGGGTGTACGAGATCCCGGTCGGTCCGGTGCACGCCGGTCTGATCGAGCCGGGCCACTTCCGGTTCTCGGTCGTCGGCGAATCGGTGTTGCGTCTCAAGGCACGATTGTGGTTCGTGCATCGCGGAATCGAGCGGCTCTTTCAAGGCCGGGCCGCCGCCGGGGCGGTCGATCTGGCCGAACGGATCAGCGGTGACACCTCCGCCGGCCACGCGCTCGCACACAGCCTGGCGGTCGAAGACGCCCTCGGTGTCGAGCTGCCCGATTCGGTGCACCGGCTGCGGGCATTGCTCGTCGAGCTCGAGCGCCTCTACAACCACGTCGCCGACCTGGGCGCCCTGGCCAACGATGTGGGTTTCGGCCTGGCCAACGCACATACCCAGCGAGTCCGTGAACTTGCGCTGCGCATCAACGCGCAGGTGACCGGACACCGGTTGTTGCGCGGAGCGATCAGTCCCGGGGGTGTTGCGCTGCAAGCACTCCCCGACCCTGAGCGGCTGCAGGATCTGGCTGATGACGTCGCCGAGATCGCCGAGCTGACGTTGGGCAACTCGGTCATTTACGACCGGTTCGCCGGTACCTCGGTATTGCACCGCGAGGACGCCGTGGCGATGGGCACCCTGGGCTATGTGGCTCGGGCCAGCGGGATTGTCACCGACGCCCGCCTCGACCATCCGACCACCGATCTTCCGGTCACCGAGGTGACGGCAAGCGCCGGCGACGTCCTCGCCCGCTATACCGTTCGCCGCGACGAGTTCGCGGCGTCGGTAGCACTGTGCCGCAACCTGATCGACAACCACGACGGGCCGATCGATGTCCGAGCGCAACTTCCGGCGCCGACCGGTCCTCGCAGCGGGGTCGGCATCGTTGAGGGCTGGCGCGGCAGCATTGTGCACCGGGTCGAGATCGAGGCCGACGGCGTCATCGGCCGCGCGAAGATCGTGGACCCGTCCTGGTTCAACTGGCCGGCGCTGCCGGTGTCGATGACCGACACCATCGTCCCGGACTTCCCGCTGACCAATAAGAGCTTCAATCTGTCCTACGCGGGAAACGATCTATAGCGGCTCAGCGCAGAGACCTTGTATGTCAGGATATTTGATATGGAAGACGTGGACGGTGCCCCGCTGGGATATCTGCTGTACCGGGTCAGCTCGGCGCTGCGCCCGCAGGTGACCGCGGTACTCGGACCGCTGGGGCTGGCCTTACCCGAATTCGTCTGCATGCGGGTGTTATCGCTGCGTCCCGGGCTGTCCAGCGCCGAACTGGCGCGCCACACCGGCGTCACCCCGCAGGCCATGAACACCGTGTTGCACCGATTGGAGAACCGCGGCGCGGTCAGCCGCCCGGAATCGGTGCCGTCCGGGCGGGCGCTGCCGGCGAACTTGACCGAGGCCGGCCGGGATCTGCTGAAGCAGGCCGAGGATGCGGTGCGCATCGCCGACGGTCGCGTGCTGGCTGCGCTGAGCGCGGCCGAGCAGCATCGGTTGCGGCAGATGTTGGAGCGAATCGGCGCGGAGTGACTGCTGGGTTGATGGCGGCGACCCGCTAGGCCCGGGCGGCGATCGTGGGCCAGGGCTTCGCGGCCTCCAGTTCGTAGGCCAACTCCAGCAGCCGGGCGTCCTGCCCGAGGGGGGCGCTGAACATCATGCCCACCGGCAAGCCGGCCGCGGACTCGGCCAGCGGCAGCGAGATCGCCGGTTCGCCGGTGGCGTTCTGCAGCGGAGTGAACGCCACCCAGTCCATCAGCCGGTCGATGACCTGCTCATAGCTGGCCGTGGGGTCCAGATGGCCCACCCGAGGCGTCTCGTGGGCCAGCGTCGGCGTGAGCACGACGTCGTAGTCGCCGTACATCTTCGAGGTGTGCCGCCGGCGCACGGACGCCAACCGGGCGACCGCCAGCGGCAGCCGGTAGAGGTGGCGGCTGGCGTGGCGATCGAGGCCCAGGGTCAGGTTGTCCAGCCGGCTGCGGTCGAAAGTGGGACCGAACATCCGTCGTCCGCCCCGAACCAACGCGGTCGCCAAAAACGCCCAGTAGAGCAGGAAGTCGTCGGCGAAGTGCGCCGGTACCGGTGGACGATCGAGATACTCGACGCGGTGACCCAGTTCCTCGAGCAGGGCCGCGGTCTTCAAGGTCAGCTCACGCATCTCCGCAGACGTCTCGCGGGCGATCGACTGGGTGATCACCGCGACCCGCAGGCGCTGAGCACCCGGCGCCCGGATGTCGCCGATCGGCGGCAGCTTGGTGTTGCGCGAGATCCGTTCCGCCTCTGCGTAAAAGGCGGCGGTGTCGCGCACCGAACGGGTCACCACTCCGTTGAAGACGATCCGTACCGGCATGGCACGCAGGTCCTTGTCCAGCGGCAGGCGACCTCGCGACGGCTTGAGGCCGACCAGTCCGTTGCAGGCCGCGGGGATGCGGATGGACCCGCCGCCGTCGTTGGCGTGCGCGATCGGCACCACCCCGGCAGCGACGAACGCCGCCGACCCCGACGACGACGCGGCAGCGGTGTAGTCGGTGTTCCACGGGTTGCGGACCGCGCCGATCCGCGGATGCTCGGCCGAAGCGCTGAAGCCGAATTCGCTCAACTGGGTCTTGCCCAGCGCGATCAGCCCGGTGCTGCGGTACAGCTTGGCGAAGTCGCCATCGACGGCGGCCGGGTGGGGCTGCCAGGCGTCGGTGCCCTGCATGGTCGGCATCCCGGCGACATCGACGTTGTCCTTGATAAACGTCGGGACTCCTTGGAAGAACCCCGAGTGGCCGCCGCTGCCCTGCCGGGCGGTCGCCCGGGCGCGGTCGAACGCCCGGTAGGCCAGGGCGTTCAGCTGCGGGTTGACCGCTTCGGTGCGCGCGATCGCGGCGTCGATGAGCTCGGCGGCGGACACCGCGCCCGATCGGAGTCGTTCGACCAAGCCAACCGTGTCGGAGTCACCGAGCGCATCGTCGCCGAAGGCGTGCACATGTTGCATGCCGGTGACCTTATCCGACGAAGGCGCCGGGCCCGTGACGCCCAAACGAAATCACCGCCAGGCCCGATCAACGGGCGCTGGCGGTGATTTTCGTACGAAAGTGACTAGCCCTGTCCGACCTCGAACCGCACGAAACGGGTCACGGTCACGCCGGCCTCGTCGAGCAGCGCCTTGACGCTCTTCTTCGAGTCGGACACCGACGACTGGTCCAGCAGCACGACGTCCTTGAAGAAGCCGGTGACCCGGCCTTCGACGATCTTGGGCAGGGCAGCCTCGGGCTTGCCCTCCTCCTTGGCCGTCTCTTCGGCGATGCGACGCTCGTTGGCCACCAGCTCGGCGGGAACGTCGTCGCGGCTCAGGTACTTGGCCTTGAGCGCGGCGATCTGCAGCGCCACGGCGTGAGCCGCCTCGGTGTTGTCGCCGCTGTACTCGACCAACACACCGACGGCCGGCGGCAGGTCGGAGGCCCGCTTGTGCAGGTAGGTCTCCACGGTGCCGTCGAAGTAGGCGACGCGACGCAGTTCGAGCTTCTCGCCGATCTTGGCCGACAACGCCTCGATGGCCTCACCGACGGTGCGGTCACCGATCTTGGCGCTCTTGAGCTCCTCGACATCGGAGGTCTTGGCCGCCGCGGCGGCGGTGACGACCTCGTCGGCGAGAGCCTTGAACTCGTCGTTCTTGGCGACAAAGTCGGTCTCGGAGTTCAGCTCGATCAGGGCGCCGCCCTTGGCCGCGACCAGACCTTCGGCGGTGGCACGCTCGGCGCGCTTGCCGACATCCTTGGCGCCCTTGATGCGCAGCACCTCGACGGCCTTGTCGAAGTCGCCGTCACTCTCGGCCAGCGCATTCTTGCAGTCCATCATGCCTGAGCCGGTGAGTTCCCGAAGCCGCTTAACGTCGGCAGCGGTGTAGTTCCCCACTGTTGTGTGCCTTTCCTACGATGCGTCGGTGGTGGTTTCGGCGCCGGCAGCCGCGGCGTCCGCGTCGGGCGCCGCCGTGGTGGCGCCCGCCAGCAGTTCCTGCTCCCACTCGGCCAGCGGCTCAACCGTTTCGGCCGCAGCCTTGCCCTCGCCGTTGCCCTGACCTGCCCGGGCCTGCAGCCCCTCGGCCACCGCGGAGGCGATGACCTTGGTCAGCAGAGCCGCCGAGCGGATGGCGTCGTCATTGCCCGGGATCGGGTAGTTCACCTGGTCGGGGTCGCAGTTGGTGTCGAGGATCGCGATGACCGGGATGCCCAGCTTGATGGCCTCCGCGACCGCGAGGTGCTCCTTGTTGGTGTCGACGACCCAGACGGCCGACGGCACCTTGTTCATGTCGCGGATACCGCCGAGGCTGCGCTCCAGCTTGTTCTTCTCGCGGGTCAGCATCAAGATTTCCTTCTTGGTGCGACCTTCGAAGCCACCGGTCTGCTCCATGGCCTCGAGTTCCTTGAGGCGCTGCAGGCGCTTGTGCACGGTGGAGAAGTTGGTGAGCATGCCGCCCAGCCAGCGCTGGTTGACGTACGGCATCCCGACCCGGGTGGCCTCGGCCGCCACCGATTCCTGAGCCTGCTTCTTGGTGCCGACGAACATGATGGTGCCGCCGTGCGCGACGGTCTCCTTGACGAACTCGTACGCCTGGTCGATGAACGTCAGCGTCTGCTGCAAGTCGATGATGTAGATGCCGTTGCGGTCGGTGAAGATGAACCGCTTCATCTTGGGATTCCAACGACGGGTCTGATGCCCGAAGTGGGCGCCGCTGTCCAGCAGCTGTTTCATGGTTACGACAGCCATGAGTCCATGGTTCCTTTTTTGTCGGTTGTCGCCCGGCGTCGGGTGAGGCCGGGCCCTGGTGCCTGCTGAGATGTCGGACCCCTGTCGGAGACCACCCGGCATCTGCGTTGTGGCGCAGGCACGCGAAGTCAGCCCGCATAAGCGAACTGCGCAAATGAGTTTACACCGTCCGAGCAGGTGCTTTGTCCACAGCGGTGACTGGCCCGATTCGGGGCTACCGAGGTGAACTGGGCACATGCGATGCGTGCCATTGTTGCTGGTCGGGGGACTTTTGCTGGCGGCCCCGGCACACGGCGACACGGTTCGGCTGGATTGGCCGCTGCAGCCGCGCCCGGCGGTGGTGCGGCGATTCGACGCCCCGCGCCCGGATTGGCAGCGCGGCCACCGGGGGGTGGACCTGTCCGGGGAACCGGGCCAGCCGGTGTACGCCGCCGGCGCGGGAACGGTGGTGTTCGCCGGGCGTTCCGGTGGACAGCCGGTGGTCTCACTGGCCCATCCCGGCGGGTTACGCACCAGCTATCAGCCGGTGTCCGCGGCGGTCCGGGTCGGTCAGCTGGTGGCCGCCGGATCGATGATCGGCACTTTGGAGTCCGGCCACCCAGGCTGCGCCGCGTGCCTGCACTGGGGCGCGATGTGGGGGCCGGCGTCACGGGCCGACTACGTCGATCCGTTGGGATTGTTGGTCTCGACGCCGATCCGGCTCAAACCGGTATCTGGTGTGAGCGCGACTACCGCGGCGGCAGTCGACGCAGGAAATCCATCATGGCGGCGATGACGACGTCAGGCTGGTCCCGTTGGACCCAATGGCCTGCGCCGGCAACGACTTTCAGCTCGGCGTGCGGGATCAGTTCGGCGGCCGCTCGCGCGCGCGCCACGGGCACGCCGACATCCCGGTCGCCGTGAATGATCAGCGTCGGACACGGGAACGACGCCAGCTGCGCCGTGTAGTCGGTTTTCAGCCGGTTCCACAACATCTCGTCGCGCTGCCATTGCTCGAACGCGACAAACCCGGGTTGACGTGCGGCGGAGATGATCTCCGCGATCAGTTCGGGGCTACGTTGGGCTGGATCACGGATCAGCGATTTCAGACTCCAGGTCAGCGCGGCGCGATTGGTCGCCATCCAGCGGGTGGCGAGATCCAGTGCACCGGTGCGCTGCATCGCCCACGCCAGCATGTGCCGGCCGCCGGCCAGCCGCGGCATCAGCCCGTAACTGTCCAACAGTAGTGCCGCGGTGACCCGTTCGGGGCGGTCCAACACGTGCCCGATCGTCAGGGCCCCGCCCAGCGACAGCCCACCGACGGCGTAGTGATCCAGTTCGAGCGCGTCGACGAACTCCCCCACGTAGGCGACCAGCCGCTGCTGGGTCACCCGCCACGTGGGCAGCGGGCTCTTACCGCAGCCGGGATGATCAGGAGCGATGACCCGCAAGCCGCCGGCCGCCAAGCGTGGCCCGACCTCGCCCCAGGACAGCTCGGCGCTGTCCGTGCCGCCCCCGTGCAGCAGCACCACGGTCCCGGCCGCCCAGGAAGCGGGATCGTCGGGACGAAAGTCGAGGTAGGAGACCAGTCCCGACGGCAGTTCGACAGTTGACCGCACCGTCACGCCCGCGGGTGGGCCTGATCGTGCACGGCACGCAGCCGGGCGACGGTGACGTGGGTGTAGAGCTGCGTGGTGGCCAGGCTGGAGTGACCGAGCAGCTCCTGCACGATCCGCAGGTCTGCCCCACCCTCCAACAGATGCGTGGCTGCCGTGTGCCGCAGCCCGTGTGGCCCCATATCCGGTGCTCCCCCGACCGCGGCGACGGTCTGGTGCACCACGGTGCGGGCCTGACGCGGGTCGAGGCGACCGCCGCGTGCACCGAGCAGCAACGCCGGGCCGGAGTCCGACGTTGCCAGCGGCGGGCGCCCCCGGGCAAGCCATGCCTGCAGCGCGTCGGCGGCGGGCTCCCCGAACGGCACGGTGCGTTGCTTGTTGCCCTTGCCCACCACTCGCAACACCCGTCGCGAGCTGTCGACGTCGTCGATGTCGAGGCCGCACAGTTCGCTGACCCGCACCGCAGTGGCGTAGAGCAACTCGGCGATCAGCCTGTCCCGCAATGCCAGGGGATCATTTTGCTGCGCACCGGATTTCGCAGCAATCATCGCGTCGTGCGCCTGGTCTCGGCGCAGTACCGCCGGCAACGTCCGGCGTGATTTCGGCAGCTGCAGGCGCGCACCGGGATCCGATGCCAGCAGCCCCCGCCGCGCCGCCCAGGCGGTAAAGGTCTTGACCGTCGAGGTGCGGCGCGCCAGTGTGCTGCGGGCCGCACCGGCGCCGGCCTGCGCGGCCAGCCAGCTGCGCAGCAGTGGAAGGCTCAGGCCCTCGATACCGGTATGGCCCTGTGCGGCGAGGAATCCGAACAACGATCGCAGGTCACCGAGATAGGCGCGCCGGGTGTGGTCGGAACGGCCCCGCTCCAAAGCGAGGTACTCGTCGAACTCGTCGAGAATCGCGTCCACACCGACCACGGTCTCAGACATCGCTCGACGGCGCTCAGGTGACGCGCCGCAGCGTTTCCGGGGTGAGATCAAGCCGTGACGGATAGCCGTCCACAGCCATGATCAGGTCTGCTTCGGCCAGCAGCGAGCGCAGCACGTGCACGATCCCGGCGGTTCCGCCCAGAGCCAGTCCATAGGCATACGGCCGGCCGATACCCACCGCCGTGGCCCCCAGCGCAAGGGCCTTGATGATGTCGGCGCCGGTGCGGATGCCCGAGTCGAAGAGCACCGGCATCCCGTCGGCGGCCGCCACCACGTCGGGCAGGCAGTCCAGCGCCGGCAGTCCGCCGTTGGCCTGGCGGCCGCCGTGCGTGGAGCAGTAGATGCCGTCGACGCCGCCGTCTCGGGCACGCCGCACATCGTCGGGGTGGCAGATCCCCTTGACGATCAGCGGCAGGTCGGTCAGCGACCGCAGCCACGGCAAGTCATCCCAGGTCAGCGGGTTTCCGAAGGTCTGGATCCAGGACAAGATGGCGGCTTGCGGGTTTTCCTCGGGCGGCTGGGCCAGCCCCGCCCGAAACACCGGGTCGGACCAGTAGTTGGACAGGCAGTGCCCGCGCAGCTGCGGGAAGTTCGAGGTGGCCAGGTCACGCGGACGCCAGCCCGGAACCCAGGTGTCGAGGGTGACCACGATGGCCTTGTAACCGGCCGCCTCGGCGCGGTGCACCAGACTGGCGGCCAGCTCCCGGTCCTTGGGCGTGTAGAGCTGAAAAAACCCTGGGGTGTCACCGAATTCGGCGGCGACATCCTCGAGCGGGTCCGCGGTGAGGGTGGACACCATCATCGGAACTCCGGTGGCAGCCGCGGCACGTGCGCTGGCCAGGTCGCCGTGACCGTCCTGCGCGCAGATCCCGATGACACCGATCGGCGCCATGAAGACCGGCGAGGGCAGCCGTAATCCGAACATCTCGATCGACAAGTCGCGCTCGGCGGCGCCGACGAACATCCTCGGTATGAGCCCCCACCCGTCGAAAGCGGTGACGTTGGCCCGCTGGGTGCGCTCGTCACCGGCACCGCCGGCCACATATGACCACACCGAGGGGGAAAGCGCCGCAGCGGCTTTGGCCTCCAACTCGGTGTAAGTCATCGGCAGCGCGGGCAGCACTCCGGCCAGGCCCTGCAGGTAGATCTCGAACTGGTAATCCCCGAATGCCATCGCGTTAGCCTGTCTGTTCTTCGGCTGATTCTTTAGCGGCGAGCTCTTTCTTCCACTGCCGGAACGTCTCTTCGGTGCGCCCGCGACGCCAGTAACCCGAGATCGATGCCCACTTCGCGTCGACGCCGCGCTCCTTGCGGACATAGGGCCGCAGGTTATGCATGACCGCCTGGGCCTCGCCGTGGATGAAGACCTGAACCTGGCCCGGTGGCCAGGCCGCGGTGGTGACCGCCTCGATCAGCGGCGCGTTGTCCCCGGCCCGCTCCTGCCCTACCAGGTCGGCCCGTCCCCCGCGGTGCAGCCAGTTCAGCTCGATCCCGTCCGGCGCATCCAGCGCGATCTCGTCCTCGGGCCCGGCGACTTCGAGAAACGCCATGCCCACCGCGTCTGCCGGCAGGGCCTCCAGTGCGGCCGCGATCGCCGGCAGTGCGCTCTCGTCACCGGCAAGCAGGTGCCAGTCCGCATCGGGGTCAGGCGCGTAGGCGCCGGCGGGCCCCATCAGGTAGACCGGATCGCCGGGCTCGGCGCCGACTGCCCACGGGCCGACCACACCGTGGTCCCCGTGCACCGAGACGTCGATGCCGATCTCCCGGGCCAGCGGATCGGCGCGGCGCACCGTCAGGGTGCGGACCACCGGACGCTGCTCGTCCGGCAGGCCCGCGAAGCTGTCCAGCGTCAACGGTTGCGGCAATGCTGCGACGTCGACGTCGTAGCGCACAAAGACCACCTTGACGTACGAATCGGTGAACACGCTGGGCGTGAATGTATCGAAACCGGTGCCGCCCAACACCACTCGAATCATGTGTGCCGACGCCTGCTCGGTGCGGACAACTTCGAAGGTGTGAACCGGTCGTCCCGCCACGCTGTCTCCCGTCTTCGGCCTGCTCCAGCCGACTATACGAGCTGCCGCTTCGGGCGGGTTATCGCCCAGCTTCCGTCGCGCCGGGCCACCAGGCCGGCGACCTCGAGCATCGCCAGCGGCCCGAATACCTGCGACGGCGCCAGCCCGGAGGCCACGGCGATCTGATCGACGGTGACCACGCCGCGCCCGGGTAGCGCTTCGTAGACCTGACGTTCGGCGGCGCTGAGCCCGTCCAAAGGTGTCACCGGCCGCGGCGGATCGTCGGCAAGTTCCCCAACCCGCCCCACCAGCTCGATCACTTCGTCGACCCGGGTTACCAACTCGGCGCCGCCGCGCAGCAGTACGTGGCAGCCGGCCGAGGCCGCGCTCGTGACCGGGCCGGGGACCGCGGCCACCGGCCGGCCCAGCAGCCGGGCCCACGCGGCGGTGTTGGCCGCTCCACTGCGCAGTCCCGCCTCCACCACCACCGTCGCACCTGCGAGCGCCGCGACCAGCCGGTTGCGGGTCAGGAACCGATAGCGGGCCGGACGTACCCCGGGCGGATACTCGGTGACTAACAGGCCGCTGGCGCCGATGCGATGCAGCAGCGCGGAATGGCCTGCCGGGTAGGCGATGTCAATGCCCCCGGCCAGGACCGCCACGGTGGTGCCGTCTGCGGCCAGCGCCGCACGGTGCGCCGCGCCGTCGATTCCATAGGCGCCGCCGGAGACCACCGCCACGTCGCGTTCGGCTAATCCGGCGGCCAGATCCGCGGCCACCAGCTCGCCGTAGGCGGTTGCTGCCCGGGTGCCGACGATCGCGGTGGCTCGCTCGGCGATCTCGTCGAGGCGAGCCGGACCCACCGCCCAGAGCACGAGCGGTGGCCGACAATCCGGTTTGTCCGCGGCCTCGGCGCCCCCGAAGCCGGCGAAGGCCAGCACCGGCCACTCGTCGTCGTCGGGGGTGACCAGGCGGCCTCCGCGGCGGTCGAGGTTCTCCAGATCGTCGGCAGCGACGTCGATCTCGCGTCGGGCCTCGGTGTGGCGGGCCAGCTCCGGGCCGACTGCACCGCACCGAATCCGTTCCGCTGCTTCCACTGGACCGACGCGGTCGACCAGTACGGCCAGCTCCGGGCGCGGCGGCTCGGCAACCCGGGACAGGTAGGCCCACGCCCGCTTCGTGGTGGCGTCTGTGGTGGTCATCGGGCCGCACCCGCTTGGCGGAAGCTCAAGGCCGCGGAGACCTCGTCCAGTCCCGGAGACGCCCGCCCGGCCAGATCGCAAAGGGTCCACGCGACCCGCAGGGTGCGGTTGGCACCCCGGATCGATAGCAGACCGCGGTCCAGCGCAGTGCGCAGCGGGGCCATCGCCTCGGCGCTGAGCCGAAACTTGCGGCGCAGCAACGCCCCGCTGACCTCGGCATTGGTGTGGAAGCCGTGCGGTGCCCACCGGTGTGCTGCGGCGGCGCGCGCCTGCGCGACCCGGCTGCGCACCGCAGCGGTCGACTCCCCATCCGCCGCCGAGAACGCACCCGCGCGCACCGGATGCATCTCCACTCGCAGGTCCACCCGGTCCAGCAGCGGACCGGACAGCCGGCCCAGGTAGCGCCGCTTCTCCATCGACTTACAGGTGCAGTCCCTGGGGTCGGCCGGGGCGCATGGGCACGGGTTGGCCGCCATGACCAACTGGAAGCGGGCCGGGTAGCAGGCCACCCCGTCGCGGCGGGCCAGCCGGATTTCCCCGTCTTCCAGCGGTGTACGCAGCGCCTCTAGCGCACTGACCCGAATCTCGGCGCACTCGTCGAGGAACAGCACACCTCGGTGAGCGCGGCTCACCGCGCCGGGCCTGGCCATCCCGGAGCCGCCGCCGACCAGCGCCGCGACGCTCGAGCTGTGATGCGGCGCGATGAAGGGCGGCCGGGTGATCAGCGGTGCACTGCCCGAGAGCAGACCCGCGACCGAATGAATGGCGGTGACCTCCAGCGACTCACTGTCGGTGAGCGCCGGGAGCAGTCCGGGAAGGCGTTGGGCCAGCATGGTTTTACCGATGCCGGGCGGACCGGTCAGCATCAGATGATGGGACCCGGCGGCGGCCACCTCGACGGCGAATCGGGCCTGAGCCTGGCCGACCACCTCGGCCAGGTCCGCGACCGGCTCGGCCACCGGGGCCGCGGTGGTGATCCGGTCCTGCAGCCGCGCGGCCCCCTCCAGCCAGCCGTGCAACTGCCCCAGCGTCGCCACGCCGTACACGTCGATGCCGTCCACCAGGCTGGCTTCGGCGAGGTTGTCCACGGGAACCACCGCGGCAGCCCAGCCGTCGTTCTTGGCGGCCAACACCGCGGGCAGCACCCCGTGGACCGGCCGCACGCGCCCGTCGAGTGCGAGTTCCCCCAGCAGCACCGTCTTCTCCAACCGGGACCACGGTGCTTTGCGGTCGGCGGAGAGCACGGCGGCGGCCAGCGCGATGTCGTAGACGGAACCCATCTTCGGCAGCGTCGCCGGCGACAGTGCCAGGGTCAACCGGGCTGCGGGCCAACGCTGCCCACTGTTGGTGATCGCCGCGCGGACGCGATCCCGCGACTCCTGAAGTGCGGCATCGGGCAGCCCCACCAGGTGCACCCCGGGAAGCCCCGAAGTGATGTCAGCCTCGATCTCCACGATCAAGCCGTCGAGGCCGCGTACCGCCACCGAGAACGCCCTCCCCAGAGACATTCAGCTCACCCCCTGTAGGTGCGTGATCTCTGGGGTTCGGCTGCGCCCGATCCGCACCCCGATCACGTCGAGACGTACTTGGTCCCAGTGCGCCTGCTGGCCCACAAGCCACGCACCGGCCAGCCGACGCAACCGGCGTATTTTTTCCGGTGGCACCGCGTACGCCAGCCCGCCGAAACCCTCACCGCTGCGGGTCTTCACCTCGACGAACACCACGGTGCGCGCCACCGGGTCCGCGGCAATCACATCCAGTTCGCCGTACCGGCAGCGCCAGTTGCGGGCCAAAATGGCCCAGCCCTGTCCGATCAGATGGTCGACGGCCAGTTGTTCTCCGAGGGCGCCCAGCTCGGTGCGAGACGTTGTCATGCCGGTCAGGGTCGGTCAATGCCCCGACACCGTCGAGCCGAGATGATCCGAAATCAGCTGCCAGGCAGGCAGTTATCCCCAGCCTGGCTTTCATCCACAGCTGCAGATGCCGAGATTCCGGCTCACTCGCTGCGACCGCGGACCCGTTGCCGCCGCCCCACGTGGGCTTCGGCGTGCAACCGTTCCGTCATGTGGGGATAGTGCAATTCGAAGGCGGGGCGGTTCGAGCGGATCCGGGGCAGTTCGGTGAAGTTGTGCCGCGGCGGCGGGCAGCTGGTGGCCCATTCCAAGGAGTTGCCGTGGCCCCACGGATCGTCAACGGTGACCGGCTCGCCGTAGCGGTAGCTGCGGAAGACGTTCCAGATGAACGGGAGCATGGAGACGCCCAAGACGAATGCGCCGACCGTCGCCACAATGTTCAGCCCTTGGAAGCCGTCGGTGGCCAGGTAGTCGGCGTAGCGCCGCGGCATCCCGGCCGCCCCGAGCCAATGCTGCACCAGAAAGGTGGTGTGAAAGCCGATCAGCGTCAGCCAGAAGTGGAGCTTGCCCAGCCGCTCGTCGAGCAGTCGGCCGGTCATCTTCGGAAACCACAGATAGATACCCGCGAAAGTGGCGAACACGATGGTGCCGAACAACACGTAGTGGAAGTGGGCAACGACGAAGTAGGTGTCGTGGACGTGGAAATCCAGTGAGGGGCTGGCCAGCATCACGCCGGTCAGGCCACCAAGCAAGAACGTCACCATAAAGCCGATCGAGAACAGCATCGGCGTCTCGAAGGTCAGCTGTCCTCGCCACATCGTGCCGATCCAATTGACGTATTTGATGCCGGTCGGCACCGCGATCAGAAACGACATCAACGAGAAGAAGGGCAGCAGCACGGCCCCGGTCGCGAACATGTGGTGCGCCCAGACCGAGGCGGACAGGAAGACGATGGCCCACGAGGCGTAGATCAACGTGGTGTACCCGAACAGGGGCTTGCGACTGAATATGGGAAGTACTTCGCCGATGATGCCCCAGAACGGTAGCGCCACGATGTAGACCTCGGGGTGACCGAAGAACCAGAACAGGTGCTGCCACAGGATCGGCCCGCCATTGGCCGGGTCATAGACATGGGCGCCCAAGTGGCGCTCGGCGGCCAAGCCGAACAACGCCGCAGTCAGGACGGGAAATGCCAGGAAGATCAATACGCTGGTTGCCACGATGTTCCAGGTGAAATTCGACATTCGGAACATCGTCATTCCGGGTGCGCGCAGGCAGACCACCGTGGTGACCATATTGACTGCGGCCAAGATGGTTCCGAGCCCCGACACGATGAGACCCACAATCCACAGGTCAGCGCCGGGGCCCGGTGAATGGACGCCGTCACTGAGTGGCGCGTAGCCGGTCCAGCCGAATTCCGCAGCGCCCCCGGGGGTGATGAATCCCGCCAGGACCAGGAGCCCGCCGAACAGGAACAGCCAGTATGACAGGGCGTTGAGGCGCGGGAAGGCGACATCGGGGGCACCGATCTGCAGCGGCAACACCAGGTTGGCGAAACCGAAGGCAATCGGCGTGGCATACAGCAGCAGCATGATCGTGCCGTGGATGGTGAACAGCTGGTTGTACTGCTCATTGGACAGAAACTGCAGGCCCGGTGCGGCCAGTTCGGCGCGCATCAGCAACGCCATCAGTCCTGCGGTCAGGAAGAAGCCGAAGGCCGTCACCACGTACATCTGGCCGATCACCTTGTGGTCGGTGGTCGCCAGCAGCTGGACAATCGCCTCGCCGCGGCGCTTGCCGCGCGGCGGGAACGGTCTGGGTGCGACAACCTCGGTGGGAGCCGCGCCGGCCTCGCCGATGACCATTGCTCTCCCGTCACACGCACGACAGCGATCAGCTGTGTGGCCGGGATACCCCTAGGGGGCAAGCCGAAACCCCGGGGCGTCCCGGGGCGACGATCCGCTGTTAGCCGGCGTGCGCACCCGGTGCTCGAACGATCAACGGCACTCCGGGAAAGTAGGCCGCCATCTCGGCGCGGGCCCGGCGCAATGCGGCGGTGCCGTAGCCCTTCTTGCGGTGTTCGGGATGAATCCAGATCCGCACGTTGACCTCACCGTGGTTGAGGTCGCCGAAGACCATCCCTACCTTGTGCCCGCCGTCGATCGCGACGAACAGCGCCGCGTCCTCGTCCTCGACGCGCGCCAGCGCCGAGCTGATCTCGTCGCCGATGTCGTCGGCCGGTCGACCGGTGCCGTCGGCGCTTGCGCCGACGTCCGTGGTCCGGTCCGCCAGAATGTCGCGGTCCTGCTCCCCGGAGAAAATCCGGAGCGCCAAGGTCTCGCCGGAACTGGCCGGCCGGTCACCGAGGGTGAACGTGAGCTCGTTGTTCAAGTCGTTGAGCTCGTCGGCGATCTTGTCCCGCGACTGCTTGGTGAGCTGATCCAGCGACATTCCGATCACCGCTTCGCAGCCCAGCGGCGAGACGCCCAGGAGGTCAGCGATAGCCTGCACGGCCGACGCGCGGTCGTCCGAATCGACGATCACATCCAGCACCTCGTGGCGGCGTTCCATAGCCTTGAGCAGGGCATCTGTGATTTCACGGCGGGAGACGGCACGGTCGACAGCGGTCATAGGTGTCAGCCTAGACCGAACTGCACGCCGACGCGGGGGTGTTCATTTGCGAGGCGTCAGCCTGCGAATTGCTCGCGCAGGACCCGCTTGAGAATCTTGCCGGTCGGGTTGCGCGGAATGGCATCGGCGAAGATCACCTTCTTGGGCATCTTGTAGCGCGCGAGCTTGGTCCCGCACTCGGCGATGATGTCCTGCTCGCTCAGCGCGCCCTGGTCGCCGACGACGATCGCGCAGGCGATCTCCCCCCACTTCTCGTCGGGCAGCCCGATGACCGCCACCTCGCTGACGCCCGGGATGCCGATCACCACGTTCTCGATCTCCGCCGGGTAGATGTTCTCGCCGCCGGAGATGATCATGTCCTTGAGGCGATCCTTGATGTACAGGTAGCCCTCGTCGTCGATCTCGCCGATGTCGCCGGTGCGGAACCAGCCGTCGTCGAAGGCGCCGCGGGTGGCGCCCGGGAGGTTCCAGTACTCCTTGAGCAGGAAGTCGGCCTTGATCACGACTTCGCCCTCGCCGCGTTCGCTGATCACCCCGTCGTCCCGGCGTACCCGAACGTCGGCGAACATGCAGGCCCGCCCGGCCGAGCCCACCTTGCGCAAGGCGTCGTCGCCGAGCAGCAGGGTGCCGCCGCCGCACGATTCGGTGAGCGCGTAGCCCTGCACGACCTGCATGTTCTTGGCGGCGTACAGCGTGATCAGCGGCTCGGGCATGGGTGCGCCGCCGGTGATGAAGAAGCGAAAGTCGGGGGCGACGAGTTCATCGAACCCGGGCACTTGGCGCATGAAGTTCAGGATCGCCGGCACCGCTCCCCCGATGGTCACCCGCTCCTGCACGATCAGCGACCACACCGTCGTCGGATCGAACTGCGGCATCGAGATCAGCGTGATGCCGCGCATGGCGCAGAAGATGACCGTCGTCAGCGCAGCCACATGGAACATCGGCAGCGGCAGCAGCACCCGGTCTCCGGCCCGCACGTCGACGGTCAGCGCCCACGACGTTGCCGCCGAGTGCACGGAATCATGGGTATGGACAACACCTTTCGGGCTCCCGGTGGTGCCCGAGGTATACATGATGAACAGGTTGTCTTCGCCGCCGCATTCGACGCCAGGTTCGTCCCCACGCACGGCTGCGAGGCGTTCGTCCAGCGAACCGGGACCGCCTGTTGCCGGCACCCAGTCGGTCACGGTGCAGGGATGAGTGGTGCCCGCCCGCACCGCGTCGGCCACCGGGGCGAATTCGGCCCCGTAGATCAGCGCTTTGCTGCCGCTGTTGGACGCGATGAACTCCAGTTCGGCTGCCGCGAGGCGGGTGTTGAGGGGCACGACGACGACCCCGATCTTTGCCGCGCCATAGAACAGGCCGCAGAACTCGACACTATTGGGCATCAACAGCGCCACCCGGTCGCCTTTGCCGAGTCCGAGCGAGATGAGCACGGCAGCACAGCGATTGGCCAGCTCATTGAACTGTGCGTAGTTCGTCCGCACCGATGACGACGGCTCGACGTACGCCTCGAGCCCGGGGCTGACGACGGCACGTTGTGCGAGCATGGCGCCGATGTTCTTCATGGTTTCCTCCGTGTCGTGGCCTGCAGACGCTGGAACGATTGGTCCATCAACCGGGCCAGCCGCAGGGGTTCGTCTACGGCCTCGGGTGCCGCACCGATGGCGATACGGACGGTGTCGTTGACGCTGGCGAAGGTGACGTTGAGTCCCGCGCCGGGCGGCAGGATCGGCAGGCCCAGGAACGCGACCAGCGGCGCGCCGGCCAGATAGAGCTGCTCGGCGGGTCCCTTCATGTTCGAGATCACCACGTTGGCGCTGGGCGCATTCCCCAACCCGGGCACGGAGTCTGACACGGCCATGCTGCCGGCCAGCAGCAGTGCATAGACCTGACGCGAGGTCGTCTGCATGCGGCGCCCCTTGGCCTTGGCATTCTTTGTCGCCCTGTTGATCTGTCGCAGCCGCTCCCCGATCCCTGACCCGGGGATGCCCAGGGAGATCAGTTCGGCGCTCACCTGATTGCCGCCCGCCCCGCCGGATCCGTGCGGCGCTCCCTCACGCAGCGACATCGGCATGAAGGCCACCAGTGGTCGATCGGTGGGCGCTCCGCGCTCGCCGAGGTAGGCGTGCAGCGCATCGTCGATGACGGTCATGACGACGTCGTTGACGGAGGTGTCGGTCGCCGAGGCCACGGCCTTGACGTCGGCGAGCGGCAGGCCGATGTCGGCGTAGGCACGGGCCGCCGATTTCGCGGTGTTGTTGAACAGCGTCCGGTGCGCAGTGAACGGCACCGACGCCAGGCGCGGCTTCAGGTGCAGCGCTTGTACGCCGAAGTCGAGGATGTCGGCGCCGATGCCGATCATGTCTGCGGGCAGGGTGGTCAGTCCCCGCAGCTGACTCTGCAGTCGCTCGGTCTGGGACACCCGGGGCTGCCGGCGGCGCACCTCGGCACCGCCCTCGGGTGCCATCCACGGGGCGGCCAGCCGCTCGTCGTCGGGTGAGTCGCTCATGAAGTTGCGCATCACCCGCAGCCCGCCCTCGCCGTCGATCAGGGCGTGGTGCACCTTGATCATGACCGCGAGACAGTCGTTCTCGAGGCCGTCGATGAGGTAGCACTCCCAGAGCGGACGGCTACGGTCCAGTAGCCCACTGTTCAGGGTGGAGACCAGCTCATAGAACTGCGCCATCGTGCCGGGCGCAGGTAGGTCGATCTGGCGGACGTGGTTGGCCATGTCCGGCTCTACGGTCTCCCACGCCGCGATCCCGGCGCCCGCCCAGCTGAGTTTGTGGTTGAACGGCTTGACCGCCCGGCTGTGCAGATAGGCGTCGAACAGGCGGGGACCGAACGTCGATTCCTGCCCCTTCGGCTTTCTGAAGATCGTCATGGCGGCCATGTGAAACGGCCGGTTCGGGTTCTCCAACAACAGAAATGTCAAGTCCGTCGGGCTGATTGCGCTCATCGGGCGACCTCGTTGGCTTCGGCCACGGCGAGCAGGGCGTTCAGTTCGTCGATGAAGTAGCCGAACAGTTGCCAGCCGTCGTCGAGGACTTCCCGGTCCGCCAGCATGCAGATGTTGGCCTGACCGCAGTAGCTCCACATGGTGATGTTGAGCGCGGTGCCGTCGACGAGTTGGCCGGTGGAGAACCAGTTGTCGAGCTTCCAGTTGTCGAGGTAGAGCGCGTCCTTGGGGCCGGGAACGTTGGACAGCACCAGATTTCCGAACAGGCTGAAACTGCCACCCCGGCGGTGAATGGCCTTACGAATGAGGGTGATCCCCCAGGGTGGAACGATCTGCAACAGCGTGCTGATGTCCGCGCCGACCTCCTTGACCGCCTTGATGTGTTCTTTCATCTCGAGGTTCGCCGTGCGGCTGGCGGCCAGGCGCTGCAGTGGGTCGGCGATGTCGCTGCGCAGCCAGCAGAAGTCTTGGGTCGCGAAGTTGCCGCGGCCTTCCATACCGGTGGGCCGTTCGCCGGCGAACGGGGTGGCGCCGACCAGCGGATGCTCATCGGGGTTGTAGTCCATGGCGATCAGCAGACGGCGTACCGCACCGGCCACACAGCTGCTGAAGACGTCGTTGATGGTGACGTCGAGCGCTTTGCTGACGGTGACGAAGCTGTCCAGCGGCAGGCTGTCGCATACGAACGTGCGCCCGGCGCTGAGGTTGACGTTCAGCGGGGTCTGCCGCATCATCGCGGCCGCCGGCGGTGGCGGTGCGCCGGCAGATTTGCGCCGCCGTTCCAACCTGACCCGCTGCCACAGCCCGGTGGCGACCTTCGGCAGGTTGGCGATGGCGACTTCGGGAAAGTCACGAACCGCCCAGCCCAGGCGCCGCAGCCACGACGGTAGCGGCGGTGGGTCATAGGGTGGGGGCGCGTCGGACTTGACGCCCGGCTGCGGCTGGTAGAACCGCTGCATCAGCCACGACGCGCCGACACCGTCGACGTAGGCGTGGTGCACGAGCATCACGCATGCGACCTTGCCGTCGGCAAGACCTTCGACGACCCACATCATCCACAGCGGTCTGCTGCGGTCGAGTTGGTAGGCGTAGATGTCGGCCATGAACTCGCACAGGCTCTTGTGGTCGGCCGGCGGCGGGCAGGCCACCCGGCGAATGTGGTAGTCGAGTTGGAAGTCCGGATCCTCAACCCAGTACGGATGATTGAGGCCGAGCGGCGAGTCGAGATACTTCCACCGCAAGACCGGCATCAGGTGCAGCCGGCGCGCCGCCTCGGTACAGAATTTCTCGAAGGACCAGCCGTCGGGGTCGGTGGTCGGGTCGATGATCGCCACCTTGAACGTATGCATATACGCCTTGGGGGTCTCCATGCCGAGCATGAATGCGTCGACCCCGTTGAGCCTCTCCATTATCGCCTCCGCGCCGTATGGTTGCCGTGCTTGCCGGATTGCTTGCGGCCCAACCGATACGACCGATGGACCTCACCGAGGAAGATCCCGATCGCCGTCACGGTCGACGGGGTTCGCGCACCGTCGGTCATGTCGAAACCGTGGTGGGCTCCGGGCAGCTCCAGATAGGCCACGGGCGCCCGCGAGGTCGCACGCAACGCGTCCACGAAGGCAACCGCCTGGGCTACCGGAATGATGGTGTCGGCGGTGCCGTGCACCACCAGGAACGGCGGCGCATGCGGCCCGACCCGCGCAATCGGCGATGCGGCCCGAAACACCTCGCGGAACCGGTCGTGGCGCTTGCGCACTACGACCCGCTCAATGAAGTCCATGAACCGGCGCCGCTCCGGAGTCGATCGGTCTTCCCAGTCGTAACGGCCGTAGATGCCCACCACAGCGTCCACCGACGTGTCGGCGTCGGGCGACAGATCCGCTTGCAGGCTGCGGTCCCCGGCGCTCAGCCCGACCAGGGCGGCCAGGTGGCCACCGGCCGAAGCGCCCGCAATGGCGACGAAATCGCCGTCTCCGCCCAAGGTGTCGGCGTTGGCCCGCGCCCAGGCAACCGCGGACTTGACATCGTTGAGGTGGCGCGGCCAGCGATTGCGCGGCGAGACGCGGTAGTCGATCGACAGGCACAGCCAGCCCTGGTCGGCGAGGTGACTCAGCAGCGCGTCGCCCTGTAGCGCGCGGCGGCCGTGCACCCAGCCGCCGCCCGGGACGAAGATCAGCACCGGCGCCGACATGGCCAGGGGCCCGGGCCGGCGCCAGATGTCCAGCACCTGTTCGGGCGAGTCCCCGTAGCTCACCGATGCCCGGTAGAGGTATCGGCGCCGGTTCCGGTGGTAGCTCAACACCGGTGGCAGCCGCCCGGGCGACGGCCAGTCGATGTCGAGCCGTTCGGCGGCAACGACGTCCTGCAGGGCATTCACGCAGGCCTGCGCCGCGCTCTTGCTGGGTTGCTCATCGCGCGCACCGCGTCGCGGCACGAACATTCCTTTGACCGCCGCGGAGGCGATACCGGGAGCGCGGCCCCCGACCCACAGACCCGCGGCAACCAGCGTGCCGAACGGGGTGAGGCGCTTGCCCACGACGGGAACGGTCGCCAACGACTCGCTCAGCGCCATGAGGTAGTCGACCGGACCGGTCCGCTGTTCGACATCCACGTCTGGTTTCACGTTGTGCCTCCTGTGTCCGCCTTGGTGTCAGCGCAGTAGGTGTCGGCTCATGACGACGCGCTGGATCTGGTTGGTGCCCTCATAGATCTGGGTGATCTTGGCATCGCGCATCATCCGCTCCACCGGGAAATCAGTGGTGTAACCCGCCCCACCGAACAACTGCACCGCATCGGTGGTGACCTCCATCGCCACATCCGAAGCGAAACACTTGCTGGCCGCCGAGATGAAACCCAACCCCGTCTCACCACGCTCAGCCCGCGCCGCAGCCGAATACACCATCAACCGAGCAGCCTCAAGCTTCATCGCCATATCGGCCAACATGAACTGCACACCCTGAAACGTGCTGATGTTCTTCCCGAACTGCTTACGGTCCTTGGTGTACTCAATCGCCGCATCCAACGCGCCCTGCGCAATGCCAACCGCCTGAGCGCCGATGGTCGGACGCGTGTGGTCCAACGTCCGCAGCGCGGTCTTGAAGCCAGTACCGGGCTCACCGATGATCCGGTCGCCGGGGATCCGGCAGTTCTCGAAATACAGCTCGGTCGTGGGCGAACCCTTGATGCCGAGCTTGTGCTCCTTGGGCCCGATGGTGAAGCCCTCGTCGTCGATGTGGACCATGAACGCCGAGATCCCATTGGCATCCAAATCCGGGTCGGTCACCGCCATCACCGTGTACCAACTGGATTTTCCGCCATTGGTGATCCAGCACTTGGAACCATTGAGAATCCAGTCATCCCCATCAGCCTTGGCCCGCGTCCGCATCGCCGCGGCATCACTGCCCGCCTCACGCTCCGACAGTGCATAGGAGGCCATCACCTCACCAGAGGCCAAACCCGGCAACACCTGCGCCTTGAGCTCATCAGAACCCGACAAGATCAAACCCATCGTGCCCAACTTGTTCACCGCCGGAATCAACGACGACGACGCACACACCCGGGCGACCTCTTCGATCACAATGCACGCCGCCACCGAATCGGCACCCTGACCGCCGTACTCCTCCGGGACGTGCACAGCATTGAAGCCCGACGCATTCAACGCGGCCAAAGCCTCTTCGGGGAACCGGGCCTTCTCATCAACATCCTTGGCGTACGGAGCGATCTCCTTCTCCGCCAACGCCCGAATCGCCGCCCGCAACTCATCATGCTCCTCGGGCAACTTGAACAGATCAAACGACGGGTTCATCGGGCGCTCCCCGGCTTCGTCCACGGGAAGAATCGCCCCGCCGCGGCGGCGGTGAGCCGCTGATACCCCGGTCCGATGACCCGCACGAGCACGTCGAGGGCGTGCGCCTCCCACCCGATCAACACCCGGGCGCGGCCCGCGCGGACGCCGTCGAGGATGGTCTGCGCGGCCATCTCCGGGGAATGCAGCAGCAGGTATCGGTCGTAGAACTCGGCAAGCGTCCGGGCGTCTTCGCCGTCGCAGACGGTCGCGTTGCGGGCTACTCCGGTCTTGATGCCGCCCGGGTGCACGCACGTCACCTTGACCGGATGACCGCTGATCAACATTTCTTGGCGCAGCGCCTCGGTGAAGCCGCGCACAGCGAACTTCGCTGCGTTGTAGGCACTTTGGCCCGGCACGGCAATCAGCCCGAACAGGCTGGAGACGTTGATGATGTGCCCGTCGCCGGACGCGATGAGGTACGGCAGAAAGGCTTTGGTGCCGTTGACGACACCCCAGAAGTCGACATCGATGACTCGCTCGATGTCCTTGAACGACGCCTTCTCGACGTCACCGTTGTAGGCGATTCCGGCGTTGTTGTAGACCTGGTGCACCTGGCCGAAGTGACCGGCTACGTCGTCGGCGTAGGCCAATACCTTTGCGCGTTCGGCCACATTGAGCTGGTCGGCCTTCACCTGCGCTCCCAGCGCCTGCACCTCGCGCACGGTGTCGGCCAGCCCGCCGGTGTCGATGTCGGACAGCGCGAGCTTCGCGCCCTGGGCGGCGAGGTTGAGCGCCAACGCTTTACCTATCCCCGATCCGGCGCCGGTGATGACGACGACCTTGCCGTCGAATCGGGTCGTGGGATCAACCGGCCGGCGTCCGCGTAGTGCGCCCAGGGCGATGACGATCCCGGACGAGCCCAGTCCTAGGGCCCAACGGGGTAAGCGTTGCGAAATCATGCCCCGATCTTGTCCATCTCCGGGGTCCTTGGTCTTGACATTTTCCGACGTTTTTTTATCATTTTCCGACAACCGGGTTGCGGAGGTGGTTAGCGAGGTGTCATCGGGCAGTTTCATCCGCGCGCCGGCCGCGTCGGGCTACGCCGAGCTGGTCCGCGAGCTCGGCGGTGACCCGGCGGCGTTCCTGGCGCGCTTTCATATCCCGGTAGAGGTGGAACAACTGGAGGACACGTTCGTTCCGGTCGACGCGTTCGCGCGGCTGCTGGAGACCACCGCCGATGAACTTCGGTGTCCGGAGTTCGGGCTTCGCCTCGCCCACCTGCAAGGGCTGCATATCCTCGGGCCGATCGCGGTGATCGCGCGCAACGCGCAGACCGTGCTCAGTGGCCTGGGCGCGATCTCGCGGTTTCTGTACATCCACTCCCCCGCTTTGGAACTGACCGATAGGCGAACGCAGCGGGGCATCGCGTTCAGCTACGAGGTGACCGAGCGCGGAATCCCCTATCCCCTGCAGTCCTACGAGCTCAGCATGGGCATCGCCGTGCGCATCCTGCAGCTGCTCGGCGGCCCAGGTGCGCGGCCCGACTCCGTCTCGTTCTCCCACCGACAACAGGCCTCCGACAGCGCCTACCGCGAGGCGCTGGGTTGCCCGGTGCGTTTCGAGCAGAGCTGGTGCGGGTTCGAGCTGCCCACGCATCTGGCCGAACGGCGGATCGAGAACGCCGATCCCCACACCAGCCGCATTGCCACCCAGTACCTGGAGTCGACCTACCTGCCGAAGACGTCGCCACTGGCGGCACGGGTGGCAGAGTTGGCGCGCCGACTGTTGCCCACCGGGCAATGCAGCATGGACGTGATCGCCGCCGAATTGGCCCTCCATCCGCGGACGCTGCAAAGACGATTGGCGATCGAAGGTGCCAGCGGCCGGGACATCATCGACGAGCAGCGCCGCTCCCAGGCGATGCGGTACTTCGCCGAGCCCGGGTTACCGGTGCGGCAGATCGTCGTCCTGCTCGGCTACACCGAGCAAAGTGCGCTGAACCGATCCTGTCGACGGTGGTTTTCGAAGACGCCGCGCCAGTGTCAGGACAGTGGGTGCACTTAGGCGCCGCGCACGCTGGCCTTACTCCGGAAGCCGCAGCTCGGGCTTCTCGACCTCTTCGATGTTGACGTCTTTGAAGGTGACCACCCGCACCTGCTTGACGAACCTGGCCGGGCGGTACATGTCCCACACCCAGGCGTCGGCCAACCGGAGCTCGAAATAGACCTCGCCGTCGGCGTTGCGCGGCACCATCTCCACGCTGTTGGCCAGGTAGAAGCGCCGTTCGGTCTCCACGACGTAACTGAACTGCCCCACGATGTCCTTGTATTCGCGGTACAGCGAGAGTTCCATCTCGGTTTCATACTTCTCGAGATCTTCGGCACTCATCTGCTCAGCCGTCCTTCTGCTCGGTTCGTCGACCCCATTGTCCCCGCAACCGGGGCGGCCGCGGCAGCCATAGCCACGTTGCGCACGTTGATGAACGAGAAGCGATGCTGGCTGCACGGTCCCAACGCGGTCAGTGCCGCAGTGTGCGCCGCGGTGGAATAACCCTTGTGCACCGCGAAGCCGTAGCCGGGGTGGTCGTCGTCCAGGGTCGCCATGTAGCGGTCCCGGCTGACCTTGGCCAGCACGCTCGCCGCGGCGATACATGCCGCCGCCCCGTCGCCGCCGATCACCGGAAGCGAGGGCATCGGCAGCCCGGGCACCCGGAACCCGTCGGACAGCACGTAGCCCGGGCGCAGCGCCAGACCCGCCACCGCCCGCCGCATGCCCTCGATATTGGCTACGTGCACGCCGCGCGCGTCAACCTCGGCCGGCTCGATGAACACCACGTGGTAGGCCAGCGCATGCCGTCGGATCAGTGGGAACAGCTGCTCGCGGGTCTTCTCGGTGAGCTTCTTGGAATCGTCGAGCGCGGCCAGTGCAGCCGGCTTGCCCGGCCCGAGCACACAGGCAGCCACCACCAATGGCCCAGCACAGGCGCCTCGACCGACCTCATCCACGCCGGCCACCGGACCAAGCCCACCGCGGTACAGCGCCGACTCCAAGGTGCGCAACCCCGGTGAGCGACGGATCACCGTGCGCGGCGGCCAGCCCGGGGCCATCGCCTAAGGCCCCTGCTGCGGGTTTGTCGCTTTCACCGGTCCCCAGCGTGACGGCGGCCAGGCGATGAACCTGGTCTTGCCGATCACGTTGGCCACCGGCACGGTGCCGGCGTCCAGATCTTCTCCGGTGCACAGGATCCGGCGCTGCATGTCGGGCTGGACCTGGACCGAGTCGCAGTGTGCCCGCGAGTCCGACGAATGGGTGCGGTTGTCGCCCATCACCCACAGTCGCCCGTCGGGCACGGTCACCGGACCGAATTCGTTACCGAGGCAGGGGTAGACCATCGGGTCGACCATGAGGGTGGCCGGGTTGAGGTAGGGCTCGTGGAGCGCCTTGCCGTCGACGGTCAGGCCGGTGTCATTTCGGCACTGAACCGTCTGACCGCCAACCGCGATCACCCGCTTGACCAGGTCGTTCTCGTCGGGCGGGACGAAGCCGATGAACGACAGGGCGTTCTGCACCCAGCGCAACGGCGTGTTGGTCGACCGGATCGACTTGTAGCCCACGTTCCACGAGGGGGGTCCGCGGAAGACGACGACGTCACCGGGCTGCGGTGCGCCGAACCGGTAGGTGACCTTGTCCACCATGATCCGGTCGCCGACGCAGCCGTGGCAGCCGTGCAGCGTCGGCTCCATCGACTCCGAGGGAATGAGGTACGGCCGTGCCACGAACGTCAGCACCAGGTAGTACAACACCAGAGCGATCGCGATCAGCACGACCGACTCACGCAGGGTGTTGTGCTTGCCGTCCTCGGGCGCCTCGGCAGGCTCAGCCGCCTCGGGGGAACTTTCGGGTGATGAGCCCGTGGTTTCGGTCACGAGATCAGGGTAATGACCGCGTCAGCGGTGTCGGGGACCGACCGAAGAAAGCCCAGCGCGGGCAAGATCAGCGCTTTTCCTTGATCTTGGCCTTCTTGCCGCGCAGCTCACGCAGGTAGTACAGCTTGGCGCGCCGAACGTCACCGCGGACCACGACGTCGATGTGGTCGACGTTGGGCGAGTGCACCGGGAAGGTCCGCTCCACGCCGACGCCGTAGCTCTCCTTGCGGACGGTGAACGTCTCGCGAACGCCGCCACCCTGCCGACGGATGACCACACCCTTGAACACCTGGATGCGCTCCTTGGAGCCCTCGATCACCTTCACGTGCACGTTGACCGTGTCGCCGGGGGCGAAGGCCGGGATGTCGTCGCGCAGCGACGCCTTGTCGACGATGTCCAGCGTGTTCATTGCGGAAACACTTCCTCGCGGGTCGCGGCTGCGGACCGGCCGACACGCGTTGTGAGCATGCAGACGGCTACCGAGCCGATGGGTTCGGGCATGTTGTCGCGCTGTGCGGTGACCGGGACGCCAGGACTCCGCTGCAGCATCAACCGCAGGCGACAACTGCTCAATTGTGCCAGACGCAGCGCAGCCAGCGAAATCGCGCAAATCGCCGCTGGTCGTTCCACACCGAACCCCGCCGCCGTGATAACTCTGGAAGCGACCGAACTGCGCGATCCTCATGCCCACGCGGTAACCTATCCGGCGGGCCGATGGCAGCAGTGTGGCGAGCCCGTAACCCATAGTTCGGTGCGATTACGCGACTGACACCTGTTGAGGAGGCCACCCACCGTGCGGCCATCGATGCTTCTGCTGACCATCGTCATGGTGATTTCCACGGTGGTGTTCGGTTGCGACGAGAAGGTCTACGGCGCCGACGCCGTACGGCCGACGCCGTACCGCGCCCCCGAGGTGGCGCCGGTGGCCACGGCGATCGAGGCTCCCCGGGCGCCTGCCATCCAGCCGGCCGCGGTGGTCGACGGCCTCTCGGCGCGCATGCAGGAAGCCACCGACGACGCCGCCAAAGTCGGGGCCAACATCTCGGTGGCGGTGCTGGACCGGATCTCGCACCAATTGATCACCAACGGCAACACCCGACCGATCGCCACCGCGTCGGTCGTCAAGCTGTTCATCGCCGACGACCTGCTGCTCCGCAAGCCCGAAGGTGGCCTGTCGGCCGACGACCGGGCTGCTCTCGACTCCATGCTGCGTGCGTCCGACGACGGGGCAGCCGAGACGTTCTGGAACCAGAACGGCGGCAACGCGATCATCACCCGGGTGGCCGGCCGCTATGGCCTGGCCGGCACCTCGCCGCCGTCGAACGGTGCCTGGTGGAACACCATCAGTACCGCACCGGACCTGGCGCGTTACTACGACATGCTGCTCAACGGCTCCGGCGGTCTGCCGCCGGCCCAGGCCAGCATCATCATGAACAACCTCGCGCAGTCCACCCCGAGCGGCCTCGACGGCTACCCGCAGCGATTCGGGATCCCGGAGGGCTTGTACGACGAGCCCGTGGCGGTGAAGCAGGGCTGGATGTGCTGCATCGGCAACAACTGGATGCACCTGTCTACCGGTGTGGTCGGGGCGGATCGTCGCTACATCGTGGTGATCGAGTCGCTGCAGCCCAGCGACGACGCCACCGCGCGCACCACCATCACCGAGGCCGTCAAGACCATCTTCCCGGGCGGTCGGATCTAGGTGATCGCCCGCACGGCGTCGCCGGGCGAAGCGGGTCACCGGTCGGCTTAGTCGCCCAGGTCGTCTAGCAGGTCCGGGCGGCGTGCGCGGGTCCGCTCCAGGGCCGCCTCGTGGCGCCAGGCGTTGATCCGGGCGTGGTCACCGGAGAGCAGCACATCAGGCACGTCCAGGCCGCGCCAGCTCGGCGGGCGGGTGTAGCTCGGCCCCTCCAGCAGCCCGTCACGGTCCGGGGAATGCGAATCGTCACGTTGCGACGCCGGATTTCCGAGCACGCCGGGCATGAGCCGCAGCACCGCCTCCAGCATCACCAACACGGCGGGCTCGCCGCCGGCCAGCACATAGTCACCGATCGACACCTCTTCGACCCGCATCCGCCGAGCGGCGTCGTCGGCGACCCGCTGATCGATGCCCTCATAGCGGCCGCAGGCGAACACCAGGTGCTCTTCTACGCTCCAGCGCTGCGCGGTGGCCTGGTCGAACAGTGTGCCCGCCGGAGTGGGGACGACGAGAACGGTCTGCTCCGAACAGATTTCGTCCAGCGCTTCACCCCAGACCGGCGCCTTCATCACCATTCCGGGGCCGCCGCCGTAAGGCGAGTCGTCCACCGAGCGGTGCACATCGTGAGTCCAGCGCCGTAGGTCGTGGACCTGCAACTCGACCATCCCGGATTCGATCGCCTTGCCGGGCAGTGATTGACGGATCGGGGCCAGATAGTCGGGGAAGATCGTGACGACATCGATTCTCATGCCGCGCTTTACCCGTCCAGCTCCAGCAGCCCGTCGGGCGGTTCGATCACCACGGCGTTGTCGGCCAGCGACACCGACGGCACGAAGGCGGCGATGAACGGCACCAACAGTTCCCGGCCATCGGTCCGCTTGATCGCGAGCAGCTCCCCGGCGGCGGTGTGCAGCACCTCGGTCACGGTGCCGATCTCCTCCCCCGCCACCGTGCGCACCTGCAGACCCTCGAGTTGATGGTCGTAGTAGGTGTCCGGTTCGGTGATCGGCGGAAGGTCGGCGGAGTCGACGACGAAAAGGCTGCCGCGCAACGCGTCAGCACCATCGCGGTCGCCGACCCCGGCCAACCGCACCAACAGGCGCGCACCATGCGGGCGCGCCGCCTCGACGACGTAGTCGCGTTGCGGCGCACCGGATTTACGGGCGTGCAGTGTGGCACCCGGCGCGAACCGGAGTTCGGGATCGTCGGTACGGACATCGACGACGAGTTCGCCGCGGATGCCGTGCGCTTTGACCACACGCCCGACCGTCAGCTCCATGAGCCAGCCGGCTACCGGTCGGTGTCCACCACGTCCACGCGGATGCCGCGTCCACCGATACCGGCGACGAGGGTGCGCAACGCAGTGGCGGTGCGACCGCCGCGACCGATTACCTTGCCCAGGTCGTCGGGGTGCACGTGCACCTCGACGGTGCGGCCACGGCGGTTGGTCACCATGTCGACTCGTACGTCATCGGGGTTGTCGACGATGCCGCGCACCAAGTGCTCGACAGCATCTGCCACGACGGCACTCATGGCCGCGGTCAGCTCTCGCTGGCCGACTCGGCGGCCTCAGCAGCGGGTGCCTCGGCAGCGGCGTCCCCGGCGGAAGCCTCGGCCTTCTCGTCGGCCTTCTTGGCCGGTGCCTTCTTCTTCTTGGCGGTGGTGGCCTCGGTGGTCGGCCCGCCCTCGGCCTCGGCCAGCGCGGCGTTGAACAGCTCCAGCTTGCTCGGCTTGGCCGGCTTGACCTTCAGGCGGCCCTCGGCACCGGGCAGGCCCTTGAACTTCTGCCAGTCACCGGTGATCTTCAGCAGCTTGAGCACCGGCTCGGTGGGCTGAGCACCGACCGACAGCCAGTACTGGGCGCGCTCCGAGTCGATCTCGATCAGGCTCGGCTCTTCCTTCGGGTGGTAGCGACCGATGACCTCGATGGCGCGACCGTCCCGGCGGGAACGGGCGTCGGCGACCGCGATGCGGTACTGCGGATTGCGGATCTTGCCGAGACGGGTGAGCTTGATCTTGACAGCCATGAATTACTCCTGAGGTAGCACGCTGCAATTCAGCGACGGGGGCGGGTTTGCTCCCATCCGGTTTTGCCTCGCGTGTTGCGCCACGGCCGCGCAGCCGTAGTCGCGCGGCGGACAGCCGCCTATTGTGCCAGAACCGAGCCGGTCAGCTGAAATCGCCTCAGGGCAGCTTCTCGAAGCACTTGATCTCGTTGCGCCGGCTCATCCGCCAGCCCTGCGCGGTGCGGATGAACTCGTCGTCGTACCACAGGCCCAACAACATGGTGGCGGGCTTTTCCCCGCCGAACACCATCGGGTTGAAGCAGAAGGTGCGCGCCGTGGCGCTGTCGCCATCCACCCGGATCGCCGGCAGTCCCAGCATGTGGGCGTAGCCCGCGAAATTGGGCAGTACCTCGGCCAGCCAAGCCTTCACCTCCGGGAAGCGCCCGTCGATACCGCCCATCGCGCGGTAGTCGATGTAGGCGTCGGGGGTGAACACCGCGTCCAGACCGTCGAAGTTGCGAGTGTCGATCGCAGTCGAGTAGTCGACCAGCAGCTGCTGGATCTCCCAACGGTCCGAAATTTCTTGTTGGCTCAGCATTCCCCGATTCAACACCACGGCGGTAAGGTAGGCCGCCATGCGGAAAATCTTGGCCGCAATCGCGGCTCTTGCGACCGTGTTCGCCTCGCCCGCCGTGACTGCCAACGCAGATGCCGCCCAGCCCATCGGCTCGGCGCCGGTGCCGATCGGCCCGGCTCCGAACTGGCTGATCGCCGACCTGGATTCCGGTCAGGTACTCGCCGAGCAGAACGGCTACGCCGTGACTCCGCCGGCCAGCACCATCAAGGTTCTGCTGGCTTTGGTGGTGCTCGACGAACTGAATCTCGACGACACCATGGTCGCCACGCCGGCCGACACTCATGTGGAGTGCAACTGTGTCGGGGTCAAGGCCGATCACAGCTACACCGCGCGGCAACTGCTCGAAGGTCTGCTGCTGGTGTCGGGCAACGACGCCGCCAACGCGCTGGCGGACATGCTCGGCGGGCCCGAGGCGGCGGTGGCGAAGATGAACGCCAAGGCCGGCGCGGTCGGCGCGACCGACACCCACGCCAGCACACCGTCCGGTCTGGACGGCCCCGGCGGCCCGGGCGCGAGCACCCCGCACGACCTGGCGGCCATCTTCCGGGCGGCGATGGCCAACCCGGTCTTCGCCGAGATCACCGCGCAGCCGGCGGCATCGTTCCCCACCGATTCCGGGGACCGTCCGATCGTGAACATGAACGAGTTGCTGGCCCGCTACCCCGGGGCTTTCGGCGGCAAGACCGGCTTCACCGACGCTGCCCGCAAGACCTATGTCGGCGGGGCCGCCCGCGACGGCCGGCGGCTGGTGGTCGCGATGATGTACGGGCTCATCCATGAGGGCGGGCCGACCTACTGGGACCAGGCAGCCGCCCTCTTAGACTGGGGTTTCGCGCAGGGCCCGATGTCGGGCGTCGGCAGCCTGTAGGCAGCGCATCACCGAACGTGTAATCAGCACGAAAAATCGCCGGAAGTATCGCGCTGGGTGCACGCTCGGCGCTGGGTCGCTAGTACACCCGGCCCCGCAGCATCACCAGATCGGGACGCCCGAGCACCTCGGGGCCGTTGCGCGGGTCGTCGGCGAAACACACCAGGTCGGCCGGGGATCCATGCTCCAGCCCGGGTGCCCCCAACCAGCGACGGGCATCCCAGCAGGCCGCGCCCAGTGCCTCGGCCCGGCTCAGGCCCACCCCGGACAGGGCATCGACCTCGTCGGCGATCCGGCCGTGGGCCACCATGCCACCGGCGTCGGTGCCGGCGTAGATCGGTACGCCGGCTTCCCGAGCCGCACCAATCCGTGATCGACAGGAGGCGTGCAACGCGCGCATGTGCGCCGCGTAGGTGGGGTACTTGGCCGCTGAGTCGGCGATACCGGGGAAATTGTCGATGTTGATCAGCGTCGGCACCAGCGCGGTGCCCTGGTCCAACATCAGCGCGATGATGTCGTCGGTGATACCGGTGCCGTGCTCGATGCAGTCGATGCCGGCGTTGATCAGCCCGGGCAGTGCCTCTTCGCCGAAGACGTGTGCGGTGACCCGCGCGCCGTTGGCGTGCGCGGCGTCGATAGCAGACTTCAACACGTCGTCGGACCACAGCGGCGCCAGGTCACCGACACCCCGATCGATCCAGTCCCCTACCAACTTCACCCAGCTGTCGCCGCGACGGGCTTGGGCCGCAACGGCTTCCGGTAGGTCAGACTCGTCATCGACGTTGACCGGCAGCCCGGGGATGTAGCGCTTGGTCCGGGCCAGGTGCTGCCCGGCACGGATGATGCGCGGCAGGTCGGCACGGTCGTCGAACCCGCGGGTGTCGACCGGTGAGCCCGCGTCCCGGATCAGCAGCACCCCGGCGCGGCGTTCGGTCTCGGCCTGGCGCACCGCCTCGTCGACGTCGACCGGACCGCCGGGCCCGATCCCGACATGGCAGTGCGCATCGACCAGACCCGGGATGACCCAGCCGCCGGAGAAGACGGTTTCGGCGCCGGCGACCGGTTCGAGACTGATCGTGCCGTCGACGATCCAATACTCGACGGGCTGTTCGTCGGGCAGCCCGCGGCCGGAGACGTGGAGCGCCAAATTACTTCTGGCCCGGGAAGTTCAGCTTGGACAGGTCGAAGTCGGCCAGCCCGGGGGGCAGCTCATTGAGGCCTTCGGGCATCTGGGACAGGTCGGGGAAACCGGCGGGCATCCCCGGGCCACCGGGACCGAACAGACCCCGCACCTTCGGCGGGGTCGGGCCGCGATTCTTGCCCTTCTTTCCCGCCTTGCCCTTTGCCTTGCGGTTGGAGCTCTTGCGGCCCATCCCGGGCAGGCCCAGGCCGCCCATCATCGACGACATCATCTTGCGGGCCTCGAAGAACCGGTCGACGAGCTGGTTGACGTCCGAGACGCTGACACCCGAGCCGTTGGCGATGCGCAGGCGCCGGGAAGCGTTGATGATCTTCGGATCAGCCCGTTCAGCCGGCGTCATGCCGCGGATGATCGCCTGCAGACGGTCCAGCTGGCTGTCGTCGACGGCGGCCAGCGCGTCCTTCATCTGGCCGGCTCCGGGCAGCATGCCCAGCAGGTTGCCGATCGGACCCATCTTGCGGATCGCCAGCATCTGCTCGAGGAAGTCCTCCAAGGTGAGCTCACCGGAGCCGATCTTGGCCGCTGCCTCTTCGGCCTTGCGGGCGTCGAAGACCTGCTCGGCCTGCTCGATCAGGCTGAGCACGTCGCCCATGCCCAGGATGCGGCTGGCCATCCGGTCGGGATGGAAGACGTCGAAGTCCTCCAACTTCTCACCGGTCGACGCGAACAGGATCGGCGCACCGGTGACTTCCCGCACCGACAGCGCGGCACCACCGCGGGCGTCGCCGTCGAGCTTGGTGAGCACCACCCCGGTGAAGCCCACGCCCTCGCGGAACGCATCGGCGGTGGTCACCGCGTCCTGGCCGATCATGGCATCCAGGACGAACAACACCTCGTCGGGCTGCACCGCGTCGCGGATGGCGGCGGCCTGGGCCATCATCTCCTCATCGATGCCCAGGCGCCCGGCGGTGTCGACGACGACGACGTCGAAATGTTTGGCCTTGGCTTCAGCCAGGCCGGCAGCGGCCACGGCGACCGGGTCACCCGGCGCGCCGGCGTCACCGGCGACCGAGGTGCCCGGGTGCGGAGCGAACACCGAGACCCCGGCGCGCTCCCCGACGACCTGCAGCTGGTTGACCGCGCCCGGACGTTGCAGGTCGCAGGCCACCAACAGCGGGGTGTGGCCCTGGCCGCGCAGCCAGGTGGCCAGCTTGCCGGCCAGCGTGGTCTTACCCGCACCCTGCAGGCCGGCCAGCATGATGACCGTCGGCGGGGTCTTGGCGAACGACAACTGCCGGGTCTGCCCGCCGAGGATGCCGACGAGCTCCTCGTTGACGATCTTGACGACCTGCTGAGCCGGGTTGAGCGCACCGGAGACCTCGGCGCCCTTGGCGCGGTCCTTGATCCGGCCGATGAACGCGCGCACCACCGGCAGCGACACGTCGGCTTCCAGCAGTGCCAGGCGGATCTCCCGGGCGGTGGCGTCGATATCGGCGTCGGTGAGACGGCCCTTGCTGCGCAGCCCCTGTAGGGCCCCGGTCAACCGGTCGGAGAGGGATTCAAACACGCCGCCAGCCTATATCCGCTTACATCGCGGGCGGGCAGGCGAAGGTGACGGCCGGTGGAGCGGGACGACACCTGACCGCCACGGCAAAATATTTCCGCGGCTCACTAATTGTAACCGCGACGTTAGATAAATTGCACAGTTAATGCGGCAATTCACGCCAATTAAAGAACCGTTTCAGACCTTTCACAGCGAATCTATTTTTGTTAAGGATCTACGCTCCACCGCAAAGAAAATGTTAACGATCTCCTCACGCTTGCCGATCTCTGCAACGCTTCACAACATCGATGACCGGCCCGTCGGACCATCACATTCTGGTCCGGCTTCCTGCGAGGAGGATGCATGTCCTTTGTGAAAACACTCCCCGAGTCAATGACGCACGCCGCGGGTCAGCTCGCAGGTATCGGCGAGGCGCTGTCCGCCGAGAGCGGCGCGGTGGCGATCCCGACCACGGTGATCGCGCCGGCCGGCACCGACCCGGTCTCTGCGCTGCAGGCCGCGGTGTTCGCGACCTACGGGAGCCTCTACCAGTCGATCAGCGAGCAGGCGACGGCCGTTCACCAGCAGCTGGTGCAGGTCCTCGGGCAGAACGCCGGGGCCTATTCCACCGCCGAGGCGACCAACCAGGCGACGTCGTCGATGGACTCAGGACTCCAGTGGTTCCTGACCAACATCCTCGGTGTGCCGACCAGCGGCAGTGGCTCGCTGCTCTCGGGCAACCTGGCCAACATCGAGAACATCGGGATGGGCAACTGGGCCTCGGCCACCTCTGCCCTGCTTGGTCTGGCCGGTGGTGGTCTCCTGGACTTCCCCGAAGAGATCGCCGCCGAGGGAGCCGCCGGCCTCATGGGGTACGAGGCGCCTGCGGCAATGGCCGGCGTCGGCGCGATGCCGGTGGCAGCCGGGATGGCACAGGCCACCACGGTCGGCTCCTTGTCCGCGCCGCCCAGCTGGGGAGCCGAGCCCGTGGCGGCCGCGTCCGCTGCCCCAGCCCGTTTGGCGGCTGCGAGCAGCATGGCCACCCCGCACTCCGTACCCACGATGGCCGCCGTGCCGGCCGCCATGGCCGCAGCCGGCGCCGGCGACCGCGGCGTCGGGAAGTTCGGCGCCCCGCGCTACGGGGTCAAGCACACCGTCATGCCCAAGCCGACCGCCGTTTAGCAACCTGCCCCACCAACGAGAAGGGGAATACAGATATGTCTTTCGATTTCGGAGCGCTACCGCCGGAGATCGTTTCCGCGTGGATGTACAGCGGAGCCGGTTCCGGCCCCCTGATGTCGGCCGCCTCGGCGTGGGGCAGCCTGGCCGCCGAGCTGGAGTCTTCGGCCATGTCAGCTCAGTTGGTGCTTTCTGAACTGGTCGGCGAAGACTGGACGGGGCCGGCCTCAGCGGCTATGACCAGCGCCGTGTCGCCATATCTCTCGTGGCTGCACACCACCTCAGCGGCCGCCCACCAGGCCAGCTCGCAGGCGATGGCCTCGGCAGGAGCGTTCGAGGCTGCCCGCGCGGCAGTGGTGTCTCCAGCGATCATCGCCGCCAACCGGGCCCAGCTGGCGGCCCTGGTTGCGTCGAACTTCCTGGGGGTGAACACGCCGGCGATCCTGGCCACCGAAGCCCACTACCTGGAGATGTGGGCTCAGGACACCTTGGCCATGTTCGGCTACACCACCTCCTCGTCCAGCGCTGCCGCGCTCACCCCGATGACTCCGGCACCTCAGACCACCAACCCCGTAGGCGCGGCAGTCGCCACTGCCGGCAGCGCCACCGGCGGGCTCCAACAGGAGTTGTCTCAATCACTGGCTTCGTTGCAGGGCGCGCTGCAGGCAGCTGCATCGCCCCTGTCAGCCACGGCGTCGATGCCGGATCTGGGGACTGCATTTGACCTGTTTCTCGGGACCCCACTGTTCGGCAATGCCATCAACGGCGGGGTGAACACGGCGGCCTGGTTCGTGTGCACCGCCATCCCGACGGCGGTATCGCTGGGCCACACCCTGGCCTTGGCCGGCCCGGCCAGCCTGGCATCCGATGTCGTCGGCGTAGATGGGCTTGCGGCGGGACTGGGCTCCGGGGTCCTGGCGGGCATGACCCAGCCGGTAGGAGCGGTGGCTGCCGCCGGAACGCCGGTGCTGGCGGGACTGGGTCAGGCATCGACCATGGGTGGGATGTCGGTCCCGGCCGGCTGGTCGGCCGCCGCGGGCACTCAGGTCGCGGCGTCGACGGGCTCGGGCTGGACGGTTGCCGCAGAGGAGACCGCGCAGATGCACGCCGTCCCGGCCGGAATGGGACCGATGGGCGCAGGTGGGCGCGGCGGTCTGGGTTCGGGAGGCCCGCGTTACGGCTTCAGACCTACGGTGATGCCAAAACAGGTGCTGGTGTGAAGCCGGGTGCGCCCTCTTGGTCACTGGCGATGGCGGGAGCCCCGTCGAGCCGCGCCTCAGGAGGGCGCACCGCGTGCTTCCGCCGGTCACCGGGGCAGGTGCGGCCCCGAATACAGCCGCAGTTGAGGCCGATGATGCAGGTCTGGGGGCTGGCGGGGGCTACGCCCGGCAAGGGGGCCACACCGCTCACAGGGATGGGTGCCGCCTGCGCGATGCCGGCCACTCCGGTTCCGGTGAACCCGACGGTCAAGGCCATGCCGGTGGTGCCCAACAACGCGGCCGTCATCTTGCCGAAGTGTCTCATCGCTATCCCTATGTTTCGTCCGTGTTTCACCCCCTTCACGCAACGTACTTCGTGTTTCTGGCATCCATCTGAATCTGCCTGGCATCTATCTGAGTCTTCGCAGGTCTCTGCCGGTGGCGGTCACTTCCAGCGCGGGCGTCGCGCGAAAATACGCCCCGCTCACACGGGCGATTTCGCGGGAAGGCGGCGGCCCCAGATTTAGGACGTCGGTATTGATAATCGCGGCGGGATTTTCCGGGTACCCCAAATACCTCGCCGTGCTTTCAACGCGCCAAAAATAATTCCGATCAAATGGCAGAAATACGGGGTTTCAGCTGCCCGGGAACCGGACCGACCCCGGTTGCATCTGTGCCGATGTGCCGGCTGATCATTTCCGGGACCATTTTCCCAACGCAGGACCGTAATAAAGCGCTGACAACGCCGATTCCGGCCCCAGCGGGTACCGTCAGCAAATTGCCAACACCGCGGAGATCACACCCGCAGAGCTGGCCTCCCGCGACGCGGCGATGTGTTGGCAACGGCACTCAGCACGGCGTCGACACGCCGGCTGATCGTGCGCGCCGCATCGAAGAGCCTGGCCGCCAGCTCGTACCTGTCGCCGAGCTCCAACGCGGCACTAACCTCGTCGGTGTACTGGGGCGACAGCAGATCGTGGGCGCGCCCGCCCGCCCGGTGCAGTTCGGTCCGGACGTCCAGCACCGTGCGATAGGCACCGCGCAACGAACTCCCGATGCCATCCGGCCGACGCCTGGTCCAACCGCCCGAGACATGGGCCACCGTCAGCGCATCGAGCAGTTGAACGTCACGCAGGCCACCTCGGCCACATTTCAGATCGGGTTCGGCGCTACCCGCTATCTCCCCGCTGCGCTGCCACCGGGCGTGTGTCACATCGACGAGTTCGGCGTAACGGGTGCCGATCCTGTGGCGCCATTGCTGTCGGACGCCGGCGATCAGCCGTGTCGACAGCAGCTCATCGCCGGCGATATGGCGTGCGTCCAACATGGCCAGAGCGGCGAGGATATCGGAGTCTGCGACCCGCAGCGCCTGCGGAACTGTGCGCACACTGTGGTCGAGACGAACATTGGCGTCCCACAAGGGATACCAGAGCAGCTCCGCCGTCCGCCGCACCGAATCGGCAGGCATGCCGTCGTGCACCAGCAGCAGGTCCAAGTCCGAGTGCGGAAGCAACTCGCCGCGGCCCAGCGAACCGGTGGCAACAACCGCGAAACCACTTCCGGCCACTACCCCGATCTCGCTCGCCTTGGCGGCCAACCACGACTCGTGCACCTGGCGCCATATCTGCCGCAGTGCGACCGAATCCCATTGCGCTGACGTGGTGCACCGCAGTGCCGCCCGGACAGCGGCCAGGTCGGTTGCGGAGCAGCCAGGTCGACGCTGCTCAGGGCTCAAGGTTGGACCCCCGCGGTTCATGGCCGTCTACATCGGCTCGGATCGCGCTACAGACTCATACCGCGTCGGAGCCGCGTTCGCCCGTGCGCACCCGGACCACGGATTCCACCGCGCTGACCCACACCTTGCCGTCGCCGATCTTGCCGGTATGTGCCGCCCGCACGATGACGTCGACGATCTTGTCCACCGCGAAGTCGTCGACCAGCACCTCGATCCGTACCTTGGGAACGAAGTCGATCGAGTACTCAGCGCCGCGGTAGACCTCGGTGTGGCCCTTCTGCCGTCCGTATCCCTGGACATCACTGACCGTCATCCCCAGGACTCCGGCCTCTTCCAAGCCAGTCTTGATGTCCTCCAACGTAAACGGCTTCACGATCGCGGTGATCAACTTCATCTTCTCTCCTGTCTTCAGCCGAGTAAGCAAGAACAGCACTGCCGGTACTCACGAGGTCGTAACCGCTTTGGAGGTGCTCGGCTTCATCGATTCCCGACGCTTCATCCTCGGCGTCCAGTCGCAGCCCGATGGTGTATTTGAGGATCAAGGCCAAGATCGCGGTTCCCACCGCCGAGTACAGCGCAACACTGGACGCGCCGATGAGTTGGCGCCACAGCTGATCGAAGCCGCCGCCGTAGAACAGGCCTGGCGACACGTCGGACGCACCGTCGATCGCCGCGGTGGTCGGCGCCGCGACCAGACCCACCAACAGGGTTCCGACAAGACCGCCGACCAGGTGCACCCCGACGACATCCAGCGAATCATCAAAGCCGAAGCGGTATTTGAGGCCCACTGCGAGCGCGCAGGCGACACCGGCCACGGCACCTACGACCAGCGCGCCGACGACATCCACTGACGCGCACGCCGGGGTGATCGCCACCAGTCCGGCCACGATTCCCGACGCTGCACCCAGCGAAGTGGCGTGGCCGTCACGCATCCGCTCGGCCAGCAGCCAGCCCAGCATCGCGGCTGCCGTCGCGACCGTCGTGGTGATGAAGGTCGATCCGGCAACACCATTGGCGCTGACCGCCGATCCGGCGTTGAACCCGTACCACCCGAACCACAACAGGCCGGCGCCCAGCATCACCAACGGCAGATTGTGCGGCCGCATCGGAAGGGCCGGCCATCCTTGGCGCTTGCCGAGGATGAGCGCCAGCACCAAGGCAGCCATGCCCGCGTTGATATGGACCGCGGTGCCGCCGGCGAAGTCGATCGCATGAAGCTTGTTGGCGATCCAACCGCCGTGCGGGGCGGTGCTGTCGTCGAACGCGAAAACCCAGTGGGCAACCGGGAAATACACGACGCTTACCCACAGAGCGGAAAACAACAACCAGCTGCCGAACTTCATCCGGTCGGCCACTGCCCCAGAGATCAACGCGACCGTGATGATCGCGAACATCATCTGGAATCCCACGAAAACGGTCGCCGGCACCGTGCCGACCAGCGGAATTTCTACCGCAGCCGTACCACTGGCCGGATCGGCGGCGACCGCGTTGACCCCGATCAGGCCCTTCAATCCCCAGTAATCAGTTGGGTTTCCCGCGACGTTGCCGACATCATCGCCGAACGCGATCGAGAATCCGTAGAGCACCCAGAGCACGGTCACCACACCCATGGCGCTGATGCTCATCATGATCATGTTCAAGACACTCTTGACCCGGACCATGCCGCCGTAGAAGAACGCCAGACCTGGCGTCATCAACAGCACCAGGGCGGCGCTGATCAGCATCCAGGCAGTGTCTCCGGTGTCGGGCACGCCCATCGTCGGGAATTGATCCATGCACCAAACCTCCTCCGCCGCGGCCGGTTGCCAGATGAACCCGGCTGGTCATAACCATGCGCAACAGTTGTTTCGGCGCTAGCGCCGCTCCGTTGCAGATGTGTGACCACCTGCTCACACCGGTCGAACCCGGAAGAGCCCAGAAGAGTGCAAAAGAATGTCCCACAAACCGCCTGCTGCGCGCGGTCGAACCAGTCGCGGCCAGGCTAGGCGGCGGCGTTAGGCGGGCGCGCCGGGTGCACCCCCGGCGCCGCCGGCACCACCGGTGCCGTCGACGTTGGCATCGCCGGGTGTGCCCGCGCCGCCGGCGGTTCCTCCGGTGGACCCGCCGTGGCCGCCGTCGCCGCCGTCCCCGCCGGCGCCCACCGAACCATTGCCGCCCGCACCACCGTTGCCGCCGCGGCCACCAGAGCTGCCGGTCTGATCGGCCGCTGCGCCGCCGTCGCCACCGTCGCCACCATTAGCGCCGACCCGGCCGCCGCCGCCGGCACCGCCGACTCCCCCGGCACCGCCGTTCCCACCGGTCGTTCCGACGCCGCCGGCCCCGCCCGCACCACCGTTGCCACCATGGCCTCCGGTGCCGAACGGGTTGGTCAGACCTGCGCCGCCAGCGCCCCCGGCGCCGCCGTCTCCGTCGTCCCCGGCCTGCCCGACCGCGCCGATCCACCCGACGCCCGTGCCGGCAGCACCGCCTCGGCCGCCGTCGCCGCCGTCGCCACCGTTGCCTCCGTTGGGCTGGCTGGCGGTGCCGATGCCGCCGGCCGCCCCCAGCCCGCCGACACCACCGGCGCCGCCATTGCCGCTGAAGCCCAAGAGCCACCCGGCATTGCCGCCGGCGCCGCCGTTACCGCCGACGCCGCCGTTCAATGCGGTCACATCGGGACCGTTGACACCGGCCCAGCCGGAGCCACCGCGCCCACCGGTTCCGCCGAATCCCCACCCGGCCAGGGAGTCACCACCGCCGCCGCCGGCACCCCCGGCGTGCGTCACCAACGACGTGCCGTCGAAGGTGTCGTGGAAGCCGGTGCCACCCTGGCCGCCGACACCACCGTCGCCGAACCACATTCCGCCGGTACCGCCCTGGCCACCCGCGCCGGCCTCGATCACCACACCACCCACACCGACGTAGGCGGCGGCGCCCTGACCGCCCGCACCACCGTTGCCGAACAATCCGGCGTCGCCGCCATCACCGCCCATGCCACCGTTGACTCCGGCGACGCCGGCCGCACCGTCGCCGCCGTCACCGAACAGGAACCCGCCGTCGCCGAGGTTTCCCAGACCGAGCCAGCCGAACAGCGAATTGTTGACGCCGTTGAAGCCGTCGATCCCGTCGCCGATCAGGTCCCGGCCGAACATCAACACAACGGGAGTGTTGATCAGGTCGATCAGCAGCTGGTTTCCGGCGTTGTGCAGGAAGCTTTCCAGTGCGTCGTGGATCGGGAGATAGAAGCTGTCCTGATAGAGCTGAGCCCAGTCAGCCGGTACGAACAGATTGAAGTCGGCGCCGCCCAGCTCGCCCGGGTCGAAGCTGGCGATGCCGATGTCTGCGAGATCAGCGCCGGCCGGGTTGATGTCGGCCGTGTCGAACCAGGTACCCGGGTCGAAGAAGTCGAAATCCGCCTGGGCAGATGGCGCAATCGCCATGGGCGCCAGGGCGAGCGTCAATGCCGCCGCAGCACCGCCTATCGCACGACTCATCCGAGCAGTTGCGCTACGACCCCGGTGCCCGGCACTACGGCGAAGACGACGATTCATTGCGATTGACCTTTCTACGACTAACCCGTGTTGACGGGCGCGAAGCTGACTTAGGCGGCGGTAACCGTGTCCAGGCCGAGGAATTCGCCGATCCACGACAGATCGGGATTCCCGTCAACAAGTGACCCGAGTGAGTTCAGGAAATCCGGCGACTCCCCTGGATCGGTCGCCATCGCCGAACCACCGAACAGGCCACCGAACAGCGGGGTGGGGTCCTGGATATCGAAAAAGACGCGTTGGGCTGCGTTCCACAGCGTCGAGAACGGTTCCTGCTCCATAAACGAGCCCCAAACGTAGTTCGCCGGGTCCTGCAAGTCGCGAAACGCCGCCTGAACACCTTCCGACCAGGCGGCACTCAAAGCGGTGTTGACCTCGGCCCAGCTGATGTTGCTCGGCAGCAGGTCGAAGCTGAAGTTCGTGAGCTCGTTGGCAGGTCCCTGGTTCCAGCCTTCCGTCAAGCTGCCGTAGCCCAGATTGACCAGGATGCGCATGCTCGGTTCCAAGAGGTCGGCCAAGGGGTTGCCCCAGACGGGATTTACCCGCAGCAGATCCAGCAGCGGCAGCGAATCCGCGGGGATCACATAGTAATTGGTGAGACCGTCGCCGGTGGTTTCCAACTGAATTGCGTTGGCGATGTCATCGGCGGTGACACCGAAATAGCCGATATGGGTAGAGAACATGCCCATGACGGCATTAAGCGACGATATCAGGTTCAGCGGATAACGGGGAAAGTCGGCGTACCCGTCATATTCCATCGTGTAGACATCGGTGGTGAAGTAGTCCGGCGTCGGATGACCGAGGGTCATCCCGTTCCAGAAAGTAAGGTTCCCGCCCCAGAAGTTCAACAACTGGAGCAGCCCGCCGTTCGGGTTCGCGGAATTCCCCACGAGCACGAAATGAACGTCCTCGGGCGCGACACCCTCGTGCTCGAGTTGCTCCATCGTCATCGACGACATTGCCGAACTCTGTGAGTAGCCGAACACATACACCGGGTTGTCGGCGTTCACTCCGCCGGCGGCGATCTCCTTGTTGATTGCCTCAGCGAGGATCTGGGCGCCCTGGACCATCGAGATGTTGCCCGGGAAGTACAGCTGGGGCGTGAACAGCGAGTCCGCCGTTCCAGTGAAGCCATGCGGCTGTAGATACAGCAGGTTGGCAGCATTGACGTAACCCTGCGACGGCAACGGAATACCGCTGCCGCCCATGACGAACGCGATGTCGCCCGCGGTCAGCGCTACGTCCTGTGACTCAGCGGCCGACGACCGGGCGGACAACGGCGATGCCGTCGCAAGCCCCGCCATGCCGGCGAAGACGACGAGAACGCTTACGACAGCGAGAACTACGCGACCACGGCGGAGCGAACGCCCCCCCTGCGGACCGGTCATCGCGACGACACCAGCCATGGAAACCCCTTGAAATGCCCTTCAACGCACCGCGGAACGCGGAACCCCACCCGAAATTAGATCACCCGCAACAGTTTTAGTCAGTAGTTCGGTGGAAAGCCAGCCAGATTGACATAACTGCGCTTATTGGGGCATGATAAAAAATCGGCCTTTCGGCTTCCCCGAATCGTAGCGCGGAACACCGTCCAAGTAAGGTGTCATTCGTGGATATTAATGGAGCAAGCGCGATCGTCACCGGTGGCGCATCAGGAATCGGCGCGGCCACTGCCCGCCAGTTGGCCGACAGGGGCGCACGGGTCGTCGTCGCGGATCTGCAGGCGGACAAGGGCGAGGCCCTGGCCCACGAGATCGGCGGCGTGTTCGTGTCCGTCGACGTGACCAGCACCGAACAGATCATCGACGCGGTCAACACCGCGACGGACCTCGGCCCGCTGCGGGCGCTGGTGAACTCGGCTGGTATCGGCTGGGCGCAGCGCACCATCGGCAAGGACGGCGAGTTCGAGTCGGCGCACAACCTGGACCTGTACAAGAAGGTGCTCGCCATCAACCTGGTCGGCACCTTCGACTGCATCCGGATCGCGGCCACCGCGATGAGCCGCAACGAACTGACCGACACCGGCGAGCGTGGCGCGATCGTCAACATGACCAGCGTTGCGGCCTTCGACGGCCAGATCGGCCAGGCCGCCTACTCGTCGTCTAAGGGCGGCGTCGTGGGCCTGACCCTGCCGGTGGCCCGTGACCTCTCGGCGGCAGGCATCCGCGTCAACACCGTGGCCCCGGGCCTCATCGACACCCCGATCTACGGCGAGGGCGAGGCCTCGGAGGCCTTCAAGGCCAAGCTCGGCGAGTCCGTGTTGTTCCCGCACCGGCTCGGCAAGCCCGAAGAACTGGCGTCGATGGTGGTGGAGCTGCTCACCAACTCCTACATGAACGCCGAGGTCGTCCGCGTGGACGGTGGCATCCGGATGCCCCCGAAGTAGTTTTCGTACCCGAGGTTGAGATTGCGTCCAGGGTCGCGGATACCGCGAAATGTACAGCCCTGGGCGCAATCTCAGCGGGCGACGGTCTAGGGGCGTTCCGTAGCGCGCCGGCGCGTGGCACCCCAGAGCCCGACGCCGATGCCGACCACCGCTCCACCGAGACCAATGATGTGCTGCCCACGCTTGAGATCGGCGTGCACGCTCATCCCGCCCAGCAGGTCGGCCGCATCGGCACCACCGGATGCGAGGAACCAGCCGCGCGTGTCGCGACCGCGCAACGCCCCGTTCAGGAGTAGCCCGCCGATCAGGGCGTCCCGGTATCCCATCGAACGAAGCAGCAGGCGCGCGGAAGGCCCGGGATCTTCCGGTTCTCCCCACAACCGATTCGCCCGAAGCGGATCGACGAGAAACGAGATACCCGACGCCAGCCGGATACTGCCCGCGACCAGGGCCGCACGGTCTTTGATCATGAACCGCAGCCTAGGGCCCGACTCCTGGGCCCGAACCTATTTCCAGGCGAATACCGGTTGTTCCAGCTCGTCGACCCGGTCCCCTCGACCCTCCAGGCACAGCCATCGCACTTGCAACAGCACCGCCCCGGTCGGCGCGTGGATGAGGTCATTGCCCAACGGGATCTGCACGACCGGACGCGGGCTCTCCGGGATACTGACGAAACGCGGCGAATCATCGCGTTGCAGCTGATGTAGCCCCACGCGGTAGACCGCCACCACCTCGGCCGGTTCGGGACGGAGATCGAGCCGTCCCCCGCCCCAGATCACCACCGGCGTGATGACGTATCCGGACCGAGTCGGATAGTCGTCGAGCACGCCGAGCACAGCCGAGCCAGACAAACTGATGCCGACCTCCTCGTCCAACTCGCGCAGGGCCGCGTCGACCGCGGTTTCGCCGGGATCCAGGCGGCCACCGGGCAGCGCCCACTGAGCGGCATGCGAGGTGAGACGAGAGGCTCTGCGGCACAAGAGGAAGGCAGCACCCCCGGATACATCGACCATGCGGCCGTCTAGACCAGCCTCCGGCATTGGCCGACCGGCGATCCAGTCGTCCACAGGCGCGGGGTCAACCCGGTCTTCGGCGACTTCGGAGTCCACGATCACCACCGCGACGGCCGCGTGCCGCTTCGACGGGTCGGTCACGACGCGGCGGTCGTGCCCGTCCAGATGTGCCCGGATCCGCTCCCGCAGCGCCTCGTCATAGCTGATCGTCACCGCTTGACCATAGGCGGCGCGGCAGGAACGATCTCGATACCGAGCCCACCCGTCGGTCAGCCGGCGGCCCATTCCTTGGCACGGTCGACGTCGTCGAGGCCGAACACTGCCAGTTCGCCGGGGATCATCCACTCGAGCGCATGCAGAACGTGGGCGACCCACTCCTTGTCGGACACCACCGCGATCCGTTTGAACGCGGCGTGATGCGGCAGCACGGCCCCCAGTCCGAGCTTGATGTCCTCGGCCAGCCCGCCGGGCCCGAAACCCTCGTAGTCGGAGTCGATGACCTCGACGATCCGAACATCGCCGCCCTGCAGAAGCTCGTGCAGCGAGGGCTTGATCTCACGCAGTTCGTCGCCGCGAAGCCGCCCCGACACCCGAATTCCAGTCACTCCCTCGGGCATGTCCGCCAGTAGCTCGATCATGGGAATGCTCCCTTCCAGCCGATGCAGTCACTGTAGTCCGCGGATCCGTCGACTATCCGAATTCGTTGCCGTGCGACTGGTGTTCGCGGAGCCGGCCGGAGAAGGTCATCCAATCGCCGGCCTCGACATCGCTGAGCAGGCTCCGATGTTCGGCCAGCACGAGATCGGGTTGCCCGCGGACTGTCGAGTTGCGCACGATCGAGAGGTGCTGTCGATCTTGGAGCCGGTCGTAGAACGCCAGCATCGTGGAGTTGTTCGCGAGCTCCACGAAAGCGCGATGAAACTGCATCGCCAGGGCCGCAAAGCCGGGATAGTCGCGCCGGCGTAGCGCCTGGTCTTGTCCATCAAGGTTTTCCTGCAGCCGCGCACTCAGTTGCCGCCGCGCTTCAGGATTGCCCAGTTGCACACCGGCACATTCAAAGGCGTGCCGCACCTGGTCTGACTCGCGGATCTCATCGACGGTCAATTCACGTACCAGCGCACCGCGCTTGGGATAGATCCGCACCAGTCCTTCGTCCTGTAGACGCGTCAGCGCCGCGCGCACCGGCGTACGGCTCATCGACATCGACGCCGCCAGGGCCGACTCGCTCAGCATGGCCCCGGCTGGGAACTCACCGCTGAGGATGCCCGCGCGGATCAGGTCGTGAGCACGTTGGGCGGAATTGACCGTCACGTCGCTCATGCGGACCTCCCGATCGGCTAAGACTCTCTAGGATACTTCTAGTATCCTAGTTGGGCGCAGAGAATCTGGAGGAGTGTGTGACAACACCAGCGAGCGGGCATCAGCCAACGGAAACCACCGCGCAGGAACTGGCATTCGCTGACCGCGTGACCGAGGCGCTGGACGCCGCCAGCCTCGCGCTGCTCCTGAGCCTGGGTCATCAAAGCGGACTGTTCGACGCGCTGGCCACCCTGTCAGCACCGGCGACCAGCGCCGAGATCGCCACCCGCGCCGGGCTCAACGAACGCTACGTTCGCGAGTGGTTGGGAGGCACGACGGTGGCCGGCGTGCTGGACTACGACTCCGTCAACCAGACGTATCGATTGCCGCAGCACCATGCCGCAGTGCTGACCCGTGCTGCCGGGGCCGCCAACCTGGCGCGCGTCGCGCAGTACATCGCGCTGATGGGCGAGGTCGAGCAGAAGGTGTTGGGCTGCTTCCAGCACGGCGGTGGGTTGCCCTACAGCGACTATCCCCGCTTCCATGCCGTGATGGCAGAGCGCAGCGGCGAGGTCTTCGACACGGCACTGGTCGACGTCGTCCTGCCCCTCGTCGAGGGCTTGCCACAACGGCTCCGCGACGGCGCGGACGTGGCCGATTTCGGCTGCGGCAGCGGACACGCCGTCAATGTCATGGCCGAGGCGTTTCGCACCAGCCGGTTCACCGGCATTGACTTCTCGACCGAGGGCATCGAGCGCGCGACGCGCGAAGCGACTCAGCGGGGATTGGCCAATACCACCTTCGAGAGCCACGACCTGACCACGTTCGACCGTGCATCGGCGTACGACCTCGTCACCGCATTCGACGCCATTCACGATCAGGCGCAGCCCGCGCGGGTGTTGGAGAACATCTATCGATCCTTGCGACCGGGTGGCGTCTTCTTGATGGCCGATTCGAAGGCGTCAAGCCGCCTGGAAGACAACATCGGCACCCCCATGAACACCTACCGCTACACGGTCTCACTGATGCACTGCATGCCTGTGTCATTGGCCTTGAACGGTGCCGGCCTGGGCACCATGTGGGGCCGCCAACTCGCTATGTCGATGCTGGCCGACGCCGGCTTCACCGACGTCGAGTGCGCCGAGATCAACGAGGATCCGTCGAATTACTACTTCACCGCGACCAAACGCTGAAGTGAAGGAGATCCAGTCATGCTGCCGGTTGTGAACTTCGCGCTGCTCGGCAGTTCCGGCGAACGCATCCGGCTGCGGGAAGTCACCCACACCACCGGATTCTTCTACCTCGTCGGCCACGGTGTCCCGGCCGAGCTCGTCGCTGAACTGCACACGACGGCACGCGAATTCTTCGCCCTGCCCGAGCAGGACAAGCTGGCGATCGAGCTCGCACGCAGCCCCCACTTTCGCGGTTACTCGAGAGTCGGCGGTGAGCTGACCAATGGTGCGGTGGACTGGCGTGAGCAGATCGACTTCGGTCCCGAGGCCGGCGTCACCGACGGCGCTGCCGGTCCGCAGTGGCTGCGCGGGCCCAATCAGTGGCCGCCGGCGATCCCCGCGATGCCGGACCTGGTGGGGCGCTACCAACAGGAGATGAACAGGGTCGCACGGGAGTTGTTGCGGCGCTGGGCACAATCTCTGGGCTCGCCGGCAGAGATATTCGACTCCACCTTCGGAACCGAACCCGCGTCGTTGATGAAGCTGATCCACTACCCGAGGCGGGCGGCCCACTCCAGCGGTGACCAGGGAGTTGGCGCGCATAAGGATCCGGGCGTCATGACGCTGCTGCACCTGCCGAACGACTCGACGGGATTGCAGGTGCAATCGCTCGACGGCGAATGGCTGGATGCCCCGCCGCTGGACGGCGCCTTCATCGTGAATATCGGCGAGCTGCTCGAAGTCTCGAGCCAGCGCTACCTTCGCGCCACACCGCATCGGGTGCTGACACCGGCGGGTGCCCCGGCACGCATCTCGATCCCCTACTTCTTCGGCCCGGCGCTGGACGGCGTCGTTCCCACCCTTGCACTACCCCCGGATCTTGCCGCCAAGACCCGACCGATCAGCCACGACGCCGACAATCGGCTGCACAGCACTACGGCGAAAACATGTGGAAGGCCAAGAGACGCGCCCACCCCGACGTGTTCGCGCGGTGGCACGACGCTGCCCCGGAGGCCAGCTAGGCCGGCCCGGTCAGCCCGCGTTGCGCGCCAGGTTGATGGCGTAATCGCTGACGAAGTGCCCCGCCGCGGGTTCGCCGGAACCACAGCTGCCGTCGGACTCCCCGACCCGCTTGACCCACAGGTAGGCGTCGGCGTGCTGCCCGGCGGTGTTGGCGGTCGGCGGCGTGCCCAGGGCCCGCCCGCTGGGGTTGCACCAGCCGTAGGGGTCGCCTTCCGCGGGGCCGGCGCCGTTGCGGGAGGTGTCGATCACGTAGTGCGCGCCGCCGGTCATCCCCGAGATCTCTTCGCCGTAACCGGTTTCCTCTTCGGTGGTGAAGTAGTTCGTGCTGTTCAGGGCAAAGCCCCGCGCGCGCCCCACACCGGCCTGGTTGAGGCGGTTGGCCATCTCTCCGGCGCTGACCCAGCGCGAGTGCCCGGCGTCGACATAGACCGCCGTGCCCGGGTTGCGGCCCAGCGTGTCGACGGCGTAGCTGATCAGGTCGAAGCGCTCCTGACGCGCATCACCGGAGAGGCAGTCGGCCATCGCTAGCGCGTCGGGCTCGAGGATGATCGCGGCCGGGTTGCCGCCGATCCCGTCGGCGACGCTGTCGATCCAGGCCCGGTAGGACGCACCGGAGGAGAATCCGCCCGCGGCGTAGCTGCCACAGTCACGGTGCGGGATGGCGTAGAGCACCAGCACGGGCATGGCGCCGGCCGCCGCGGCCGCGCCGGTGTGCCGGGCCACCGTCGAGCCGACAGAACCCACACCGAACGCCTGGTCCAGCCAGTACGCCTGCGGGGTGTTGGCTACGCGGGCCAGCTCGGCGCTGTCCGGCTGCGCGTTGGAGGCATGCATCGCCTTCGAGATGGGATCGACATAGAAGGGCATGCCGCCCAGTGGGTTGTCCCCGTCGGCCTGGGCGGGGGCCGCGCCGGCCAGGGCCGCAACGGCAAGGAGGGGGGTGAGGCAGCGCGCGACCGCGCCAAACGCTGAGGGGATCACAGGCAAAAATTACCTTATGGCCGACCCGAGGTCACAAGACGGTCACGGTGGAGAGCGGATCGCTCAGCCGAGCAGCGCGTCGACGAAGGCGCCCGGCTCGAAAGGCGCCAGGTCATCGGGCCCCTCCCCGAGCCCCACCAGCTTGACCGGCACACCCAGCTCCTGCTGCACCCGGAAGACGATCCCGCCTTTGGCGGTTCCATCCAGCTTGGTCAGCACCACTCCGGTGATGTCGACGACGTCGGCGAATACCCGGGCTTGGGCCAGGCCGTTCTGCCCGATAGTGGCGTCGAGGACCAGCAGCACCTCGTCGACGGCCGCCCGGCGCTCGACCACCCGCTTGACCTTGCCGAGCTCGTCCATCAGACCGGTCTTGGTGTGCAGCCGTCCCGCGGTGTCGATGACCACCACGTCGACACCGTCGGACACGCCCTTGTCGACCGCGTCGAACGCGACCGAGGCCGGATCGGCGCCCTCGGCGCCCCGCACCACTTCCGCGCCCACCCGCGCAGCCCAGGTCTGCAGCTGGTCGGCCGCGGCGGCCCGGAACGTGTCGGCCGCCCCCAGCACCACGCGACGGCCGTCGGCCACCAGCACCCGGGCCAGTTTGCCGACGGTGGTGGTCTTGCCGGTGCCGTTGACCCCGACCACCAGCAGCACCGACGGGTGCTCGTCGTGCGGCAGCGCCCGGATGGAGCGCTCCAGACCGGGCTGCAGTTCGCCGATGAGCACGTCGCGCAGCACGGCACGAGCCTCGGCTTCGGTGCGCGCCTGGCCGCCGGCCAGTCGGCCGCGCAGCTGCGTCACCACCGATTCGGTGACGACGGGACCCAGGTCGGCCACCAGCAGGGTGTCCTCGACGTCCTGCCAGGAGTCGTCGTCGAGGTCTCCACCGCCCAGCAGCCCGAGCATGCTGCGGCCCAATGCGTTCTGCGACTTGGCCAACCGACCGCGCAGCCGCTCCATCCGGCCTTCGACCGGCTCGATGTCCGGCTCGACGGCCTCGGGCGCCGGTGCTGCCTGGGTTTCGGGAAGGACTTCGGCCGGCGCTTCGGGCAGATCGACGTCGGTGATGGTGCGCCGGGGCGCGTCACGCGGAACGGTCGCGTCGTCGCCGATGACAGGCGCGGGCGGCTCTGACGTCTCGGTCCGGCTGAAGGTGATGCCTGAGGAGGCGGTGTAGCCACCGGAGCGGTCCAGGCTCTCGCGTTGCGGCGCGGACAGGTTGATCCGGCCTCGCCGATACCGCACCAGGCCCCAGACCAAGGCACCGACCAGGATTAGCGCGACAACGACCGCCGCGGCGATCAGGAGAGTTTGAGACGACACGACCGTCATTGTGGCAGCAGGGACTTAGGCGGGGTTGACGCGGCGGTCCCAGCTTCGGCTCTCCTCCGTCGAGCCTCGCTGAACCGCCGGGTTCACGCCTGGCTGGAAACGAGCTCTTCGCCCCGGATGCGTTGGGAGATCACTGCGGTGATCCCGTCGCCCTGCATGGTCACGCCGTACAGCGCGTCGGCCACTTCCATGGTCGGCTTCTGGTGGGTGATGACGATGAGCTGCGAGCGGGCCCGCAGCATCTCGAACAGCGCCAGCAGCCGGCGCAGGTTGGTGTCATCCAGCGCGGCCTCGACCTCGTCCATGATGTAGAACGGCGACGGGCGGGCCCGGAAGATCGCCACCAGCATGGCGATGGCGGTCAGCGACTTCTCCCCGCCGGACAGCAGCGAGAGCCGCTTGACCTTCTTGCCGGGCGGCCGAGCCTCGACGTCGACGCCGGTGGTCAGCATGTCGCCGGGATCGGTCAGCAGCAGCCGGCCTTCGCCGCCGGGGAAAAGCGCCGCGAACACCTCGGTGAACTCGCGCTCCACGTCGGCGTAGGCGTCGGTGAAGACCTGCAGGATGCGCGCGTCGACCTCGGAGACCACATCGAGGAGGTCTTTGCGGGCCGCCTTGACGTCCTCGAGCTGAGTCGACAGGAAGTTGTAGCGCTCCTCGAGCGCCGCGAACTCCTCGAGCGCCAGCGGGTTGACCCGGCCCAGTTCGGCCAGCTCGCGTTCGGCGCGTTTGGCCCGGCGCTCCTGGGTGGCGCGGTCGAAGGGCATCGGGGCGGGGGCCATCACCAGTTCACCGCGGTCCCGGGCCTGCTCGTACTCGGCCATCTCCAGTTCGGTCGGTGGCAGCGCCACGTCCGGGCCGTATTCGGCGATCAGGTCTGCCGAGCTCATACCGAACTGTTCGAGCACGGTCTGCTCGAGTTGTTCGATGCGCAAGGCGGCCTGCGCCTTGGCGACCTCGTCGCGGTGCAGTGACTCGGTGAGCGCGGTGAGCCGGGTGCTCTGGGCGTTCACCTCGTCGCGGACGGCGACCATCGCGGCGGCTCGCTGCTGGCGTTCACTGGCCAGCCCATCGCGGATCCGCGCCGCCGCGGTCACCACATGTTGCAGACGGCGGGCCAGCGAGCTGCCAGCGTCGGCCACCGCCGCCGCTGTCGTCGCCGCGCGTGCGCGTGCGGCGCGGGCCTGCTCGGCGCGCACCCGCGCCTCGCGCTCGGCCGCTGCCGCCCGGCGCAGCGAGTCCGCCTTACCGCGTACCGCGTTGGCGCGTTCCTCGGCGGTACGTACCGCCAGCCTGGCCTCCACCTCGACGCTGCGCGCCGCCTCGGCTGCCGCCGCGATCTGCTGGCGATCCACCGGTTCGGCGGCCGCGGTCGGCTGGTCCTCTTCGGCGTTGCGCAGCCGGGCCTCCAGTTCGCCCAGCTCCGTGACGGTCTGCGCTCGGCCGGTCTCCAGCTCGTCGCGCTCACGCAGCCGGCGGTGCCATTCGGCCTCGGCGGCGCGGGCTTCTTGCCCCAGTCGGCCCAGTTGCTCGTGGGTCGCGGCGATGGCGGCATCGGACTCGTTGAGCGCGGCCAGTGCCTGCTCGGTGGCGTCTCGGCGCGCGGACTGCTCGGCCAGCGCTCCGGAAAGAGCCGCACCGAGTTCGCCGGCCTGTGTCTCCGCGGCGGCCAGTTCGGCACGGGCCTTGTCGATCTCGCTGTTGATCTCCAGGGTGGACGGCTTGCGATCCGATCCGCCGCTGACCCAGCCCGCACCGACCAGATCACCGTCTAGCGTCACCGCGCGCACCCCGGGGCGCGCGGCCACCAGGTCCAGCGCCTTGGGCAGGTCGTCGACCACCGCCACCGCCGACAGCATGGCCGTCATCGCGCCGCGCAACTTCTCGGGGGTCTCGATGAGCTCCACTGCCCAGAGCGCTCCGTCGGGCAGCACCGCACGCTGTTCGGTGGCTGGCAGCGGCCAGTCCCCCAGCACGATGGCGGCCCGGCCGCCGTCGGCGGTCTTCAGCGCGTGTAGCGCCGAGCGGGCCGCGCCGGCATTCTCCGCGGCCAGCGCGTCGGCCGCGGACCCGAGCACCGCGGCCAGCGCCGCCTCGTACCCCGAGCGCACCTTGACCAGCTTCGCGATCGACCCGAACAGTCCGGGACCGCTGTGGTTCGCCGCGAGCCAGGCGGCGCCGTCCCGGCGTTCCAGCCCCATCGACAAGGCCTCGATGCGAGCGTGCAGCGAAGCCACCTGCCGCTCGGCGGCGCGCTCGGCCGCCTGAAGTTCGGCGACGCGCTCATCTGCCAGCTGCAGGGTGGCCACGGTCCGCTCGTGGTGGTCGTCCAGACCGACCTCGCCCTGATCCAGCTCGGAGACCCGACCCTGAATCGTTTCGAACTCCGCCTGCGCGGCCTGGGCCCGCCCGGCGGCTTCCTCGATGCGCGTCGAAAGCTGCCCGACGTGCGTGTCGATCGATTCGACCCGCGCCCGGATCGTCTCCACCTGGCCGGTCAGCCGGGCCAGGCCCTCCCGCCGGTCGGCTTCGGCACGGACCGCGGCCAGATGCGCCTTCTCCGCCTCGGTGCTGCGGCGCTCCCGTTCGGCCAGCTCGGCGCGTGCCGCCTCCAGCCGGATACCGGCCTCGGCCAGCTCGGCCAGCAGTTGCTGCTCGGCCGCGGCCACCTGCTCGGCCTCGGCTTCCAGTGCGTCCGGGTCGACGCCGGCGGTGGTGATCGGCTCCTCGTCGAGATGGTGCGCGCGTTCGCTGGCAATGCGCACCGTCGCGCTGACCCGCTCGGCCAGCGCGGAGAGCGAGAACCAGGTCTGCTGGGCGCTCTCGGCGCGCTGGGTCAAGCTGGCGACCGCGGACTCGTGGGCGGTCAGTTCGTCGGCGGCCACCGCCAAACGCTCGGTGATCTGGTCGTGTTCGCGGCGCAGCGTCGCCTCGGCGTCGGTGGTTCCGGCGAACTCTGCTTGCCGCGACACCAGGTCGTCGGCGGTCAGCCGCAGCTTGGCGTCACGCAGGTCGGCCTGGATGGTGGCCGCTCGCCGTGCGACTTCGGCCTGGCGGCCCAGCGGTTTGAGCTGGCGGCGCAACTCGGTGGTCAAGTCGGTCAGGCGGGCCAGGTTGGCCGCCATCGCATCCAGCTTGCGGACCGCCTTCTCTTTACGCTTGCGGTGCTTGAGCACCCCGGCGGCCTCTTCGATGAACGCCCGGCGATCTTCGGGCCGCGATTCCAGGATCTGCGCCAGCCGGCCCTGGCCGACGATGACGTGCATCTCTCGGCCGATGCCGGAGTCGCTGAGCAGCTCCTGGACGTCCATCAACCGGCAGCTCGCACCATTGATCTCGTACTCGCTGGCTCCGTCACGGAACATCCGCCGGGTGATCGAGACCTCGGCGTACTCGATCGGCAGCGCGTTGTCGGAGTTGTCGATGGTGACGGTGACCTCGGCGCGACCCAGCGGGGCGCGCGAGGAAGTGCCGGCGAAGATGACGTCTTCCATCTTCCCGCCACGCAGGGTCTTGGCGCTGTGCTCCCCCATCACCCAGGCCAGCGCGTCGACCACATTGGATTTGCCCGAACCATTGGGTCCGACCACCGCGGTGATGCCCGGTTCGAAGCGCAGAGTCGTCGGCGCGGCGAAGGACTTGAAGCCCTTCAGCGTCAAACTCTTGAGATGCACGGGACGTGAGACTACCGGGCTAGCGTTCGGCGAATCCGTCGATCGGGTCCCTGGCGTCCGTCCAGTCGGCGACGACGGTGTCCACCCGCCCCGGTGTGGTGCCACCCTTCAGCAGCTCCAACAGGCGCTGGCAGTTCGCGCGGGGCCCCTGAGCTACCACATGAACACGGCCGCCGGGCCGATTGGCGGCGTAGCCCGTCAGGCCCAGCTCGAGTGCCCGCGACCGTGTCCACCACCGAAAGCCGACGCCCTGGACGTGGCCGTGCACCCAGGCGGACAGGCGGACGTCAGGACCGGTCACCGGAGTCGATCTCGAAGCGCACCTCGGTGCCGGATTTCAGGGTGCGCCCCACGGTGCAGACCTGGTCGACGGCGCGGTACACGACGGTCAGCAGCCGCTGTTTGTCCACTTCATCCAGAGCCGACAGGTCCAGCTTCAGGACTTCTTCCAGCAGCGGATAGCGCTCCTGCTCCCGATCGGCCGGGCCGGAGACCTCGATGGTGGCCCGGTAATCGTCGCCGAGCCGGCGCGCCAGTGGGGCGTCACTGGACATTCCGCTGCACGCGGCCAGCGCGATCTTCAGCAGTTCTCCGGGGGTGAAGACGCCGGCGACGTCTTCACTGCCGACCAGCACCTGCGCGCCCCTCGAATTGTGTCCGGTGTAGCGGCGGGTTCCGGTTCGTTCCACCCATAATTCGGTCATGGGGACATCTTGGCAGCCCCGGACGTGACCGCGCCGAACGTGCGCTCTGCGTGCGCACGCGGATGCCGCTAGGCCGATGGCGGTGACCCGCTGCGCCCGGCTCCGCCGCGCTTGCGATCCTCGCTAGGTCAGTCGGCCACCGCCGCAGCAGGCTTTCTGCCGTACTGGCGCTCCATCATGGCCGTGTCGCCGTACACTTGCACCCGCACGGTCTTGCCGTTACGCAGGGTGTAGACCTCGGCACTGTGACCCCGTTCGCCGCCGATCGCCGCCTCGCTCAGGACGACGACGGTCTCCCCGTCGGCCAGGAAGCGCTGTGGGGTGATCGTCGGTGACTTTCGCCCCAACTGCATCAGGAACTCCATGAGTTCCCCTTTGCCGCGGTAGGTTCCGCTGATCGCACTCTCGCCGGGCTGCACCCATTCGATGTCGTCATCGAAGAGCGCCATCAGGGATTCGGTGTCGCCGGAGGCGAACGCCTGGTAGCCATTGCGCACCAGCGTGATGTTCTGCTCGGACATCTGTCGGGTCCTTTCTTAGGTATTCTCTTGCGCCCGGCCCACTTTCACGCATAAGAGCCGGAACATCTCACGCGCCAAGTGCGCGGCTTGCACGGCCGACGCTTGCTGATTGGCGGCATCCATAAGGCAAGCACCATCACCGCAAAATTGCCTCATCCCAATGGACGAGATCCGCGTAAACTTTTGCGACGAGAAGACAAGCGTCTTCCGATCCCTTCACAACCGGGAGCATGCGGAATGTCCAGGCCTATCAATGGATTCAGGGCCCGCGATGAGCGCGATCGATGAATTCTCACAACTGATCTCTCGTATTTACTCCGCGGTACTGGCTCCCGACGAATGGGATCTCGCCATGGCCGCCATCGCCGGCGCCTTCACGGCGCATACGGCGTCGCTGGTGCTCTCCGACAACGTCTCGCGCACGCTGAAGCACGCGCAGATGCCGTCGTCAGCGGCTGCGGCCTACGCGGCGCACTACGAACGGCTGGATCACGTCCTTTATGCGGTGGAGACCGGGCCGGTGGGCGTGGTACGGACCGGCGCTGAACTCATGTGGCCCTACCAAAATTGCGAGTTTCAGATCGACTGGGCTCGCCCGAATGGACTACACGACGGACTATTCGTTCGGCTCACTTCCGGAACGACGATGACCAGTCTGGCCATCGCCAACACAAAGCAATCGGAGCGGTTCGACAATCCCGAGAATCTTGCGTTGATGAACCGTCTGATTCCGCATCTGCAACAAGCGCTCCGATTGCAGGACCGTCTTGAAGATCTGGATCGCCGCAATGCTGATCTCACGGAGGCCAGTGAGGCCGTCCGTCACGGGGTCGTCATCGTCGAAGGACGGCGATGCGTGTACGCCAATGGTGCCGCGGAACGCATTCTGGGTTCCGACGACGGCTTGCGGATCGAACGAGGCTGCATCACAGCCGAGTCCTCGCACGCCGACGCGGAGTTGGAGCACGGCATCGCCCGACTGTCCAAGGCCGAAAGCCAGGAGATCTGGGGCGGTTCATTCCTGTGCGCACGCCCCTCCGGGCGACGCCCGTACATCGTTCATGTCCTACCGGTCGAAGCGAATTCCTTTGCGACACTGCGCTCCGGACGGGCCATGGTGATCATCGTCGACCCCGAACGACAGCCGGAACCACCCGCGATACTGCTGCGACGCCTGTACGGACTGACGAAAGCCGAAGCAGAGGTGGCCCTCTTGGTGATGCGAGGCGAGGGGCTGACCCCGATCGCCGAAGAGCTGTCGGTGTCGCTGACCACCGTGAAGACCCACCTGAGGCACATCTTCGACAAGACCGGCATCCATCGCCAGGCCGAACTCGTTCGGCTGCTGATCCTGCTCGGCCCCATGCGCGGATAACGAGATCTGCGGATCCGGCGCCGCAGGACTATCGTCAGAGTTGTCCCGCAACACCATTCGCCGAAGGCCGGGAGGCCATCCGTGCAGGTAGCGATCCCGCTCTTCCCACGATTCACCGCGCTGGACGCGATCGGGCCGTACGAGGTGCTGCAACGGATCCCAGATGCCGAGGTGGTTTTCGTCGGGCACCGCCGAGGCGAGGTCCGCAGCGACAACGGGATGCTCGGAGTCCTCTGTGACGCCCGATTCGACGAACTGACCGCACCGGAGGTCTTGGTCGTCCCCGGCGGTGTCGGGACGCGAACACTACTCGACGACGCGGAATTGCTCGACTGGATACGCAGCGCCCACACCCACACCAGGTTCACCACCTCGGTATGTACCGGCTCACTGCTGCTGGCCGCCGCGGGGCTCTTGGATGGGTTGACCGCGACCACTCATTGGAGCGCCGTCGGATTGCTGGAACACCTGGGCGCCAGCTACGTGGAGCAACGTGTGGTCGAGCATCTGCCGGAGCGGATAGTGACCTCCGCGGGGGTCTCCAGCGGCATCGACATGGCGCTGCGGCTCGTCGAACTGTTAGCCGACGCCGAGGCGGCCCGCGCTGTCCAGCTACTGATCGAATACGACCCACAACCGCCGTTTGACTGCGGATCGCTGGCCAAGGCCGGCGAGGACGTTCGACGGCGCGTCGCGCAGCTGAGGCGCTGACACAGCCGACCGCCGCGGGCATACTGGGCTTTTATGGCGACGGTGGTCGCGTTCCACGCCCATCCCGACGACGAAGCGATTCTGACCGGGGGAACTCTGGCGCGGGCGGCCGCCGAGGGACATCGCGTAGTCGTGGTGGTGGCGACCGATGGACGCGTCAATGACGACGATGGCGATCGGCTCGTCGAATTGCACGCGAGCGCAACGGCCCTCGGGGCCCACCGGGTCGAATGCCTGGGCTACGCCGACAGCGGCTTCGGGGCGGAGTTCTATCCTGACCCGCCGGGGCGGATCAGGTTCGCCCGCGCCGACCTCGAAGAGGCGGCACAGCGACTGGCAGCCATCCTGCGTGACGAAGACGCCGATCTGCTCCTGAGCTACCAGTCCAACGGCGGCTATGGCCACCGCGATCACGTGCGGGTTCATCATGTCGGCAAGCGGGCCGCGCAGATCGCGGCGACGCCGCGCGTGCTCGAGGCGACGATGCCCCGGGAGATGCTGACTCGGGTCGCCGACGGCGCACGTTTACTGCACCTGCCGGCGCCTTACGGGCGCGAGGTGGTACGCACGGCATACGCACCGGCATCAAGCATCACGCACCGGATCAACGTGTTTCGGTTTGCCCGGCAGAAGCGCGATGCCTTCGCCGCGCACCGCTCCCAGATCGGCGCCAGCGCCGCCGCCGCGCGGCTGTTCGCGGTGCTGATGCGGCTTCCCCCACAGGCGGCCGGCCTGATTTTCGGCCGGGAGTGGTTCATCGATCCGAATCTGCCGCCGGGCAGGGTGCACCGCAACATCTTCGAGTGATCGAAGGCTGGTCGCCGCGGCGCGGGGGCCGCTACGGCGCGAGCGTGCGCAGAATGCCACGATTTTCGGCGTGTTGGCGTGCAAACACGCACGCTCGCCGAAAGGGAACGGCAGTCAGCGTTGGCATTTCGGGCAAAAATACGACGAGCGGTTCATGAACTTTTCCCGGCGGATCGGCGTCCCGCAGCGGCGGCACGGCTCGTCTTCACGGCCATAGGCGTCCAGTGACCTGCTGAAGTAACCGGATTCACCGTTGACGTTGACGTACAGCGAATCGAACGAGGTGCCCCCGGCGGCCAGTGCGTCGTTCATCACCGCTGCTGCCGCACCCAGCAGTGCCCGCAGCCGCGGCCGGGACAGTCGGTCGGCCATTCGGGTGCCGCGAATCCCCGCCCGCCACAGCGCTTCGTCGGCGTAGATGTTGCCGATTCCGGCCACCACCGTCTGGTCGAGTAGTTGGCGTTTGATCTCGGAGTGTTTGCGCCGCAGCACCTCCACCACCGACTCGGCGTCGAAGCGCGGGTCCAGCGGGTCGCGGGCGATGTGGGCGACCGGGACCGGCAGCACGCTGCCGTCCACGGCGACCAGGTCGGTGAGCTGCCACCCGCCGAACGTGCGCTGGTCGACGAAGCTGACCTTCGTACCGTCGTCGAGCACGGCGGCGATCCGCAGGTGCCTGGCGTCGGGAAGCTCCCCCAGCAACATCTGACCGCTCATCCCCAGGTGCACCACCAGCGCCTCGTCGGTCGCTGCCCCGCTCAGCAGCAGCCACAGGTACTTGCCCCGCCGGTCGGTGCCGGTGATCTTCGCGCCCAGCAAACGACCGGTCAGATCGGCGGGGCCGGCGTCGTGCCGGCGCACCGCCCGCGGATGGTGCACCCGCACCCCGGTGATCGTGCGCCCGACCAGGTGCTCGTTCAGGCCGCGCCGAACCACCTCGACCTCGGGGAGTTCGGGCATGCTCAGGCCTGCGGCGTGTTGTCCAGCGCGTCCAGCGCCTGCCAGGCCGCCGCCGCGGCCTTCTGTTCGGCTTCCTTCTTGGTCCGGCCGACTCCGGTTCCGTATGCGGTCTCCGATACGACGGCAGTCGCGGTGAACTCACGGTCATGGTCGGGTCCGGTGGAGCTGACCTGGTAGGACGGCACGCCGAGACCGCGCGCTGCCGTCAGCTCCTGCAGGCTGGTCTTCCAGTCCAGGCCGGCACCCAGCGTGGCCGCGGTGTCGAGCAGCGGACCGAACAAGCGCAGGATCACCTCGCGGGCGGTGTCGATTCCGTGCTGGAGGTACACCGCTCCCAGCAGGGACTCCATTCCGTCGGCCAGGATGCTGGATTTGTCGGCGCCGCCGGTGTTTTCCTCGCCCCGACCGAGCAGCAGGTGGGCTCCCAGGCCGTCCTCGGTCAGTCCTCGCGCCACATCGGCCAAGGCGGTGGTGTTGACCACGCTGGAGCGCAGTTTGGCGAGGTCACCCTCGGGCCTGTCCGGGTGGCGATGGAACAGCTCGTCGGTAATGGTCAGTCCGAGCACGGCATCGCCCAGGAACTCCAGGCGCTCGTTGGTGGGCAGACCGCCGTGCTCATAGGCGTAACTGCGATGCGTGACGGCCAGCGTGAGCAAGTCGTCGGCGAGATCCACGCCGAGTGCATCCAGCACAGCTTGCCTGGGACGGCTCACCGCTCACCGTCGTCGCTCGGCCGGCCATCGTCCTGCGGTTCAAGCATTCCCGCCAATTTCGCCCAGCGCGGATCGATCTTGTCGTGGCGATGCCCGGGCTCCGCGGTGGCCAGTACCGCCCCGCAGTCCGGGCACAGTCCGGGACAGTCGGGGTCGCACAGCGGGGACAGTGGCAATGCCAGACCGACCGCGTCGACGATGGCCTGTTCGAGGTCCACCGCGTCGTCGACGACACGGCCCATCTCGTCATCGTCGGTGGTGGCGTCGGTGGTGCTGTCGGGGTAGGCGAACAGTTCCGTCAGCTCGACTTCGACCTCGCCGGTCAGTGGTTGCAGGCAACGCGCGCATTCGCCCGCGGTGCGCGCCGACACCACGCCGCTGACCAGAACGCCCTCAGATACCGACTCCACCCGCAGATCCAGATCGACTGCGGCGTCCGCAGGAATCGCCACCAAGTCCAGCCCGATGCGGTTGGGGCTGATCCGCTGCTCGTGCAGCGGCAACAGCGCACCGGGGCGTCGTCCCAACCGGGAGACATTGACCACGAACGGCGCAGGCAGCCGTCGGTGTGCTGCCTTCATACCTGCGCCGGGGTGCCTCGCCATGCCGCGATTCTACGCAGCGCGTTCCTCGACGTTCTCGGGTCAGCGAGTCGCGTAGTCGTGAGTGCCCGCGGCGGTACGCAGTTGGTGACGACCACGGTTGATCGAACGCAGCGTGCCGTTGAGGAAGTCCTCGAATTCGGCCAGCTTGGCGTCGACGTAGATGTCGCATTCGCCGCGCATCCGGTCGGCCTCGGCGTGAGCCGAATCGATCAGCCGGGTGGATTCGGCGCGCGCCGAGGTCACCACCTCGTTCTGCGACACCAGCCGCTGCTGTTCCTTGATGCCCTCCTGCACGGCCTTCTCGTAAGCGGCGTTGCCGTTCTCGACCAGTCGGTCGCATTCCGCCTGAGCGCGGCTGGTGGCGGTCTCGAACTCACGCTTGGCGGTGGCGCTCAGCCGGGCCGCCTCTTCACGGGCCTCGCCGACCATCCGCTCGCTGTGTCCGCGGGCCTCGGCCACCATCCGGTCAGCCTGCCCCTTGGCATCAGCGAGCAACCGGTCGGCCTCGGCGCGAGCATGGCTGACCAGCGAGTCGGCTTCGGTGGTAGCCGCGCCGACCATCGACTCCGCGTGCTCCTTGGCCTCATTGAGGACCGAGTCGCGGGCGTCAAGAACGTCTTGGGCGTCGTCCAACTCTCCGGGGATGGCGTCGCGGATGTCGTCGATCAACTCCAGGACGTCACCGCGAGGTACCACACAACCGGCCGTCATGGGCACGCCACGGGCCTCTTCGACAATGGAGCCCAGTTCGTCAAGGGCTTCGAACACTCGGTACACGGCAGCACCCTCCAGGCATAGTTGTTGTTACTAGTGTGCCCTGTGTTACGCGTGTGACAGTGTTAGCCGCCCGGTGTGTCGGATTCTCGTGCACTTCACCGGTAGCCTGACCCGTTGAAGTCGGCGATGAGCGAAGGGCGGCCATGACGAACGGTTCCGGGGGCCACGGGGGCACCGCGACACCAGGGCAGGCCCCACAGGGCTATCCGCAACAGTCCGGCGCCCAGGCCACCACCGATATCGGCCGACTGCTGCTGAGCTGCCGGGACAGCCACGGCATCATCGCCGCGGTCAGCGCCTTTCTGGCCGAGGCCGGCGCCAACATCATCTCGCTGGATCAGCACTCGACCGCACCCGAAGACGGGACCTTCGTGCAGCGGGCGATCTTTCACCTGCCCGGCCTGCCGGCAGCCCTCGACGGACTCCAGGAGCGCTTCGGCGCCACCGTGGCCCAGCGGTTCGCCATGGATTACCGGTTCACCGAGGCCGCCAAGCCCAAGCGGGTGGCGATCATGGCGTCCAAGACCGACCATTGCCTGCTGGACCTGTTGTGGCGCAACCGCCGCGGCGAGTTGGAGATGAACGTGGCGATGGTGATCTCCAATCACCCGGAACTCGCCGAGCAGGTACGCCCGTTCGGGGTGCCGTTCTTCCACATCCCCGCAACCCGCGACATCCGCGCCGATGCCGAACAGCGGCAGCTGCAGTTGCTCTGCGGCAACGTGGATCTGGTCGTGCTGGCCCGCTACATGCAGATCATCACCGGTGACTTCATCGAGGCGGTGGGCTGTCCGCTGATCAACATCCATCACTCCTTCTTGCCGGCGTTCATCGGTGCGGCGCCCTATCAGCGAGCACGGGAACGCGGCGTGAAACTGATCGGCGCCACCGCGCACTACGTCACCGAGGTGCTCGACGAGGGTCCGATCATCGAACAGGACGTGGTGCGGGTAGACCACACCCACAGCGTCACCGATCTGGTGCGACTGGGCGCCGACGTGGAGCGAGCGGTGTTGTCGCGGGCAGTGCAGTGGCACTGCCAGGACCGGGTGATCCGGGTGGGCAACGAGACGGTGGTGCTCTAAGTCGCTCCGGAGTTGACATCTGTCAAGTACGGTGTTGCGCATGGCTGTCCAGGACTTGTTCTCCAGCGTGCCGACGACCACTGCCGAGGCCTGTGAGATCTTCGATGCCGCCGAGGCCGTCGACCCCGATTTCATGGTCGGCACCTGGCATGGCTCCGAGCTGCCGACCGGCCACCCCCTAGACGGGCTGTTGGCCGCCACCGGCTGGTGGGGCAAGCAGTTCGTGGATGCCGAGACCGTCCATCCGCTGCTGTTCCCCACCCGCGACGGATCTGCGCTGTGGGCGTTCAACCCGGTGCTGGCGTTCAGTGTCCTCGGACTCGCCGCGAAGTTGCCGGCGCTGAAGAAACGCTCGTTCCTCGGGCAGATCAACGCGGTGGCGCCACTGCTGCGGACCCGGTCGCCCCGGGCTCGGCTGCGCACCACCCGGTTCCGCGGAGTCGACAGCGCCACGATGGTCTATGACCAGGCACCGGTCAACGACGTCTTCCGCCGGCTCTCCGATGACGCGGTGATCGGCGCGATGGACCTGCGGGGCTCGTCGCGACCATACTTCTTCGTGCTGCGCCGCGACGATTCGCTGAAATTGGCCTAACCGCTGGCGATTTCGCCGGCGTCGTGCCACGCATTGCGCTCCGCGGTGAACGCGGCGACCTGTTGGTGGCGGAATCCAGCGATGCTCTCGGTGTTGTCGGCCAGGAATCGGCGGTAGGCCGGCAGTGAGAACTCGCCGTCGGTGATCTCCACCCGACCACGCCCGGCCGCCATGTCGGCACGCAACTCCAGGAGCTCCTCGGCTCCGACCGGATAGAAGCTGATGCGGTCGAAGTAACGCAGCAGCCAAGGGGTTTCGGCATCGAACAGCCCAGCGGTGGCATGCCGGTGGTTCCACACCTGGGTGGTGCGCCCGACGAACTGGTAGCCGCCGGGCCCCTCGATGCCGTAGATGCACAGGTAGGCGCCGCCGATCCCGACGGCGTTCTCCGGGGTCCAGGTGCGGGCGGGGTTGTATTTGGTGGTCACCAGCCGATGCCGGGGATCCAGCGGGGTGGCCACCGGCGCGCCCAGGTAGATGTCGCCCAGCCCCAGCACCAGATACTGCGCATCGAGCACGATGTCGTACACCTGCGCGATGTCGTCGAGGCCGTTGATGCGCCTGATGAACTCGATGTTCGACGGGCACCACGGAGCGTCGGGGCGCACGCCGTACATGTAGCGGCGAATGGCCTCATGGGTGCCGGGGTCGTCCCAGCTCAGCGGGAGGCGCACCGCGCGGCTCGGCACCACGAGTTCATCGCAGGGCGGCAGCGCGTCGTCGATGGCGGCCACCTCCTCGATCACCTCGGCGCAGGAGGACTGCTCGGTGTCGAATTGGATCTGCAGTGATCGCACACCCGGGGTCAGTTCGGCCAGCCCGGGCAATCCCCGCTGCCGGAGTTGGTCATAGAGCACCTGCACCCGCGCCCGTAGCGCCAAATCCAGGGTCATCGGTCCGTATTCGAGCAGCACGCCGTTGTCTCCGGCGCGCCGCAATGTGACGGCCGTCCCGTCGCGGCCGGTGTAACGCTGCAGCACTCCGTCGTCGCCGTCGCCGGAGCGGGAGACCACGACGGGCAATGCCGCGCGCCGCTGCACACCCAGTGCTGCCGTCGGTGGAGCGTGGTCGGCACGGATCGGCACCAGGCGCACCGCGTCGCCGGGCGAGATCTGGCCGAGTTTCCATCGGTCGCCGCGCACCACCGTCACCGGACAGACGAAGCCGCCCAGACTGGGCCCGTCCGGGCCGAGCAGGATCGGGGTGTCACCGGTGAAGTCCAGCGCCCCGATGCTGTATGCCGTGTCGTGAATGTTGGACGGGTGCAGGCCGGCGTCCCCACCGTCAGGTCTGGCCCATCGTGGTTTCGGCCCCACCAGCCGCACGCCGGTGCGATCGGAATTGAAGTGCACGGTGTAATCGGTGGTCGTCAGGGTGATCATGTCGGCGCGGGTCATGAATTCCGGTGCGGCGTGCGGACCTTCGGTCACCGCCAGCTCCCAGCGCCGGCCGATGCTGGGCTGACTCTGGCTGGGCGCACGGGTGAGCCTCGACGGTGTGCCGCCCAGGCCGACGGCGCTGAGTCGATCCGATTCCCGCAATGCCCTGCCGTGGTGTCCGCCGAACACCCCTTGAGTGAAAGTAGCTGCGCTGCCCAGGAATTCCGGCGTGGCTATGCCACCCTCGACCAGGACGTAGCAGCGCATCCCCGGCCCGGGGATGATGCCGATCTCCAGGAGGCCACCGGCGGGTACCCGGACCGACTGCCATTGCCCAACCGGGACACCATCCAGGCTGACCGGCACCGCGGCACCGGTGACGCAGACCCAGGCGGGATCTGAAAAGCGTAGGGCCGGTCCGGCTTTGGTGCATTCCAAACCGGCCGCACCTTCGGGATTGCCCAGTACCTGGTTGCCGATCCGAAACGACAGGTCGTCCATCGGCCCGGACGGCGGCACCCCGACATGCCAGTAGCCGACGCGCCCGGGCCAGTCCTGGACCGTGGTGAACATGCCCGGCGAGACCACCTCGATGCCGATCATGTTCGGGTGATCACCATCCGCACCGGTGTCGGGTCGAAGCCGTTGCACGGGTTGTTGATCTGCGGGCAGTTCGACACCAGGACCAGGGTGTCGATCTCGGCGCGCAGGGTCAGGCTCTTACCCGGTGCCGAGAGGCCGTCGACGATGCCCAGCGTGCCGTCCGCTTCGACGGGGACGTTCATGAACCAGTTGATGTTGGAGACGATGTCGCGTTTACCCAGGCCCCACCGGGCCCCCTCGGCGAGGAAATTCTCCACGCAGGCGTGCTGGTGGACGGTGTGGTGCCCGTAGCGCAGGGTGTTGGATTCCTGCGAGCAGGCTCCGGCGATGGTGTCGTGGTTGCCGACGTCGTCGGCAACCACGGTCATCAGGGCGGCGCCGTCGGCGGTGCGCAGCACCGATCCGGTGCTCAAGAAGATGTTGCGCGCGGCGGCGACGGTGGCCTGGGCGCTGTACCGGCGGGTGTGGTCGGCGGCGTCGTAGAGCAGGCAGTCCACCGCCTGGTTCCCGTGTAGATCGATGATCTGCAGCAGGTCGCCGGCGCGCACCACTGCCGACCAGGGCGCCCGGGCCGCCACCACCTCGTCGGAGATGATCTGCGATGGGTGCGAGGGGTTGGTCATGAGCGCTTCCCCGATCCGGCGACCCAAGCCGCCTCCGTGTTCTGCACCGCACGTAGGTATTCCGGGTCCTGGTTGGTCAGGTTTGCCAACTGCTCGCCGGCCTGCCAACCGAGCACGTCCAGTGCGGTGGCGGGAGGCTTGGGATCCAGCGGATGCGCGGCGTTGGCCAGCACCATTACCACCGGCAGGTGGACCAGCAGGTCAACAGCCGCACCCGCGCCCACCGACCCGGTGAATTCCAGTGCCCCGCTGACGGGATCGACACGCACTCCGCGGAACAGCGACACCGACGGCGCCACGTCCCGAATGTCCATGCCCTGCTTGATCGCGCCCAGCAGGAGCAGTTGACGGCCGGTGGCGTCCGGGCCGCAGAGCAGGTCGTGCTGCCCCGAGGAGTCGGCGACGACGGTGGCCAGTACCCGACCCTGATCGGACAACAGCGGGTGACCGACACCGAGGTAGGCCTGCCACGGCACCTTCATGGTGTCGGCGACATTGAGCCGTTCCCAGGGCGCCTCGGCCCGGTACAGCAGCAGGTGCGCGCACGCCCCGCCGTCGACGTCGATCAGCCGGATCCGGCTGCCGCGGGAGAGCACTTTGGTGGCGTAGCCGTTCGGCGGAATCGACTCGGCCCAGGTCAGTGTCGACGGGTCGACGTCGTCCGGAGCCGCCGGGATGCGCATCGACGCGTGCTGCGCCTGCGCGCGGGCATGGGAACGCGCCCCGTCGGTGGAATCGGTGCGTGGATTGTCCATGACCAGGAAGCTAGCACATTTTCTATCAACTGATAGTTTTTAGCGCGCCAGGCCTCGGCGCGTGATAGGCAGTAAGGCGTGCAGAGCGATCGACGAGGACGTCCCCGGCTGGTGGCTTCCAGCAGGCCGGGCCGCAGCGCCCGCGACGAGATCCTCGATGCCGCGGCGGAGTTGTTCACCACCGTCGGCTACGCCGCGACCTCGACCCGGCGCATCGCCGACAGCGTCGGGATGCGGCAGGCCTCGCTGTATCACCACTTCGCCGCCAAGGACGACATCCTCGACGCGCTGCTGGCCGACACCGTCGAGAACTCCGTGCAGCTGGCCGCCGATCTGCTGGCCGAGGGCGGACCGAGCGCGCCCCGGCTGCACACGCTTGTGGTCGCCGATACCGCGCAATTGTGCGGCGGTGCCTGGAATCTGGGCACCCTGTATCTGCTCCCGGAGCTTCGCCTCGAGCGCTTCGCCGCCTTCCGCGCACGCCGGGGAGAGCTCCGCGACCACTATCACGAGTTATCGCGTGCGGTGATCGCCGACCATGCCGGTCCCGCCGCTGCCGACGACCTGCCGTTCCGGTTGGTGGAGGCGGTGATCAACCGCCGTTCCGACGACGGCTCCTGCCCGCCGGATCATCCGTGGACGATTGCCGAAGCGGCGCTGCGGGTATTGGGATGCACCGGTGGTTTCCCTGCGATGCGCACCTCGACCGAGCACCGGTTGGGGTGGCAGCCGCAGTAGGCAGCAGCCTGCTCAGCGGCCGGCCAGCTTGGCAGCCAGTCTGCGGTTCACCGGCTCGGGCAACAGGTCTGAGACATCGCCGCCCATCGACGCCACTTCCTTTGCCAACGAGGACGACACAAACGAATACCGCGGCGTGGTCGCCACGAAAAACGTGTCGACACCGGCGATGTGCTTGTTCATCTGGGCCATCTGCAGCTCGTACTCGAAGTCGGTACCGGTGCGCAGCCCCTTGACGATCGCGGTCAGCTCACGCTCGCGGACGAAGTCGACCACCAAGCCCTGGCCCGACTCCGCACGCACGTTGGGAAGGTGCGCGGTGGCTTCGGCGATCATCTCGAGACGCTCGTCCAGGGTGAACATGCCCTTCTTGGCGGGATTGACCAGCACGGCGGCCACCACCTCGTCGAACTGGGCGGCCGCGCGCTCCAGGATGTCGACGTGTCCCAACGTCACCGGGTCAAAGGAACCGGGGCATACCGCGCCACTCATAGTGCTCGACGCTAGCAGCCGGGCTACTCCAGCTCGGCCAGCTCCAGCCGGGTGTCGCCGTAACGGCGCGAGGGCCACGCTTCCCAGCCCTGCGGCCAGGCCACCGCCGGACTGGAAGCGGCCCGTTCGATCATCACGACGGTGCCCGGTCCCGCCCAGCCCCCGGCGGTCAGCAATCCCGGCAGCGCGTCGATCGTGGCGGCATCGACGTCGTAGGGCGGATCGGCCAGCACCAGATCCACCGGCGTCTCGGTGCCCCCGGCCAGCACCGCGGCCACCGTGCCGCGGCGCAGCACGGCGCCGGCCAGCCCCAGTGCGGCAATATTGGCGGCCAGCACATCGGCAGCGCGGCGGTCCGATTCGACGAACAGCGCCGATGCAGCGCCGCGAGACAACGCTTCCAAGCCGAGCGCCCCCGAACCCGCGTACAGGTCCAACACCGTCATCCCGGTCAGATCCATCCGGGAATCGAGCACATTGAACAGCGCCTCGCGCACCCGATCGGTAGTTGGCCGGGTGCCACGCGGTGGCACGGCGAGGCGTCGTCCACCGGCTGCACCGCCGACGATGCGGGTCAGCTCAGCACCACCAGCAGGTCACCGCCCTCGACCTGCGCGGTCTCGGCAACGGCCACCCGCGTGACGGTGCCGTCGGCCGGCGCGGTGATGGCCGCCTCCATCTTCATCGCCTCGATGGTGGCCACGGTCTGTCCGGCGGTGACCTTCTCCCCCTCGGCAACCCCGATGGTGACCACACCGGCAAACGGTGCCGCGACATGGCCCGGCTTGCTGCGGTCGGCCTTTTCGGCAACCGGCACTTCGCTGGCGATACTGCGGTCACGCACCTCGACCGGCCGCAGTTGACCGTTGATGATGCACATCACGGTCCGCATGCCGCGTTCATCCGGCTCGGAGATGGCCTCGAGCCCGATCAGCAGCTCCACCCCGCGCTCCAGCTTGACCCGGTGTTCCTCGCCTTGACGCAGGCCGTAGAAAAACTGGTTGGCCGACAAACGCGAGATGTCGCCGTAGAGCTCCCGATGCGACTCGAACTCCTTTGTGGGGCCGGGGAACAGCAGGCGATTCAGCCGGGCCTGCCGTTCCGGTCCGGACCGGGCCAGCACCGCCTCGTCGTCGGCCGAGAGCTGCTGCATCTCCCGTGCCGGGCCGCGACCCTGAAGCGCCTTGGTCCGCAACGGCTCCGGCCAGCCACCGGCCGGGTCGCCCAGCTCGCCGCGCAGGAAGCCGATCACCGAGTCCGGGATGTCGACTCGGGACGGGTCGGCGGCGAACTCGTCGGCACTCACGCCCGCTCCGACCAGGGCCAGTGCCAGGTCGCCGACCACCTTCGAGCTCGGGGTCACCTTGATCAACCGGCCGAGTACGGCGTCCGCGGCGGCATAGTTGGTCTCGACGTCTTCGAACCGGTCCGCCAACCCCAGCGCCTTGGCCTGCTGATGCAGGTTGGACAGCTGGCCACCGGGAATCTCATGGTGGTACACGCGCCCGGTCGGCGCCGGCAGTCCGGACTCGAACGGCGCGTACACCTTTCGCAGCGCTTCCCAGTACGGCTCCAAGTCGCCCACCGCATCCAGCGAGATCCCGGTGTCGTAGTCGGTGTGCGCCGCCGCTGCGATGATCGAACTCAACGCCGGCTGGCTGGTGGTGCCCGCCAGCGGGGCGGCCGCGCCATCGACGGCGTCCGCCCCGGCCTGCCAGGCCGCGACGTAGCTGGCCAGCTGACCACCCGCGGTGTCGTGGGTGTGTACGTGGATCGGCAGGTCGAAGCGACTGCGCAGCGCGCTCACCAATGTGGTTGCCGCAGCGGGGCGCAGGAGCCCCGCCATGTCCTTGATGGCCAGCACATGGGCGCCGGCGTTCACGATCTGCTCGGCGAGCCGCAGGTAGTAGTCCAGCGTGTAGAGGGTCTCGCCCGGGCTGCGCAGATCCCCGGTGTAACACATGGCGACTTCGGCTACCGCACTGCCGGTTTCGCGCACCGCATCGATGGCCGGAATCATCGAGTCGACGTTGTTGAGCGCATCGAAGATCCGGAAGATGTCAATACCGGTCTCCGTCGCCTCCCGGACGAACGCCGAGGTCACCAGCTCCGGATAGGGAGTGTAGCCGACGGTGTTGCGCCCGCGCAGCAGCATCTGCAGGCAGATGTTGGGCAGCGCCTCACGCAGCGCGGCCAGCCGCTCCCAGGGGTCCTCCTTCAAAAACCGCAGCGCCACATCGTAAGTCGCGCCACCCCAGCACTCGACCGACAGCAGTTGCGGCATGGTGTGGGCCACATACGGCGCCACCTTGACCAATCCGCTGGTGCGCACCCGGGTGGCCAACAGCGATTGGTGGGCGTCCCGGAACGTGGTGTCGGTGACACCCAAGGCCGGCGAATCCCGCAGCCAGCGGGCGAAACCGTCCGGGCCCAGCTCGACCAGCCGCTGCTTGGAGCCCGACGGCGGCGGCACCGACAGATCCAGCTCGGGCAGCTTGTCGCGCGGGTACACCGCCGACGGCCGGGTACCGTGCGGACTGTTGACGGTGACGTCCGCCAGGTAGTTCAAGATCTTGGTGCCGCGGTCGGCCGAGGACCGCGCGGTCAGCAGCTGCGGGCGCTCGTCGATGAACGAGGTCGTGATACGCCCGGCGGAGAAGTCGGGATCATCGAGCACGGCCTGCAGGAACGGGATGTTGGTGGCTACCCCGCGGATACGGAACTCCGCGATCGCCCGGCGCGCCCGCTTCACCGCGGTGGGGAAATCCTTACCGCGACAGGTCAGCTTGACCAGCATCGAGTCGAAGTGTGCGCTGATCTCCGCACCCAGGTTGGTGCCGCCGTCCAGCCGGATCCCGGCCCCGCCCGGGCTGCGGTACGCGCTGATCCGGCCGGTGTCGGGCCGGAATCCGTTGGCCGGGTCCTCGGTGGTGATCCGGCATTGCAGCGCCGCACCGTGCAGCGTGATCGCATCCTGGGAGAGGCCCAGGTCCGCCAGCGATTCACCGGCCGCGATCCGCAGCTGTGACGACACCAGGTCGACGTCGGTGATCTCCTCGGTGACGGTGTGCTCCACCTGGATGCGCGGATTCATCTCGATGAACACGTGGTGGCCGCGTTCGTCGACCAAGAACTCCACGGTGCCCGCGCAGGTGTAGCCGATATGACGCGCGAACGCGACGGCGTCCGCGCAGATCTTCTCCCGCAGGGCCGGATCCAGGTTCGGCGCCGGCGCCAATTCGACGACCTTCTGATGCCGGCGCTGCACGCTGCAGTCGCGCTCGTAGAGGTGGATCACGTTGCCGTGGTTGTCGGCCAGGATCTGCACCTCGATGTGGCGCGGGTTGAGTACCGCCTGCTCGAGGTAGACGTGTGGGTCGCCGAACGCCGAATCCGCTTCCCGACTGGCCGCTTCCACCGCGTCGGCCAGCGCATCGATGTCGGCGACCCGGCGCATCCCACGCCCACCGCCACCGGCGACCGCCTTGACGAACAACGGGAACGTCATGTCTTGGGCGGCTGCGAGAAGTTCCTCGACCGAGGACGACGGCGCCGACGACGCCAGCACCGGCAGTCCCGCCTCCCGCGCGGCGGCCACCGCGCGGGACTTGTTGCCGGCCAGTGCCAGCACTGCCGCGCTGGGACCGACGAAGGTGATGCCCGCGTCCGCACAGGCCTGCGCCAGTTGCGGATTCTCCGAAAGGAATCCGTATCCGGGGTAGACGGCGTCGGCCCCGCACCGCACCGCGGTGCCGACGATCTCATCGACTGACAGGTACGCGCGTACCGGATGGCCCTCTTCGCCGATCTGGTAGGACTCGTCGGCCTTGAGCCGGTGCAGCGAGTTGCGGTCCTCGTAGGGGTAGACGGCCACGGTGCCGACCCCCAGTTCGCAGGCGGCCCGGAACGCGCGGACAGCGATCTCCCCACGGTTCGCAACCAGCACTTTGGAGATCACTTCCACCCCTACAGCAGCGTTATCCAGTAATCCTGAAACCGAATAAATATCAACAGAAATAACGCGATAAACCATAACGCAGCGATGGTCCAACGCCATCGGTGCAAATACTGCAAATTTTTGCGTATACGACCCTGCTCAGATGCTAGGGCTGCGAATATCACCAGCAGGCACAGCGTGACCGCCCAGACCACCATGCAGTACGGGCACAGCGCGCCGATGCGGTACAGGCTCTGGAAGATCAGCCAGTGCACGAACCCCGCACCGACCAGCGTGCCGAGCGTCATTCCGGTCCAATACCACCGCGGCAGAGGCACTTTCGCCACCGCCAGCACACCGGTCACCACCACCACAGTGAATGCCACGATCCCCATCAACGGATTGGGGAAACCCAGCACCGACGCCTGCGGGGTGACCATGACCGATCCGCAGGACAGCACCGGGTTGAGGTTGCACGACGGCACGTAGCCCGAGTCGATCAGCAGCTCGATCTTCTCGACGGTCAGCGTGATCGAGGCGGCCAGGCCAATGACTCCGCCGATCAGCACCGCCCAGGCCCGGGGCGTCGCCACCGGTACCGCCTGCTCGGGCGGTTCGGGTTCGACGGCCGAAGCCGCGATGGTCACGACTCCTGGGCCGGTGCGGCCATGCCGGGCACGTCACCGACGATCTCGCGGATCTTGGAGACCAGGGCCTCCGGAGTCGAGGGGCGGTAGTCCTCGCCGTTGATACGCAGGGTGGGGGTGGCGTGTATGCCAGCGTCCGCGGCCATACCGCCGACCATCTTGAGGTACTTCCCGCTGTTGATGCACGCCGGAACGCCGCCGGCGGCGCCGGCCTGGCGGGCCAGCTCGATCAGGCGCTTGTTGTCGGGGAACTCCGTACCGATCTCCGACGGCTGCAGCTGCTCGGTGTAGAGCGCGGTGTGGAACCGGCGGAAGGCGTCGTTGTTCTCGTCGGCGACACAGTAGGCGGCGGCACCGGCGCGCGAGGAGTAGTCGTCGTTCTGGGGCCGGTCGAGGATCGCGACCATGTGGTAGTCGGCGGCGATCGCCCCGCTGTCGATCAGCCGGGACACCGTCGGGCCGAATGCCCGCTCGAGGTTGCCGCAGGCCGGGCAGAGGAAGTCCTCGTAGAACGCCAGCACGGCCTTGGGCTCATCGGTCCCGTCCTTGGTGACCAGCTTGCTCGAGGTCACCCGGATCGCCTCACCGGCGCCAGCGCCCTTCTTGTGGCCGTTGGACAGCACGATGTAGCCGATGAGCCCCACCGCGAAGACCACCACGATCGCGACAAGCCCGATCTGCATGGCGAGGTTGCGTTTCTGGTCGCCGGCCCTCAAGCCGGAGACGCCGGGGCGTTTGGGTTTGCTGGCCACAGTCGGTTGGTCCTCGTCTTCGGTGGTCGGTTTGCGGTTCAGCGTACCGGCGTGCGTCCTGGACCTCAGCCGCGGCTGAGGTGCGCGCGCAGCGCGGAGATCAACTCACCGGTGGCGGTCGCGCTGCCACCGCCCAGGCCGAACAGGTTGATGAAGGCATGCGTCAAGGACGGCATCTGCCGCAGGTCGACCACGACCCCGGCCTCGCGCAGGGCTTTCGCAAACGCCTCGCCTTCGTCGTGCAGCGGGTCGAAACCGGCTACGGCCACCAGTGCGGGCGGCAACCCCGACAGGTCGCCGGCCAGCAAGGGCGATACCCGAGGGTCGGTCGGGTCAAGCTGCGAGCGGCCCACGTACTGGTCGGTGAACCAGTCGATGTCGTGCTTGGTCAGCAGAAATCCGTCGCCGTAGAGGGTGCGCGAGCGGGTCTGGGCGGTGCAGTCGGTGACCGGGTAGATCAGCCACTGCAGGATGGGTGCCGGTCCCCCGCCATCACGGGCCAGCAGCGCCACTGCGGCGGCCAGGTTGCCGCCGGCGCTGTCCCCACCGACCGCGATCCTTCCGGGTATCCCGCCCAGCTCAGCGGCGTGGTCGTGGGCCCATCGAAATGCCGCAAAGGCATCGTCGAGCGCTGCCGGTGCGGGGTGCTCGGGCGCCAGCCGGTAGTCGACCGAAAGCACCGCGATGTCACCGTCCCGGCAGGTCAGCCGGCAGATCGCGTCGTGGCTGTCCAGGTTGCCGATCACGAATCCGCCACCGTGGTAGAAGACCAGCAACGGCTTGGCGCCACCGCCGACCGGCCGGTAGTGCCGAGCGGCGATGTCGCCGGCCGGGCCGGGCACCACGATGTCGCGAACATCGACGTGGATATCACCGCCGCCGAGCCCGGCGGTCGTCTCGCGCAGTTGGGCACGGGAGGCAACCGCGTCGTCGCCGATGACGAAGCCGTTGATGCCCATCGCGCGCTGCGCGGCCAGCGTCAACCGCAAGGTGGGGTCCAAGGTCTTTCCATCGATGGCCACCGACCGCCCGCCGGTCAGCATCCGCTGGACCCCGATCGGCAGCAGCGGCGTCACCTTCATGCCGACTCTCATGGCGGTGCTCTGCAGCTGGTCGGTCCATCGCGCTCCCCGGCCGGAACCGGAGCCGCCTGGCAGACTTCGTGTCATGGCTGTTGAAGGTAGCTTGCGTTCGGTCACGCTCAACGACGGTAATTCCATCCCCAGCGTCGGTTTCGGGGTTTACAAGATTTCACCTGCCGAGACCGAGCAGGCGGTGCGCACCGCACTGGCTGCCGGATACCGCCATATCGACACCGCGGCCCTGTATGACAACGAGCGTGAGGTCGGCCGGGCCGTCGCGGCATCCGGGCTGCTGCGCGACGAGGTGTACGTGGTCACCAAAGTGTGGAACTCCGACCAGGGCTATGACTCGACGCTGAGGGCATTCGAGGCGAGCATGGACCGCCTCGGCCTCGAATTTCTGGACCTGTACCTGATCCATTGGCCGCTGCCGGCACGCGGAAAGTTCGTCGAGACCTTCCGGGCGTTGGCTCACCTGCGAGATCAGCGCCGGATCCGCTCGATAGGGGTGAGCAATTTCGCACCCGAGCACCTCGAGATGCTCATCGACGGAACCGGGATCGTTCCAGTCGTCAACCAGGTCGAGCTGCACCCGCGCTTCAGCCAGCCCGAACTGCGTGAGGTACACGCCCGCCTCGGGATCGCCACCGAAGCCTGGGCACCGCTGGGCCGGGGTTCGCTGTTGGCCCATCCGACGGTTACCGGGGTGGCGCGGCGTTGCGATAAGACACCGGCACAGGTGCTGATTCGGTGGCATATCCAACTGGGTAATATCGTGATTCCGAAATCGGTGCACCCGGAGCGCATCGTCGGCAACTTCGACGTCTTCGACTTCGAACTCGGCGCAGCAGAGATGGCCGAGATATCCTCGCTCGACGACGGCGCCCGATTGGGACCCGATCCGCGAACATTCGATTACACAGGTAGGTGAAATGACGTCGGGCACTTCGATCCCCTCCGTCACCCTCAACGACGACCGCGCGATGCCGACTCTGGGCATCGGGGTGGCCGAGTTGACCGAGGCCGAAACCGAGCGTGCGGTCTCGACCGCTCTTGAGCTGGGCTGCCGGTTGATCGACACCGCCAAGGTGTACGGCAACGAGGCCGCGGTGGGCCGGGCGATCGCCGCGTCGGGGATCCCACGCGAGGAGGTGTTCGTCACCACCAAGCTGGCCAACGCCGACCAGGGACTGACCGCCGCCATCGAAGCCTGCAAGGCCAGCCTGGAGCGGCTCGGGATGGACTATGTGGACCTGTACCTGGTCCACTGGCCGGCTCCATCGCTGGGCATGTACGTCGACAGCTACGGCGGACTCATCCAGGCCAGGGAGCTGGGACTGGCCCGGTCCATCGGGGTGTGCAACTTCACCGCCGAACACCTCGACGATGTGATCGACCTGGCGTTCGAGACGCCGTCGGTGAACCAGATCGAGCTGCACCCCCTGCTCAACCAGGCCGAGCTGCGTGCCGCCAACGCCGAACGCGGCATCATCACGCAGGCCTACAGCCCGCTGGCGGTCGGTCGGTTGCTCGAGCACCCGACCGTGACGGCGATCGCCGGCGAGTACGGCAAGACCCCGGCCCAGGTGCTGATCCGGTGGAGCCTGCAACTGGGCAACGTGGTGATCCCCCGGTCGGCCCAGCCGGAGCGCATCGCGGCCAACCTGGACGTGTTCGGCTTCGAGCTGGCCGACCAGCACATGGAGCGCCTGGGCGGCCTCAATGACGGCACCCGGGTGCGGGAAGACCCGCTGACCTACACCGGTATCTGATCCGAGCCGATCCGCACACGCGGGTCAGCGCGCCGACACCCGGTTGATGCGCTCTACCAACCGGGCCCGCGCTTGCGGCCACTCCTGCCCGATCACCGAGTAGATGATCGTGGTGCGCCAGGATCCGTCGCGGCGCCGGGCGTGGTTGCGCAGCTCACCCTCCCGGGTGGCGCCGATGGCCTGCACCGCGCGCTGCGAGCGCTCATTGAGGTTGTCGACGTTGAACTGCACCCGCCCCGCGCCCAGGGCGCCGAAGCAGTGGTCGAGCAGCAGCAGTTTCGATTCGGAGTTGACCGCCGACCCGCGGACCCGCTGAGCCAACCAGGTGCTGCCCACCGTCAGCCGGCGGTCCACCCCGCTCATGTCGTACAGCGATGTCGTCCCGATGATCTCGCCGGTGCCGGCCTCGACCTGAGTCAGCACCTGGTGGTCGGAAGCCAGTGCCGCGGACACCGAGGCTTCGGTGGGCGGCTCGGAGTGCTGGCCGTAGAGGAAGTACCGGGTGCACTCGGTGTCGAACGCGCGGGCCAGGCCGCCGACATCGGCGAGCACGGTCGGCCGCAGCAGCACATGCTCGCCGGGCAGCGTGGGCGTGGTTCGCCAGTGGTCGATCATCATCGGCTCCCCTATCCGGTCGGGCAGGTGGCCGCTGCCGCACGCAGCACGTCGGCTGACGGCTGATCGAGACGCAACGCGTAGCCCCGCAGGACCGAAATGTAGGCGACGGCGTACTGGCACGCGAACGATTTATTGGGCGGCATCCACTGCCCGGGCCCCGCGTCGCCCTTGTCCTGGTTGCCCTGCCCGGCGACCGCCAGCAGGTTGGCGGGGTCGTTGGCGAAGCGCAACCGCTGGCGATAGGGCCAGGCGGAGGCCCCCATGTCCCAGGCGTAGGCCAGCGGCACGATGTGGTCGATCTGCACCGCCTCACCGATCTTCGCGCCGCGGGTGAAGGCGACGACGGCGTTGGTGTAGGGGTCGTGCAGGGTTCCGGTGGCGACCGCGTCGGCGCAGCGTTTGGTCGACACGTGCGTGATGTCCACCAGATCCCGGTTGAGGATGTCGTTGCGGGTGTCACAGCCGTTGTGCCCGCCCGGCGCATCGTTGTCGTCATCCCAGGCATCGCCGAACAGCGGGCGGCGGTAGTCGTAGCGGTGGGTGCGGGCTGGAACCACGGTGATGCCGGCCAGGACGTCGGTGCCGGGCGCCACCGTGGGCATGCCGGCCTGCGCTGCCAGGGCACGGCTGCTCCTACCTACGGCCGACACCGTCTGGTAGGCGACGACCACGGCCAGCACCGCCACCACGGCCAGCCACAACAGGGTTTTACGACCGGTCATGATTTGTCCAGGTAGTCGATGTCGGTGAAATGCGCGGCGAGCGTGGCCAATCCGGGATCATCCGGGTGGGTTTCCCAAGCCTTGTTGCACCACGACCGGGCCGCCTCGATCACTTCGCCGTGGTCGGCCAGCGAGAGCAGTTTGAGGCCGCCTCGCCAACCGGACTGGTTGCGGCCCAACACATCTCCCTCACCACGCTCGGCCAGATCCAGATCGGCCAGGGCGAATCCGTCCAGGGTTCCGGCGACGGCCTTCAGGCGCTGACCCGCCTTGGACCCCGGACCGCTGGAGGTCGCCAGCAGGCAGAGGCTGGCGTGCTCGCCGCGGCCGATCCGGCCGCGAAGCTGGTGCAGCTGGCTGATTCCGAACCAGTCGGCGTCGGCGATCAGCATGACGGTGGCATTGGGTACGTCGACACCGACCTCGATGACCGTGGTGCAGACCAGCACATCGACCGCACCGCTGCGGAACGCCGTCATCACCGCGTCCTTCTCGTCCCCGGTCAGCCGCCCGTGCATCAAGCCCAGCCGCAGCCCCGACAGCGGCCCGGCCCGCAGCTGATCGAACAACCCCACCGCGGTGGCCGAGGTTCGGCCGCCCTCATCTGCTGAACCGGGTTTGCTCGGCTCGTCGGTCTCGTCGATGCGGGGTGCCACCACGTAGGCCTGCCGTCCGGCCGTCACCTCCTCGCGGATCCGCGCCCAAGCCCGATCCAGCCAGGTCGGTTGCTCCTTGACGAAGATCACCGAACTCGCGATCGGCTGGCGGCCGCGGGGCAGCTCGCGCAACGTGGAGGTCTCCAGATCGCCGTATACGGTGAGCGCCACCGTGCGCGGAATCGGAGTGGCGGTCATCACCAGCAGGTGCGGAGTGATGCCCTCGGGGGCTTTGGCGCGCAACTGATCTCGCTGCTCGACGCCGAATCGATGTTGCTCGTCGACGACCACCATGCCCAGGTTGTCGAATTCGACCGCATCGACCAGCAGGGCGTGCGTGCCCACGGCGATGCCGGCCCGGCCGCTGGCGATCTCGGCGCGAGCCTGCTTCTTGGCGGCCGCGGACATCGAGCCGGTGAGCAGCGCCACCGCAGTGGCATTGTCGGCCCCGCCCAGCTGACCGCCGAGCGCCAGCGGCCCGAGCATGTCGCGTATCGATCGGGCGTGTTGGGCGGCAAGGACTTCGGTGGGCGCCAACAGGGCGCACTGATAGCCGGCATCGACCAGCTGCAGCATCGCCAGCAGCGCGACGATCGTCTTGCCCGAGCCGACCTCGCCCTGCAGCAGCCGATTCATCGGGCGGCTGGCGGCCAGTTCGCCTTCGAGCACGCCGAGCACGTCGCGTTGTCCGGTGGTCAGCTCAAACGGCAGCCGCCGAAGCAGTTCTGCGACCATCCCGTCGTCGCGGCGCGGTGCCGGCGACCCGGATTCGGACAGTTCACCGTTGCGGCGCATCGCCAACGCCCACTGCAGACCGAACGCTTCGTCTACGGCCAGCCGAGCCCGGGCGCGGTCCCGTTCGGCGGCGTTCTCCGACAGATGGATCGCGCGCAGCGCTTCGTCTTCGCCGAGCAGGCCCCGTTCGGTGCGCACCGCGGTCGGCAGCGGGTCCGGAACCGGATCGAGCATGTCGAGCACCTGCCGCACGCAGGCGAAGATGTCCCAGCTCTGCAGTTTCGCGGTCGCCGGGTAGATCGGGTAGCAGCTGCGCTCGAAGTCGGACTGGTTGACCTGCCCGCTGACCTTTTGCGATGCATCGGCGATGTTGCGCAGCGAACTGCTGCCGAAGTTGCGTTCCTGCGCGGCGTCGTCGGCTTCCTTGAGTACCAGGAAGTCCGGATGGGTGAGCTGGATCGCACCCCGAAACAGCTTGACCTCCCCGGACAGCATCACCCGGGTGCCGGGGGTCAACCGCCAGCGCAGGCCTTTGGGGTTGAAGAACGTCGCACTGACCTTGTTTCGGCCGCTACCGACGGTGACAGCGAGGTATTTGCCGTTGCGCCGCTGCATGTCTTTGAGCACCGCTGAACTAATGGTGTCGACGATGGTGATGTGGTCGCCTTCGGCGGGGCGACTGTCCGCCGCGCCGCGCACCCCGGTGCCTTCGACGTAGCTGCGCGGGTAGTGCCGCAGCAGGTCTCCGACGGTGCGGATGCCGAAGCATTCGTCGAGTTTGTCGGCGGCGTCCGAGCCGACGATGAAATCCAGCCGGTCAGCCAGCGTCACCATCGCTACTCGACCCCGATCAGCAGTGCGTCCCCCCGATGGCCGGTGAAGTAGGTCGCCAGTTCGGTTCCCGGGTGCTGGTCATGCACGTGCCGGGCCAAGACGTCCATGACGTCACCGTCGAAACCGGCCCCGAACAGCACCGTCACCAGCTCACCGCCGGCCGCCAACAACAGATCGATCAGGCCGATCGCCGCCGCACCGACATCGCGGGCCACGATCAGCACCTCGTCTCCGGCGATACCCAGACCGTCGCCGGGCCGGCAGGATCCGGCCCAGGTCAGCGCCTGTTCGGTGGCCACCCGGACCGATCCGAGCCGGGTGCTGCCGGCGGCTCGGGCCATCGTGTAGCCGTCATCGACCACCGGACGGCCAGGGTCGTGGACCGCCAACGCGGACAGCCCCTGCACCATGGAGCCGGTCGGCACCGGTACCACGTCGATGCCCCAGCCGATGGCCGCCGTACAACCCGCCACCAGCTCCTCGGCGGCGACATAACCGTTGGGCAGCAGCATCACCTGCGCTGCACCGGTGTCTACCACCGCCCGCAACAGCTGCTGGGCGGTGACCATCATGACCGGCTCGGCACTGTGCGGGTCGGGCCGCAGCACGCAGGCGCCTTCGGAGTCGAACAACGCCTCGGCGCCGTCGCCGTCGACCACGGCCAGCACCGCACGCTCCCGCGCCCAGCTGCCCGGGGACGGGCCGGTGGCCCCGGCCAGGGCCGAGATCTGGATCCGTCGCGGCCGGCCGAAGGCCAGGCCCGCTTCCACAGCGGCACCCGCGTCATCGGTGTGCACGTGCACCGAATATCCGCCGACCACGCCTGAGGTGGCGATTGCCACCGATTCTCCGAGCTGGTTCAGCCTCTCGCGCAGGGCTTCGGTGTCTTCGGGACCGCACTCGCCGAGTAGGTACATCACCTCGAACTGCGGCGCGGGAGCCTCGGTGCCCGCTTCGGGCGGCCGCGGGCACGGCGCGGGCTGGTATGTCTCCCGCACGGGCGCCTGCCCGGTGATCGTGGAGCGCAGGGCGTCGAGCAGCACCAGCAGGCCGCGGCCGCCCGCGTCCACCACCCCGGCCTCGGCGAGCACGTCGAGCTGCGCGGTGGTCGCCTCCAGTGCCGCCGCGGCTGCATCGGTGCCGGCCACCAGCGCCGGACCCAACTCGGCTCCCTGCTCCGCGCACTCTTCGACGGCCGCAGCGGCAGCCTGCAGCACCGACACGATGGTGCCCGGGACCTCGCGACCGCCCATTGAGGTGACCACCAGTTCGACCCCGTGGCGCAGACCGGCGCCGAGCAAGGTGGAGTCGATGGCACTGACTGCGGTATCAGGGTTGCTTGGGGCCGTCACATCGGCCAGGCCACGCAGGATCTGCGACAGGATCACCCCGGAGTTTCCGCGTGCGCCGTGCAGCGCCCCGGACGACAGTGCGGCCGCGACCCGGCCCACCTCACCCGAGGCGGCCTCGGTGTTGGCCTCGGCCAGGGCCGAACGCATGGTGAACAGCATGTTTGTTCCGGTGTCGGAATCGGCGACCGGGAAGACATTGAGCCGGTTGATCTCGTCGGTATGGGTGATCAGGTCGCCGACGGCGGTGTGCGCCCAGTCCCGCAAGGTCGCCGCATCCAGCCGACGATCGGGGTTGCCCACCTGCGCCCACCTTCCTGCCGCCACCTCCGGTGGCTGCAAGCCTAATCACTCCGGGCGACAGCACAGGTCACGTCCGTCCGGCCGCGATGGGGCGTTTTGGTGGTTGCCCCGCCTGGCGGGTATCCTGATCAGGTTGTCGGGCCACCCGCTGAGGTCGTTGGCCCTCAAGCAGACGTTTTGAGGAGTGTCACATATGGCTGCCGTGTGCGATATCTGCGGAAAGGGCCCCGGCTTCGGTAAGTCGGTGTCCCACTCGCACCGTCGGACCAGCCGTCGGTGGGACCCGAACATCCAGGTCGTGCACGCCGCGCGTCCCGGCGGTAACAAGCAGCGCCTGAACGCCTGCACCTCGTGCATCAAGGCCGGCAAGGTCGTCCGCGGCTAAGTCCGCTCTTTTCTCGCCGAGAGCGCAGGACACCCCTGCCTCCTCGGCGAGTGTGCGCGACCGCCTGAGCCGCGCTACTCCAGTCGCCAGTCGATCGGCTCGGCACCCATCTGCGTCAGCAACTCGTTGGCGCGGCTGAACGGCCGAGATCCGAAGAAGCCGCGCGACGCAGACAGTGGCGACGGGTGCGGTGATTCGATCGCGACGCAGTGGTCGGACAGCATCGGCTTGAGCGTCCCCGCGTCACGTCCCCACAGGATCGCCACCATCGGCTGACTGCGGGCCATCAACGCGCGGATCGCACATTCGGTGACGGCCTCCCAGCCCTTGCCGCGATGTGAGGCCGGCGTACCCGGCCGCACGGTGAGCACCCTGTTGAGCAGCAGCACACCCCGCTGTGCCCAGGCGGACAGATCGCCGTTGGACGGCTTGGGATAGCCCAGATCCGCGGTGTACTCGGTGAAGATGTTCTCCAGACTGCGCGGCAGCGGCCGAACATCCGGGGCGACCGAGAAGCTCAGGCCCACCGCGTGCCCGGGCGTCGGATACGGGTCCTGTCCGACGATCAACACCCTGACGTTGTCGAACGGAAACGTGAAGGCACGCAAGATGTTCTGCCCTTCGGGCAGATAGCCGTGGCCGGACGTCGTCTCCTCGCGCAGAAACTGCCCCAGCGCGGCGACATGATCGGTCACCGGCGCCAGCGCACTGGCCCAACCGCTTTCGACAAGTTCAGGAAGTGGACGCGCAGTCATGGTGTCTCAACGTAATGGGGCGCCGGAATCAAACGACTGCCAGCCCGCCTCCCCGTCCCACCCCGCCCCGTCGACCAGCACCCGTGCCGGCCCCGCCCGTACCTGTCCGATGGCCCGCCAACCGGCCGGCACCGCACCGGGAAACGCGGCGACGAAGGCGTGGTCTTCTCCCCCGCCCAGAACCCACGACCACGCGTCGGCACCGACCGCAGCGGCCGCGGGCGCCAGGGCACGATAATCGGGCGCCAGCGCCGCTGTGGACACGTCCAACGTCACCTGCGACGCCGCGGCCAGGTGCCCCAGATCGGCGATCAGGCCGTCGGAGACGTCCGTCATCGCCTGTGCCCCGGCATCGGCGGCCGCCGCGCCCTGCCCGTACGGCGGTTCGGGCACCAGGTGCCGATGCCTGAGCTCCGCGAATTCTGCTGAGCCCACACCGTCACGCCACAGCCGCAGTCCCGCGGCCGAGCGGCCCAGGTCCCCGGCCACCGCCAGCGTCGCCCCAGCCCGCGCCCCGGACCGCAGCACCGCCGCCCGACCACCTAGGTCCCCCAGTACCGTCACCGACACCACCCAGCAGTCGGCCTGGACCAGGTCGCCGCCGACCACGCCCGCCCCCAGTCGCTCCGCCTCAGCCCACATCCCGTCGGCCAGGGCCGCGGCATCGGCGGCGGAAGTGTGGGCTGGGGCGCCGAAGCCGACGACGAACGCGGTGGGGCGTGCACCCATCGCCTCGATATCGGCGGCGTTCTGCGCGATCGCCTTGCGCCCGACCTGCTGTGGGGTTGACCAGTCCAGCCGGAAATGCCGACGTTCCACCAGCATGTCGGTGGACACCACGGCCCGGCCGTCGGCGCACTGGACCACCGCCGCATCGTCCCCTGGCCCCAGCTGGGTGGTGGTGGGCTGACGTCGCCCGGCCACCAGCCGGTCGATCATGGGAAACTCTCCAAGCTGACCCAGCGTGGGCTCGTTACCGCGCACAGCCTGGAGTGTAGGTGTGATCAGAACGGTAGGCGGGGCGTGACCAATCCGGAGAACGACGCGGACGGACCGCCGCGACTTGCGTTGATCGTCGCGCTGGTGGTCGCGGTCGCCGCGGTAGGCGCGGCACTGACCGTCGCCGCGCGACACCACCCGGGCAAACGGCCGGCCGGACCGGTGCCGGTCGCGACGGTGCCCGCCCCGCACGCCGACAGCGAAGACTGCCGTGCCCTCCTCGACGCCCTACCGGATCGGCTGGGCGACTATCGGCGCGCCGAGCTCGCCGCACCGGCACCGGAGGGCGCGGCGGCCTGGACCGCCGACGACGGCGAGGCCGTGGTGCTGCGCTGCGGGCTGGACCGGCCGGCCGATTTCGTGGTGGGTTCACCGCTCCAGGTGGTCGATTACGTGCAGTGGTTCGAGGTCCGCGAAGGCGACCGCGCCACCTGGTATGTGGTCGACCGGAAGGTCTATCTGGCGCTGACATTGCCGCCGGGATCGGGCCCTACGCCGATTCAAGAGGTGTCGGATCTGATCGCCGGCACCGTCGACGCCGTACCGATCAGACCGGGCCCGCCGCGCTAGCGATCGCCGGCCCCGACGATTCGCACCGAGCGTGCAATCAGACTGAATATTTGGCTGCTTTTTCGCCCTCAGTGCACGCTCGGCGCGCTAGCTAGCAGGCCGGCGTCAGCGGAGCCCCACGCCGCGAGCCAGGGCGGTGTCGACCATCGTCGCCAGCAGCGTCGGGTAGTCGACACCGCTGGCCGACCACATCCGCGGGTACATCGAGATGGTGGTGAATCCGGGCATGGTGTTGATCTCGTTGATCACCGGTCCGCTGTCGGTCAGGAAGAAGTCCACCCGAGCCAGCCCCTGGCAGTCCAGCGCGGCGAATGCCCGAATCGCCAATTGCTGCACGGCTTCGGCGACCTCGTCGTCGATCTTGGCGGGCACGTCGAGTTCGGCAGCGTCGTCGAGGTACTTGGTGGAGAAGTCGTAGAAGGAGTCGTCGCGGCCCCGCACACCGGCCACCCGGATCTCCGCCACGGTGCTGGCGGCCACCGTGCCGTCGGGGAACTCCAACACGCCGCATTCGATTTCACGCCCGATCATCGCGGCCTCGACAATGACCTTGGGGTCGTGCCGGCGCGCCTCGGCGATCGCGGCGGGAAGCTCGTCGTAGGACATCACCCGGCTGACCCCGATCGAGGACCCGCCGCGCGCCGGCTTGACGAACAACGGGAGCCCCAAGCGCTCCCGATCCTCGATCGACAGCGTCTCCTGGCGCGGCCGCAACACGGCATAAGGTCCGGTCGGCAGACCCTCGGCGGCCAGTAGCTTCTTGGTGAACTCCTTGTCCATGCCCGCCGCGCTGGCCAGCACCCCGGCGCCCACATAGGGCACCCCGGCCAGCTCCAGCAGCCCCTGCACGGTGCCGTCCTCGCCGTAGGGGCCGTGCAACACGGGAAACACCACGTCGACCGACGCCAGCACCTCCGCGGAACCCGCGGACGACAATGCGACCAGCTGACCGGCACGCTGTGGGTCGGCCGCCAGCGCCAGTTCCGCACCGGAGGCCGAGCTGACCGCCGGCAGCTGGCGGTCGGTGATCGCCAACGTGTCGGGGTTGCCGTCGGTGAGCACCCACGCCCCTTCCGGGGTGATGCCGACCGCGACGACCTCGAAGCGTTGCGGATCCAGGTTGCGCAGGACGCTACCCGCCGAGACGCACGAGATAGCGTGCTCGCTGCTGCGGCCGCCGAAGACTACGGCCACCCGGGTGCGTTCGTGGGAATTCACACGCCAGAGGCTACCGGGGCCGCTCACTCCGGCTTGGTGCGACGTCCCAGCAGCAGTGCCACCGCCTCGTTGACCGACGAGCCCTTGTGGCAGACCCGGTGCACGGCGTCGGTCAGCGGCATCTCCACGTCGTAGCTCAAGGCCAGGGCCAGCACCGACTGGCACGACGTCACGCCCTCGACGACGTGACCGTCGGCGGTGCTCAACAACCCCGCCGACCCGGGCACCGGCGGCATCGCCTCGCCGCGGCCGAGGCGCTCGCCGAACGAGCGGTTGCGCGAATGCGGCGATGTGCAGGTGGCCACCAGGTCGCCCACTCCGGCCAGCCCGGCCAGGGTGGCGCCCTTGGCGCCCAGCGCGACTCCCAGACGGATGATCTCGGCCAGGCCCCGGGTGATGATGGCGGCCGCGGTGTTCTCACCCAGCCCTACCCCGGCCGCCATCCCGCAGGCCAGGGCGATGACGTTCTTGCAGGCCCCACCGATCTCGGTGCCGACGACGTCGGAGTTGGTGTAGGGCCGGAAATAGCCCGTGTTGAGCATCCGCTGCAGCGCCACCGCCCGGCCGGAGTCCGTGCAGGCGACGACGGTGGCTGCGGGCTGTTCGGCGGCGATCTCCGCCGCCAGGTTGGGACCGGACACCACCGCGACCTGACCGGGGTCGAATCCCGTCACCGCGGCGACCACCTGGCTCATCCGCATCAGCGTGCCCAGCTCGATGCCCTTGGCGACGCTGACCAGCGTGGCGCTGTCGGTCAGGTGCGGCGTCCATGCCTGCAGATTCGCCCGCATCGTCTGCGCCGGCACAGCCAGCACCACGGTGGTCAAGCCGTCCAGCGCCTCGGCCGGATCACTGGTGGCGCGCACCGCGGCGGGTACCTCGAAGCCCGGCAGGTAGTCGGGGTTGCGCCGGGTCTCGTTGATCTGCGCGGCGATATCGGGCCGGCGTGCCCAGAGCCTGACGTCACTACCGGCGTCGGCGAGCACCTTGGCCAGCGCCGTGCCCCACGCGCCGGCGCCCATCACCGCGACCGTGCCCTCGGTGCCTGCCATCGCACACCACCTCCCTATAAGCGCATCACCCTAGCGGGGATCGCAAGCGCGGCGGAGCCGGGCGAAGCGGGTCACCGCTATGAACCCAGCGCGCGGAACGTTCAGCCCGACGCTGGCAGGATGTGAGGTGTGAACTCCGCACAGGCCGAGGTATCCGGCATCGGCCTGATCATCGCCGTCAAGCGGCTCAGCGTGGCCAAGACCAGGCTGGCGCCGGCTTTTCCCGCACCGCTGCGGGAGGCCGTGGTGCTGGCCATGCTGGTGGACACCATCAGCGCGGCGGTGGCCGCCCGCGGACTCGAACACATCACCGTTGTGACTCCCGATGCGGCCGCCGCGGCAGCCGCCGCCGAGCTCGGAGCCGAGGTGCTGGAGGACCCGACTCCAGAAGGTCACGGCGACCCGCTGAACAACGCACTCGCCGCTGCCGAAGCCGCAGTAACCGAATCGGTGCCCAATATCGTTGTGCTGCAGGGCGATTTGCCGGCTTTGCAATCTTACGAGCTCGACGAGGCGATCGCCGCAGCGCGGACACACCAGCGCAGCTTCGTCGCTGACCGGCATGGGATGGGCACCGCGGCGCTCTTCGCGTTCGGCACCGCGCTGGACCCGAGGTTCGGCAGAAATTCATCTACGCGACACCGGGAATCCGGCGCGCTGGAACTGACCGGAGCCTGGCCTGGCCTGCGCTGCGACATCGACACCCCGGAAGATCTCGCGGTAGCGCGTCGGCTCGGAGTCGGTACCGCAACAGCCCGTGCACTCGCACATGCCAAGTCCGGTGGCAGCACCACGCGGGATGAGCAATGATTTCGGGGTGGACGAAATCGAGGGCAGCGAACTCACCGAGACGCGTAGCGACACGACCGACTGGCGTCCGCACGACGCCGCTCCGACTGCACCACCCGCTGCCACCGAGACGCTTTCGGCCGGCGACGACGACGAACTACCCGCCGACCGCTACCTCAACCGCGAACTGAGCTGGCTGGACTTCAACGCCCGAGTGCTGGCTCTGGCCGCCGACACCTCATTGCCGCTGTTGGAACGGGCCAAGTTTCTGGCGATCTTCGCCTCCAATCTGGACGAGTTCTACATGGTCCGGGTCGCCGGCCTCAAACGCCGCGACGAGATGGGCCTGTCCGTGCGCTCGGCCGACGGCCTGACCCCCCGTGAGCAACTGCGCCGCATCGGCGAACGGACCCAGCAGATCGCCACCAGCCATGCGCGGGTGTTCCTCGACTCGGTCCGCCCGGGGCTGGCCGCCGAAGGCATCCACATCGTCACGTGGGCCGACCTGGAATCGACCGAGCGCGACCAGCTGTCGGGGTACTTCCACGAGCAGGTGTTCCCGGTGCTGACACCGCTGGCGGTCGACCCGGCACACCCCTTCCCTTTCGTCAGCGGGCTCAGCTTGAACCTGGCGGTGACGGTCAAACGTCCCGAGGACGGTGGAAGTCACTTCGCGCGGGTCAAGGTCCCCGACAACGTCGACCGTTTCGTCGAACTCGATGTCGGCGCCAGCAGCAGCGACAGCCGCGGCGAGGTCCGATTCCTGCCGATGGAGGAGCTGATCGCGGCATTCTTGCCGGTGTTGTTCCCCGGCATGGAGATCGTCGAGCATCACGCGTTCCGCATTACCCGCAACGCCGATTTCGAAGTCGAAGAGGACCGCGACGAAGATCTGTTGCAGGCCTTGGAGCGGGAGCTGGCGCGGCGCCGGTTCGGGTCACCGGTGCGCCTCGAGGTCGCCGACGACATGACCGAGCACATGCTGGAGCTGTTGCTGCGCGAACTCGACGTGGACCCCGGTGACGTCATCGAGGTGCCCGGCCTGTTGGACCTGTCATCGCTGTGGCAGGTCTACGGGCAGGACCGGCCCGATCTCAAGGACCGCACCTTCGTCCCGGCCACTCACCCGGCGTTTGCCGAACGGGAAACCCCCAAAAGCATTTTCGCCACCCTGCGTGAAGGCGATGTGCTGGTACATCACCCGTACGACTCGTTCGCCACCAGCGTGCAACGGTTCATCGAACAGGCGGCCGCCGACCCGGGCGTGCTGGCGATCAAGCAGACGCTCTACCGAACCTCCGGTGATTCACCGATCGTCACCGCGCTGATCGATGCCGCCGAGGCCGGCAAGCAGGTGGTGGCACTCGTCGAGATCAAGGCCCGGTTCGACGAGCAGGCCAACATCAAGTGGGCCCGCAAGCTGGAGCAGGCCGGCGTGCATGTGGTGTACGGACTGATCGGTCTGAAGACCCACTGCAAGGTCTGCCTCGTCGTGCGTCGCGAGGGATCGACGATCCGGCGGTACTGCCATATCGGCACCGGTAACTACAACTCCAAGACCGCGCGCCTCTACGAAGATGTGGGACTGCTGACCGCCGACCCGGACATCGGCGCCGACCTGACCGACCTGTTCAATTCGTTGACCGGCTATTCGCGGAAAGTCGCCTACCGCAACCTGTTGGTGGCCCCGCACGGCGTCCGGACCGGGATCATTGAACGCATCGAACATGAGGTCGCGGCACACCGCCAGTCCGGCGACGGCCGGATCCGGCTCAAGCTCAACTCACTGGTCGACGAGCAGGTTATCGATGCGCTCTACCGCGCCTCTCGCGCCGGAGTCCGAGTCGAGCTGTTCGTCCGCGGGATCTGCGCGTTGCGCCCCGGGGTCGAGGGTTTCTCCGAAAACATCCTCGTCCGATCGATTCTCGGCCGATTCCTGGAACACTCCCGCATCATCCACTTCCGCGCCATCGACGAATTCTGGATCGGCAGCGCCGACATGATGCACCGCAATCTGGACCGCCGGGTCGAGGTGATGGTGCAAGTGAAGAACCCGCGGCTGACCGCGCAACTGGGCGATGTGTTCGACTCCGCCATGGATCCGGCCACCCGCTGTTGGGAGCTCGGGCCAGACGGTCAGTGGACGGCCGAACCGCAGGCGGGGGCCACGGTCCGCGACCACCAGGTGTCGTTGATGGACCGGCATCGCAATTCCTGACATCTCCGCCCACTACCGCCCACGAAGTCCGAATTGACCTGCAGGAGTGCAAGGTGCTCGAAACGACAGTGTCGAATGGCTCCGGGACGGTAGACAAGGTCGTCCACGCCGCCGGTGCGGTGCTGTGGCGGACGCGGCGCAATGCCGTCGAAGTGGCCCTCATCCACCGCCCGCGCTACGACGACTGGTCACTGCCCAAGGGCAAAGTCGATCCCGGTGAGACCGAACCGGTGACAGCCGTGCGGGAGATCCTCGAGGAGACCGGCCAGCACGCGCAGCTGGGCCGCCGGCTGGGGGCGGTCCGCTATCCGGTCACCCAGGGCGTCAAGAAGGTGCGTTACTGGGCCGCGCAAGCGGTGGGCGGAGATTTCGTGCCCAACCACGAGGTGGACGACATGGTCTGGCTACCGGTCGAAGCCGCAATGCGGGAACTGCAGTACGCCTATGACCGGAAGATATTGCGGCGGTTCGCCAAGCAGCCCGCAGACACCGAAACGGTGTTGATCGTGCGGCACGGCACCGCCGGCCGTCGGTCGCGGTTCTCCGGCGACGACCGCCAACGGCCACTGGACAAGAAGGGGCGTGCGCAGGCCGAAGCGCTCACCGATCAGCTGCTGGCCTTCGGCGCGACCACGGTGTACGCGGCCGACCGGGTGCGCTGTGAGCAGACCGTGGAGCCATTGGCCGCCGAACTCGGGGTGGCGGTACACAGCGAACCGACGCTGAGCGAGGAGTCGTACGCCGACAACCCGAAAAGGGCCCGGCGCCGGGTAGTGGAGATCGCGCAATTGGGCGGCACACCGGTTATCTGCACCCAGGGCAAGGTGATTCCGGATTTGGTCGCCTGGTGGTGCGACCGCGACGGTGTCAGCCCGGACAAGTCGCGCAATCGCAAGGGCAGCACCTGGGTGTTGTCGCTGTCGGGCGGCCGGCTGATCGCCGCCGACCACCTCGGTAGTCCGCTGGCTACCCAAGCACTGGTGTGAACGACCGAGCGCCGCGGGGATAACCCCGCGGCGCTCGGCTATTCGTTGCTACTTGCGACCCTTACGGGCCGGTGCCTTGGTGGCTTTCTTGGCCGGAGCCTTCTTCGCCACGGCCTTGGTGGCGGCCTTCTTGGCGACGACCTTCTTGGCCGGAGCCTTGGTTGCTGCCTTCTTCGCGACAACCTTCTTGGCCGGAGCCTTGGTCACAGCCTTCTTGGCCGGAGCCTTAGTCGCTGCCTTCTTCGCGACAACCTTCTTGGCCGGAGCCTTAGTCGCTGCCTTCTTCGCGACAACCTTCTTGGCCGGAGCCTTAGTCGCTGCCTTCTTGGCGACAACCTTCTTGGCCGGAGCCTTGGCGGCAGTCTTCTTCGCGGCGGCCTTGGTGGCCTTCTTCGCCGGCGACTTCTTCGCGGCCTTCGCGGGCGTGGCGCTGGCACCAGCACCGCGCTTGACGGCGAGCCCCTCGGACGGGACACGCTGCGCGCCAGAAACAATCGCCTTGAACTGCGCCCCGGGGCGGAAGGCGGGAACGGACGTCGGCTTCACCTTGACCGTTTCACCGGTGCGGGGATTGCGGGCCACGCGCGCGGCGCGACGACGACGCTCAAAAACGCCGAACCCGGTGATGGTGACGCTCTCACCCTTGTGGACGGCGCGCACAATGGCATTGACGAAATGCTCGACGGCCTCGGTCGCCGACCGACGGTCGGTGTCCAATTCCTTTGTGAGCACCTCGATGAGCTCTGCTTTGTTCATCCAATCCCTCCGAAACCAGTGGCCCTACTTGAGCCGACTAGAGCACACGGTAAACCCTGATACCACTGATATCCAAGAGCCACGCGCAATTTCAGACGAGATTATGGGCGAATTCGGCAATCCGGTTACCGCCCTTGGACGCTGACGAGAGCGTCGTTTCGACCGGAATTAAGCTCCGGCACGGGGCCTCAAGAAGCAGGCAGAGTGCGCGGTTTCCAGCTCGGGCGAGCCGCCTCGAAAGAATCGATATCGTCGAGTTTCCGCAGCGTAAGGCCTATATCGTCGAGCCCCTCGGACAGCCGCCAGGCGGTGTAGTCGTCAATCGTGAACGCCACCACCACCGTTCCGGCGGTGATATTCCGATCTTGAAGATTGACAGTGATTTCCAGCCCCGGGCTCTGCTCGATGACTTTCCACAGCAGTTCCACATCATCCTGGGCCACCTGGGCCGCCAGCAAGCCAGCCTTGCCAGCATTGCCGCGGAAGATGTCGGCGAATCGGGAGGAGATCACCACCCGGAACCCGTAGTCGAGCAGCGCCCAGACCGCATGTTCCCGCGAGGATCCGGTGCCGAAGTCCGGTCCGGCCACCAGCACCGAACCTTGGTCGAAAGGGCTGAGATTCAGCACAAAGGACGGGTCGGTGCGCCACGTGGCGAACAGGCCGTCCTCAAATCCCGTCCGGGTGATGCGCTTCAAATAGACCGCGGGAATGATCTGGTCGGTGTCGACATTGGACCGCCGCAGCGGGACTCCGATTCCGGTGTGGGTGTGGAAAGCGTCCATGACAAGGCTCCTTTTTCGTACCGGCGGCGGTCAGTTCAAGTCGGCGGGGGCCGACAGCGTCCCACGGACAGCGGTGGCAGCGGCGACGACCGGAGAAACCAGGTGGGTGCGTCCGCCCTTGCCCTGCCGGCCCTCGAAGTTGCGGTTGGACGTCGACGCAGACCGCTGCCCCGGCTCCAGCTGATCGGGGTTCATCCCCAGGCACATTGAGCAGCCGGGTTGGCGCCATTCGGCACCTGCGGCGGTGAAAACCTCCGCAAGGCCCTCGGCTTCGGCCTGATTGCGCACCCGCATCGAACCCGGCACCACGAGCATCCGCACCCCGTCGGCCACCTGATGCCCACGCAACACGTCGGCCACCGCGCGCAGATCCTCGATGCGACCGTTGGTGCACGACCCGACGAAGACCGTGTCGACCGCGATCTCGCGCATCGGCGTTCCCGGTTGAAGGTCCATGTACGCCAACGCCTTCTCCGCGGCCCGTCGCTCGGCCTCGTCGTGGATCGCCTCCGGGTCGGGCACCTGGGCGCCCAGCGGGACACCTTGGCCCGGGTTGGTGCCCCAGGTCACGAACGGCGTCAGCGTGTCCGCGTCGAGGTGGACCTCGGCGTCGAACACCGCACCCGGGTCAGTGCGCAAGCTGCTCCAATAGTCCACCGCGGCGTCCCAGTCGGCGCCGGTCGGCGCGTGCGGCCGGCCGCGCAGGTACTCGTACGTGGTCTCATCGGGAGCGACCATGCCGGCCCGAGCGCCGGCCTCAATGCTCATGTTGCAGATCGTCATCCGGGCCTCCATCGATAGCGCCTCGATGGCGCTGCCCCGGTATTCGATGACGTAACCCTGGCCGCCGCCGGTGCCGATCTGGGCGATCACCGCCAAGATGATGTCCTTGGCCGTGACACCCTCGGCGAGTCGCCCGTCGACATTGACCGCCATTGTCTTGAAAGGCTTCAGCGGCAGCGTCTGGGTGGCCAGCACGTGTTCCACCTCGGAGGTGCCGATACCCATCGCCAGCGCACCGAACGCGCCGTGGGTGGAGGTGTGACTGTCGCCGCAGACCACCGTCGTACCCGGCTGGGTGAGCCCCAGCTGCGGCCCGATGATGTGCACGATCCCCTGATCGATGTCGCCCATCGGGTGCAGCCGGATGCCGAACTCGGCGCAGTTGTGCCGCAACGTCTCGACCTGGGTACGCGACACAGGGTCGGCGATCGGCTTGTCGATGTCGACCGTCGGCACATTGTGGTCCTCGGTGGCGATGGTCAGATCCGGGCGCCGCACCGGACGACCGGCCAACCGCAGCCCCTCGAAAGCCTGCGGGCTGGTGACTTCATGCACCAGGTGCAGATCGATGTAGATGAGGTCGGGTTCGGTCCCACCGCCGGATACCACGACGTGGTCTGCCCAGACCTTCTCGGCCAAGGTGCGAGGCTGCTCGGTCTTGGACATTGCTGCCATCCCCAATCTGTACCGTCTTACATTCTGAGACGCTAGTATCTGTATATGGGACAGCATAGCGGTATCGGCGTTCTGGACAAAGCACTGGCGGTGCTCCACTCAGTCGCCGAATCGCCGTGTGGGCTGGCTGAACTGTGCGAGCGCACCGGCCTGCCCCGCGCCACCGCACACCGGTTGGCCGCAGGCCTGGAGACCCACCGGCTGCTCGGCCGCGACGATGAGGGCCGTTGGCGGATCGGCCCCGCGGTCAGCGAACTGGCGTCCCGCGCCGACGATCCGCTTCGCGCCGCCGGAGCGGCGGTGCTGCCACGGCTGCGAGAGATCACCGGGGAGAGCGTGCAGCTGTATCGCCGCGAGGGTTCCGAACGAGTCTGTGTTGCGGCGCTGGAACCGCCTGCGGGGCTAAGAGACACAGTTCCGGTCGGCGCCCGGTTGCCGATGACGGCCGGTTCGGGCGCCAAGGTCTTGCTGGCCTACGCCGATGCAGGCGTGCAACAGGAAGTGCTGGCGGCGGCCAAGTTCACCAGTCGCACCCTCGCGGAGATGCGCCGGCGGGGCTGGGCGCAAAGCGTTGCCGAGCGCGAGCCCGGGGTGGCCAGCGTGTCGGCACCGGTGCGCGATCACCGCGGCACGGTGGTCGCAGCGATCTCGGTGTCGGGTCCGATCGACCGGATGGGGCGGCGCCCGGGGGCGCGCTGGGCCGACGACCTGCTCGCGGCGGCCGGCGACCTGACGGCCCGGCTGTAACCCGGGCGCGGGGGTCCCGGTCCGCCTGTCAGACTGCAGAGATGGGAACCAAACAGCGCGCACAGATCGTCATGACCGATGCCGAGGTAGCTGACTTCGTCAACACTCACCGCACCGGAACACTGGCCACCATCGGGCCCGACGGCCAGCCCCACCTGACCGCGATGTGGTACGCGGTGCTCGACGGCGAGATCTGGCTCGAGACCAAGGCCAAGTCCCAGAAGGCGGTCAACCTGCGCCGCGATCCTCGGGTCACCTTCCTTCTGGAAGCCGGTCAGACGTACGACACGCTGCGCGGGGCCGCGTTCGAGGGCGTCGCCGAGATCGTCGACGACCCCGAGACCATCTTCCGGGTGGGCGTCAGCGTCTGGGAGCGCTACACCGGCCCCTACACCGACGAGATGAAGCCCGGCGTCGACGCGATGATGAACAACCGGGTGGCTGTGCGCATCGTCACACGGCGCACCCGCTCCTGGGACCACCGCAAGCTCGGGTTGCCGGCCATGCCGCTGGCCGGTTCCACCGCCCCGAAGGGCGACTGAACCCACTCTGGATCAGGTCGACACAAAAAGGCCCGCACCGTGACGGTGCGGGCCTTTTGCGATGTACCCCCGATGGGATTCGAACCCACGCTACCGCCGTGAGAGGGCGGCGTCCTAGGCCGCTAGACGACGGGGGCTAGAACATTTCCGGGTTGCCAGCATAGCTCAACCCGTACGGCCCGCCTAATCGCTTGCAGCGGACCGCTTTTGCTGGGGTACCAGGACTCGAACCTAGAATGGCTGAACCAGAATCAGCTGTGTTGCCAATTACACCATACCCCATTGGCCGGCCATTACCGCTGGTCAGAGTGCCGGTGGGGCACTACTGGCCAGCCGTTCTTGGGCCGACGAGCAGACTACCAAACTTCTAGCGCGAAGTTGTCATCGCGCTTCCCCAACGCCGTCCCGGGCGCTGCGGAGCCGGTCCAAACTGCGGTTCGAGCCCAACAGTTCCAGCGACTCGAACAGTGGCGGGCTGACCAATCCACCGGAGACACCGACCCGGATCGGGCCGAACGCCTTGCGCGGTTTGAGCCCCAGATCGTCCAGCAGCGCGGCCTTCAGCGCAGCCTCGATGTTGGCGGTGGTCCACTCCCCCACGCCCTCCAGGGCCGCAATGGCCGCATCCAACACCGGAGCCGCGTCGGGGCCCAGCTCCTTGGCGGCGGCCCGCGGGTCCAGCTCGTAGTGCGAGTCGTTGAAGAACCTCAGCAGCGGCCATGCGTCCCCGAGCACCACGATGCGGGTCTGCACCAGCGCAGCGGCCACCGCGAAGCCGGCGTCGTCCAGACCGGTGTCCTGTCCGTGGGTGTCGAGATAGCTGCGCAACCGTGCGGTGAAGTCGTCGAGGTCGAGCAGCCGGATGTGCTCGGCGTTGAGCGCATCGGCCTTCTTCTGGTCGAACCGGGCCGGATTGGAGTTGACGTTGACCACGTCGAACGCGGCAACCATCTCGTCGATACTGAACACGTCGCGGTCGTCGGCGATGGACCAGCCAAGCAATGCCAGATAGTTCAACAGTCCCTCGGGGATGAAGCCTCGGTCGCGGTGTGCGAAGAGGTTCGACTGCGGGTCACGCTTGGACAGCTTCTTGGTGCCCTCACCCAAAACAGTTGGCAGGTGGCCGAATTCCGGGATGCGATCGGCGACGCCGATGCGAATCAGCGCCTGGTACAGCGCGATCTGGCGTGGCGTGGACGGCAACAGGTCCTCGCCGCGCAACACGTGGGTGATCTTCATCATGGCGTCATCGACCGGGTTGACCAAGGTGTACAGCGGGTCGCCGTTGGCGCGGGTCAGCGCGAAATCGGGAACGGTGCCCGCCGGAAAGGATGTCTGCCCCCGCACCAGGTCCGCCCAGCCCAGTTCGGTGTCGGGCATCCGCAGTCGCACGACCGGCTTGCGGCCCTCGGCCAGAAAACCGGCGCGCTGCTCGGCGGTCAGCTCGCGGTCGAAGTTGTCGTAACCCAGCTTGGGGTTGCGGCCGGCGGCCAAGTGGCGGGCCTCGACCTCCTCCGGCGTCGAGAACGCCTCGTATGCCTCTCCCGCCGCCAGCAGCCGCGCCACCACGTCACGGTGGATGTCGGCGCGCTGCGACTGCCGGTACGGGCCGTAGGGCCCGCCCACCTCGGGACCCTCGTCCCAGTCCAGATTCAGCCAGCGCAGCGCATCCAGCAGCGCCAGGTAGCTTTCCTCGCTGTCGCGTTCGGCGTCGGTGTCCTCCACCCGGAAAACCATGGTTCCGCCGGTGTGGCGGGCGTAAGCCCAGTTGAACAGGGCGGTGCGGATCAGCCCGACGTGCGGCGTGCCGGTCGGTGACGGGCAGAACCGGACGCGAACACCAGATGTGGTCACGAGTTTCCTTTGCGGATAACGGGGTTGGACAGCGTGCCAATGCCTTCGACGGAGACGGACACGGTGTCACCGTGTTCGATGGGGCCGACACCTTCGGGGGTTCCGGTCAGCAGGATGTCGCCGGGCAGCAGCGTCATCACCGCGGAGATCCACTCCACGATGGCGCCGATGTCGTGCATCATCAGCGAAGTCCGGCTGTCCTGCTTGACCACCCCGTTGACCTCGGTGCGAATCGCCAGGTCAGCTGGGTCGAGGTCGGTGACGATCCACGGCCCGATCGGGCAGAAGGTGTCGTGGCCCTTGGCCCGGGTCCACTGCCCGTCGGACTGCTGCTGGTCTCGCGCCGACACGTCGTTGCCGATCGTGTAACCCAGGATGTTGTCCTTGGCCCGCTCGGCCGGCACGTCCTTGCACGGACGTGAGATGACGACGGCCAGCTCACCTTCGTAGTGGACCGGGGAAGCGTTGGCGGGCAGCTGAATCGGCACGTTGGGCCCGATGATCGCGGTGTTGGGTTTGAGGAACATCGTCGGGTTGACCGGTGGGGCGCCACCCATTTCGGCGATATGTGCCGCGTAGTTCTTCCCGATGCAGACCACCTTGCTGGCCAGGATGGGCGCCAGCAGGCGCACGTCGGCCAACGGCCAGGACCGGCCGGTGAACTCCGGTGTGCCGAACGGATGCTCGGCGATCTCGCGGGCAGTCATCTGGTGTGGCCGGTCCGGATCTCCTTCAAGACTGACGAAGGCGACACCGTCCGGGCTGGCAATTCGGCCTAGGCGCATTCGAGCAAGCCTAATGGCGATCACAAGCGCGGCGGAGCCGGGCGCAGTGGGTCGACATCAATCGGCTCAGGCCGATCACAAGCGCGGCGGAGCCGGGCGCAGTGGGTCGCCATCAATCGGCGTAGCTCGCGTCCCTGGTAGACCCGCCTGTGGAAGCATGGTCGGATGTCCACCGAGCCGATCGGCAAAGCCGCTCGCTGGTCGGTCGTGGTCGTCGCCCTGATGGCCACGCTGTGTTCATTCGTCTTCATCAACGGCATCGCCTTCGTCATCCCGATGCTGGAGACCAAACGGGAAACCAACCTGGCGATGGCCGGCCTGCTGGCCTCGATGCCCAGCTTCGGAATGGTGCTGACCCTGTTCGCGTGGGGCGCGTTATTGGACCGCATCGGCGAGCGAATCGTATTGAGTGTTGGCTCCGCGTTGACCGCGCTGGCCACGTTCGCGGCCGCCTCGATGGAGTCGCTGGTCGGGGTCGGCGCGTTCCTGTTTCTCGGCGGTATGGCCGCCGCCAGCGCCAACAGCGCCAGCGGGCGGCTGGTGACGGGCTGGTTCCCGCCGCACCAGCGCGGATTGGTGATGGGTATCCGCCAGACGGCGCAGCCGTTGGGCATCGCGCTGGGGGCCGAGGTGATCCCCGAACTGGCTGAGCACGGGCTGGCGCGGGCGTTGATGTTTCCCGCAACGCTGTGCGCAGTCGCGGCGGTGGCGTGTGCGATCGGCGTGGTGGATCCGCCGCGCATGCCACGGTCGGCGGCCTCTGGCACTGAACTCGCCAGCCCCTACAACAGTTCGAAGGTGCTGTGGCGCATCCACCTGTCCTCGGCTCTGCTGATGGTTCCGCAGTGTGTGCTCGCCACTTTCATGCTGGTGTGGCTGATCGTGGACACCGATTGGTCCATCGCCGCCGCAGGCGGTCTGGTGACGGTGTCGCAGCTGCTCGGCGCCGCCGGGCGGGTGGCCGCCGGCCGGTGGTCCGACCGCGTCAGGTCGCGGCTGCGCCCGATTCGCAGCCTCGCCGTCGCCGGAGCGCTGGCGATGCTGGCTCTGGGCACCGCCGACCATCTGCACTCCCGTCTCGCCGAAGCGGCCATGGTCGTTGCGGCGGTTATCACCGTGCTGGACAACGGATTGGCCTCGACCGCAGTCGCCGAGATCGCCGGCCCCTACTGGAGCGGTCGTGCACTGGGCATCCAGAACACCACTCAGCGGTTGACCGCCGGGATCGCTCCCCCGGTCTTCGGTGCGCTGATCGGTGCCGCCGGTTACCCGGTGGCGTTTGCGTTATGCGGACTGTTCCCGCTGGCCGCACTGCGTTTGGTACCGGTGAGCGCTGAACCCGAAGGCCGCTCGGCACTGGAGGCGCTGCGGACCCTGCGAGTGCCGCCCGGGCCGCCGCCCGACCCGTCCACGTAACCGCGAGCCTGCGGCCAAGTACCGTCGAAACGATGACGGATACGGATCTTGTCCGGCTTCGGACACCAACTGTGGCGGACGGCCCGGCCCTATGGCAGATGGCCGTCGACAGCGCCACGCTCGACGTCAACTCGCCCTACGCATACCTGCTGTGGTGCCGCGATTTCGCCGCTACCTCGGTGGTTGCCGAGGTCGGCGGAGAACCCGGCGGTTCAGCGAGGCTCGAGGCAGGAGAGGCGAAGCCGCGGCCGCCGCATCAACTCGGCGGCTTCGTCAGCGGCTACCGGCGCCCAGATCAGCCGGAGACCCTGATGGTCTGGCAGGTAGCTGTCAACGCTGCTCACCGCGGCGCCGGCCTGGCCGGGCGGATGCTCGACCACCTGGCGAGCGCGCAACTCGCCCAGGGCGTGACACATCTTGAGACCTCGATCACACCGGATAACGAAGCCAGCCGACGACTCTTTGGCGCTTTCGCCCGTCGATGGGACGCGCCACTGGCGTGTTCCGAGCTGTTCGGAGCGGATTTGTTCACCGAATCTCATTTGGCAGAAGAACTGTTTCGGATCGGACCGCTTCGGGTACACCCACGACGCCGGTGAGGGCGTGGCAAGGTTGAGATCACAAAATGGTCTCGGTAAGGTCACGGACGCGCAAACGTGAGCCCCGACAGACCTAGTGCGGGGGCATACGAGCGGGGTGGTGGGTCGAGCCGAGATCACCCGCGGCACGAGTTTGATGTCGACCTGTCGTTCCGTTCCGTTGTATGTGACCGACGGACGGAGGAACTATGACGATTTTCGAAACCCTTGAATCCGAAGTACGAAGTTATTGCCGGTCCTGGCCGGTGATGTTCGACCGCGCCAGTGGCTCTCGGATGTGGGATGTCAACGGCAAGGAATATCTGGACTTCTTTGCGGGCGCCGGAGCGCTCAATTACGGCCACAATCACCCCGACCTGCGGGCGCCGTTACTGGAATACCTCAGCTCGGATCGAGTGGTGCACAGCCTCGATATGAACACCGTCGCCAAGGCTGAGTTCCTGGAGCGCTTCAACGAGGTGATCCTCAAGCCCCGCGAGCTCAACTACAAGGTGCAATTTCCCGGACCCACCGGGACCAATGCGGTGGAGTCGGCGCTGAAGCTGGTGCGCAAGATCACCGGCCGCGAGAGCATCATCAGCTTTACCAACGCTTTTCACGGAATGACGCTGGGTGCGCTGAGCGTGACCGGCAACTCGATGAAGCGCGGCGGTGCCGGGATTCCGCTGGTGCACGCCACCCCGATGCCCTATGACAACTACCTCCACGGCGCTACCCCCGACTTCATCTGGTTCGAGCGACTGCTGCAGGACAGCGGCAGCGGCCTGAACGACCCGGCGGGGGTGATCGTCGAGACTGTGCAGGGTGAGGGCGGAATCAACGTGGCCCGCCTGGAATGGCTGCGCGGCCTGGCCGACCTGTGCCAGCGCCACAACCTGCTGCTGATCGTGGACGACGTCCAGATGGGCTGTGGGCGCACCGGACCGTTCTTCAGCTTCGAGGCGGCCGGCATCGTTCCCGACATCGTCTGTCTGTCCAAGTCGATCAGCGGGTACGGGCTCCCGATGGCACTGACGCTGCTGAAGCCGGAACTGGACGTGTGGGAGCCGGGCGAGCACAACGGCACATTCCGCGGCCAGAACCCGTCGTTCGTGACCGCCGCTGCGGCGCTGAACTTCTGGACCGACAATCGGTTGGAGAAGTCGGTACTGCGCAAGGGTGAACTGATCGAACAGGCGCTGACCGAAGTGGTGGACCCGATCCCCGGCGTCAGCACCCGGGGTCGCGGCCTGATCCGCGGCGTGGCCTTCGAACGACCGGAGCTGGCTGGAGAGGTATGCCGTGAGGCGTTCGAGCGCGGGCTGCTGCTGGAGACCTCTGGCCCCGAAAGCGAGGTTGTAAAACTCATGCCGCCGTTGGTCATTGACGACGACGATCTGGCCGAAGGCCTGACGATCGCCGCCCAATCGATCGAAGCCGTCGCCGCCCGTCAACTCACCGCAACCACGTCAGGAGCCAGCCGATGATCGTCCGTACCCTCGCCGAGATCAAGGGCACCGACCGCGACGTCCAGTCCAAAACCTGGAACAGCCAGCGGCTGCTGTTGGCCCGCGACGGGCAGCGGTTCTCGATGCACGAGACCTGCCTGTACGCCGGTACCGAGACCTCGATGTGGTACGCCAACCACGTTGAGGCGGTGTACTGCGTCGGCGGCGAAGGCGAGCTGATCAACGACGAGACCGGCGAGGTGCACCCGCTGCATGACGGCACGCTGTACCTGCTCGACGGTCACGAGCACCACCGCGTTGTCGCCCACACCGACCTGCGCATGGTGTGCGTATTCGACCCGCCGGTCACCGGGCAGGAGGTGCACGACGACACCGGCGCGTACCCCCTGCTCACGGAACAACCACAGGAGACGGCATCGTGACCCCTCCCCTGACCGAGCAAGGCCTCGTCGACCGCTACCCCACGCGCAACAACGTCACGATCGGTATCGAACCGCGGCACGACCCGGTGGTCTGGGCCGCAGAAGCCAACGGCGGCGGCCCGTTGAGCCCGCAACGGGTCGCGCAATTCGACGCCGACGGATTTCTGGCCGTCGACACCGTTTTGGACGCCGACGTCGTGGCAGACCTGCGTAACGAGCTGGACCGCCTGCGCGCCGACGCCGCGCTGGCCGCCGACGAGCGCTCGATCTGCGAGCGCGACAGCGGCCAGATCCGGTCGATCTTCGAGGTGCACCGGATCAGTCCGGCGTTCGCCGCGCTGGTCGCAGACCCGCGCCTGGTGGGACCGGCCCGTCAACTGCTCGGCTCCGACGTCTATGTGCACCAGAGCCGGGTCAACTTCAAGCCGGGGTTCAACGGCCGAGAGTTTTACTGGCACTCCGATTTTGAGACCTGGCATGCCGAAGACGGCATGCCCACCCCACGCGCGGTCAGCGTCTCGGTGGCCCTCACCGAGAACCTGGACAGCAACGGATCGCTGATGATCATGCCCGGGTCGCACCGTTGGTTCGTGTCGTGCCCGGGCCAGACCCCGCCGGATCACTACCGCTCGTCGCTCAAGCAGCAGGAGATCGGCACGCCCGACGATGCGAGCCTGACCTGGTTGGCCGATCAGCATGGGATTCGTCAGATCACCGGACCGGCCGGGTCCGCGGTGTTCTTCGACAGCAACTGCATGCACGGATCGAGCAGCAACATCACGCCATATGCACGCTCGAACGTGTTCATCGTCTACAACAGCGTGGACAACGCCCTGGTGGAGCCGTTCGGCGCTGCCGTTCCGCGACCGACATTCATCGCCAGCCGCGTCTTCGACCCGGTGTAGACCCGGCGGGAGAGGAAAGAGGCTGCTGTGGCACGTTTCCTGTCCATCACGCTGACCGGGCGCGGGGTGTCTTGCCGGGCGCGACTGCTCGAGGAGCAGGCGCCCCTGACCTGCGCCGTGGTCTGGGAAGCGCTACCCGTCGCAGGCCAGGCCTATCACGGCAAGTACGCCCGCAACGAGGTCTACACGCTGTTGCCACCACTGGGCTCCCCCGGACGCGAGAACACCACGGTCACACCAATCCCCGGCGATGTCTGCTTCTTCGACTTCGACGCCGGTGACATCGGCAACCCCGCCTACGGCTATGACAAGGACGGGCAGGCGAATTCACCACTGGGCGCCACCGACCTGGCGATCTTCTACGGCCGCAACAATCTGTTGATCAATGGCGACGTCGGGTGGGTGCCCGGCAATGTCTTCGCCACGATCGAGGACGGCCTGACCGAGATGGCCGCCGCCTGCAACGACTTGTGGATGGCCGGTGCGGTCGGCGAACAGTTGGCCTTCGCCCGGGCCTGACCCTTTCCGGCGAGAGTGCATGTCTGCACAGCGACACGCCGTTGACGACGGCATTCTGCGCACGCTCGCTGGTGGAACGGGACTGTATCTAGCCCAAGACCCGCTCGGCGAACAAGCCGGCCGCCAGCACCAGATCGTCGCTGTGCCGGGGGCCGATGATCTGCATGCCGATCGGCAGACCCTCCGCCGTGGCGCCGATCGGGATGCTCAGCGCCGGCTGTTGAGTCATGTTGAAGGGGTAGGTGAACGGCGTCCACTGGGCCCACCACCGCAGATCGGAATCGACCGGCACGTCGTGGCCGGCGGCGAAGGCCGCAATCGGGGTGGTCGGCGTGATCAGTAAGTTGTGCCGTTCGTGGAAGCGCCCCATGGCAACACCCAGATCCACACTCACCTGGCGGGCGGCCAGATAGTCGACGCCCGACACCGCCGTCCCCCGGTCCCACATGTCGGCCAGCCCGGGGTCGACGAGCCCGCGGTCGCCTTCCCGGCCACGCAGGCTGCCCGCCGCCCCGGTTGCCCACAGCACCTCGAACGCGTCGATCGGGTCGGCGAAGCCGGGATCGGCCACTAGAACGTTCAATCCGGCGTCGGCCAGCGCCTGAACGGCCTCGGCCACCGCGGACGCGATCTGCGGGTCGACGTCGACATATCCCAGCGTCGGCGAATACGCCACGTCGAGACCGACCACGTCGCGCCGGACTTCGCCGCGGTAAGTCGTCAAAGTCGGCGGCAACGACGTGGGGTCGCGAAAATCTGGCAGCGCGATGATGTCCATCAGCATGGCGGCGTCTTCGACGGTCCGGGTGATCGGGCCGGCGTGCGCCAGTGGCCCGAACGGGCTGATCGGATACATCGGCACGCGGCCATGAGTGGGTTTGAAACCCACCACCCCACAGAAACTCGCGGGAATCCGGATGCTGCCGCCACCGTCGGTGCCGATAGCCAAGGGCGCCATCCCGGCGGCGACCGCGGCGGCGCTGCCGCCCGAGGAGCCGCCCGCGGTGCGCGTGGTGTCGACGGGATTGCGGGTGACGCCGGTACGCGGGCTGTCGGTGACGCCCTTCCAGGCCAGTTCCGGGGTGGTCGTCTTACCGAGCAGCACCATGCCGTCGTTGCGGATCTTGTTCACCGCCGGGCTGTCGTCGGGCCACGGCCCCGCCGCGTCGGCGAGCAGCGATCCCCGCAGGGTCGGCCAACCGGCGGTGTGGAAGACGTCTTTGATCGCGATCGGCACCCCGTCCAGCAGTCCCTTGGTGTAGTTGCCGCCCCAGCGGACCTCGGACTTGCGGGCCTCTGACAGCGCCGCCTCCTCGTCGACCAGACAGAAGGCGTTGACCTCGCCGTCACGTTCGCTGATCGCCGCGAGCGCTGCGGCGGTGGCTTCCACCGGTGACAGCTCGCCGGAGGTGTAGGCGGCGACCAGTTGCAGGGCACTCAGTTCGGTGGGGTGAGTCATACGACGTGCCTCCTCAACCGGTTTCGCTGGTCGCCGACGCGCGGCGCTTGTCGACCACGTTGTGCAGCGGCTGGCCGGACATGTACCGGCGGAAGTTGGCGATGAACTGTTGCTGCAATGCGTTTCGCCAACCCTTGATGTCACCGCTGTTGTGCGGTGTCAGGCGTACGTTGGGGACTCTCCACAGCGGATGATCGGCCGGGAGCGGCTCTGGGTCGACGACATCGAGTGCGGCTCCGGCAATGACACCGGCCTGCAGCGCCGCCACCAACGCATCGGTGTCTACCAGCTCGCCGCGGCCTACGTTGATCAGTCGCGCCGTCGGCCGCATCGCGTCGAGCACCCCGGAATCGACCATGCCCCGGGTCTGCGACGTCAGCGGCGCGGCCAGCACCACATAGTCGGCGTCGGCGACTGCGGCCAACACATCGGTGGTGATCGCGCCGATGTCGGGATCCTCGCGGACGCTGCGTCCAACGCCGCGTACCGACATTCCGACCGCACGCAACAACCGGGCGATGGCCCGCCCGACCGGCCCGGGCCCGACGATCGTGACCGATGCGCCGGCAATCGGCTCGCTGTCGAAGTGCTCCCACCGTTGGACGCGCTGAGCGTCCCAGGACCGCCGGAAGTCCTTGGCGAAGGCCAGGATCTGCCCGAGCACATACTCGGCGATCGGTTCCTCGAAGATTCCGCGGGAATTGGTGATGACGACATCGCTGTCGATCAACTCGTCGAAGAGCACGGCGTCCACCCCGATGGCGGCAACCTGCACCCAGCGCAATGCCTCGGCGGAAGGCCACACCGATGCCAGTGCGGGAGAAGAGAAGTCGTACAAGAAGAGCACGTCGGCACCGACAATGCCGTCGGCCAGCCGCGATGACGGAACCAGGCGTAGCTCCGCGTCTGCGCTGATCGAATCGAGTTGTGCGGGGACCGACTCGCCGTGCTGGACGGTCACCACCGGCCGCGCGTCCACATTGACACCGTAAAAACAGATCGTATGATTGTCAACAATCCAGGGCTGGCCTGGGGGTGGAACGTCAGTATGGGGAAACCCATGGATCTGTCCCAGTTTCCGGAGTTGCCGGACTTCGACGGGCCGGTCGATCAGCGCGGTGTCGGCATCATCGCGCCTTTCGATCTGGCGATCGAACGCGAACTGTGGCGCTGGATCCCTGCCGAGGTGACGCTGCACCTGGCACGTACGCACTACGAACCTGTCCCGGTCAGCCGAGCCATGGCCGAACTGGTGTCTGACACCAATCATCTACAGGCGGCGACCCGAGACGTGCTGCACGTCGAGCCGGAGGTGGTTGCCTATCTGTGCGCGTCGGGGAGCTTCATCCACGGCGTCGAGTACGAGAAGACGCTGGTCTCGGCCATCGAATCCGCCGGAGCCAAGGCAGCGGTCACCACGTCGGGCGCACTGGCTGAAGCGATCATCGCGCTGGACATTTCGCGGATCAGCGTCCTGACCCCCTACGACGGGGAGTTGACCGACCTGCTGCGGGTGTTTCTGAACCAACTCGGGGTGTCCGTGCTGCACTCCGATCATCTGGGACTGGGTGGCGGGATCTGGAAGGTCAACTACCGCACCGTGGCCGAACGGATTTTGGCCGCGGATCGCCCGGAGGCGCAGGCCATCTTCGTCAGCTGTACCAACCTGCGGACCTACGACATCATCGCTCCCCTGGAGCAGATGCTGGGTAAGCCGATCCTCACGGCCAATCAACTGACGATGTGGGCGTGCCTGGGGCGGATGGACCTGCCGATGATGGGACCCGGCCGGTGGCTCCGCGATGTCTTCACCGGAGCCCCCCAATGACCGGCGCACCACCGACCGTCGGGTTCATCTATCCCGACCACGCCGCCGAGTCGGACTACCCCCATGCCGCCCGCCTGCTGGGCGTGCACCTGCCCGTCGCGCACATCTACGGCACCGACCTGCATGCCGTGCCGGAACTGATGGACCTCGGCAGTCCAGCCAGACTCGCCCACGGCGCGGCGTTGCTGACACCGCAGCAGCCCGCCGCGGTGGTCTGGGCGTGCACGTCGGGAAGCTTCGTGTTCGGCCCCTCCGGCGCTGCCGAGCAGGTTGATCGACTGGCAGCCGAAGCCGGCGTGCCCGCCTCGAGTACGTCGTTCGCGTTCGTGCACGCCCTGGCCGCGCTCGGCTGCCGCCACGTTGCGGTCGCCGCCAGCTATCCGCGCGACATCGCCCAGCTGTTTGTGGATTTCGTTGCCGCCCACGGTGTCACCGTCGAAGCCATGGGAGATTCCGGTATCCCCACCGCGGCGGAGGTGGGCCGGCTGACGCCTGGCCAAGTCCGAGAACTCGCACTGCGCAATGACTCCCCTCGGGCCGATGCGCTGCTGATCCCCGACACCGCCATGCACACCGTCGCCCAGGTCGACGAACTCGATCGACTGCTCGGCAAGCCGGTACTGACCGCCAATGTGGTGACGGTGTGGGAAGGTTTGCGCATCGCCGGGATAAGCCGGCGGACAACCGGGCTGGGCGCATTGTTCGAGGATGGGCGATGACAATCTCACATGATGCCGGGTTCGAGCCATTGAGCCGGCCCTCAACGGCGGAGCTGATCGCCGAGCGGCTCCGGGAGGCGATCACCCGCGGCCGGCTGGCGCCGGGTCAACAACTCGGCGAAGCGACCCTGGCCGCGCAGTTCGCGGTGTCGCGCGGCCCGCTACGCGAGGCGATGCAGCGGCTGGTGGCCGAAGGGTTGCTGCGCAGCGAACGCAATCGGGGCATTTTCGTCGTCGAACTCACCGATGACGACGTCCGCGATGTGTACCAGGCACGCAAGGCCATCGAACGCGCCGCCGTCATCGAAGTGCTGCGCGGCGACACCCGCACCGCGGCCGCCCGACTGCGTGGCCCGGTAGAGGCCTTGCGCGTTGCCGCGTCCCAGGGCGACGGCGCCGCGGCAGCCGATGCCGACCAGGCGTTCCACGAAGAGCTCGTCGAGTGCGCCGGCAGTCCACGACTGCACCGCGCGATGCGGACCCTGCTTTCGGAAACCCGAATACTGCTGGGCGAACTCGAAGAGGCCTACCCCGACCTGCGCGATCAGGTCACCGAACATGTCGTGCTGCGCAAGGCGATCGGTGCCGGTGACGAGGGCCTCGCGATCCGGCTGATCGACGAACACATGGACGACGCCGTACGTCGCCTGTTGGCGCGGCGGGCACAGCTGCTCTTGGCCCCGTCGTAGCTGTTAGCCGATCTGGTCGCCGATCTCTTTGGCCGCCTCGACCAATACGGCCGCCACCCCTCGGTACTGCGAACTGCTCAGTCGGTGAACGGGCGCTGCGGCATTGAGCGCCAGCAGAACTCCCGGCGCACGCGTAGGAATGGGCACCGCGACCGAAGCGACTCCATCCTCACTTCCCTCCCGGTTCACCGCGTACCCCTGTTGTCGTATCTGACTGAGCTCGCGTTGCAGTTGCGTCCTGGTGCCGACCGAATGTGCCGTCACGCGCGGCAGCTCGTCGTCTGGGTACAGACGGGCGATGTCGGCATCGGACAACCGCGCCAGCAGCGCCTTGCCGGTTGAGGTGCAGTGCGCCGGCATCGTGCGCCCGAGCCGTGAGGCAACCCGAACGGCAGCCTGCCCCTCAGCGGCGGCGATGAAGCGAACGCCTGAGCCCTCAAGCATTCCGAGATGGACCGACTCGTTGAGGCGTTCGCTGAGGCGCAGCAAAACCGGCTTTGCCGCACCCTCGACATCGATGCGGTTGAACACCGAGAACGCCACGCTCATCAGCGCGGGCCCGGGGTGATAGGCCTTGGACACCGGATCCTGGCGCACGAAGCCCCGATATTGCAGCATGGCCAACAGACGATGGGCCGTGGAGGATGCGACGTCCAAGTGTTTGGCCGCGTCCGTCAACCGGATCTGCGGCTGCTCTCCCAACAACAGGAGAAGCTTCAGCGCCCGGTCCACCGATCCGATCGGATACTGCGGCACACCCCAGTCCGGAGCCGCGGCGCCGGCGCCCTCGCCGGTCGGCCCCAGTGGTTCATCGCTCTGCATACCAGAGACAATACTGCGGGTTGTTGACCTTTTAACCGGCATCCTGGCAAAGTTTTCTCCACGCCCCAGAGATTTTCTCTGCATACCAGACATCGCGGGCCTTCACGACTGGAGACGCATCGATGAGTGATCACCGGCATGTCCTCGATGAGGTCAGGCGGGGAATGATCCCAGCGCACATCTACAACGACGCCGAAATCTTCGAACTGGAGAAAGAGCGACTCTTCCGCCGCGCCTGGATGTTCGTGGCGCACGAGTCGGAGATACCCCAGGGCGGCGACTACGTGGTGCGGCGCCTGCTCAACGACTCCTTCATCATTGCGCGCGACTCCAAGGGCGACGTGCGGGCCATGTTCAACATGTGCCTGCATCGTGGGATGCAGGTATGCCGCGCCGAGATGGGCAACGCCTCCAATTTCCGATGCCCCTACCACGGCTGGTCGTACCGCAATGACGGGCGCATCACCGGCCTGCCCTTCCACCAAGAGGCCTACGGCGGCGAGGCCGGCTTTTCCAAGCGGGGCCAGACCCTATTGCCGGCACCAGGTCTCGCCAGTTACAACGGGCTGATCTTCGTCAGCCTTGACCCGCAAGCTCCCCCGCTCGAAGAGTTTCTCGGCGATTTCAGGTTCTATCTGGACTTCTACACCAAGCAGAGCCGCAGCGGCCTCGAGGTGCGCGGCCCGCAACGGTGGCGCATCAAGGCGAACTGGAAGATCGGCGTCGAGAACTTCGCCGGCGACATGTATCACACCCCCCACACCCACGCCTCTGTCGTCGATATCGGGCTGTTTCGTGAACCGAAGGCGCAGAAGCGCAAAGACGGCGCAACGTACTGGGCGACCTGCGGCGGCGGTACCACCTACAAACTGCCGCCGGGCACCTTTGAGGAACGGATGCGCTATGTCGGCTACCCCGACGACATGGTGGGGCGAATCAAGGACGTGTGGTCACCCGACCACCAGCGCATGGTCGCCGACGACGGTTTCATGATCTCGGCGGCATCGGTCTTCCCCAACATGAGCCTGGTGCACAACTGGCCGAAGATTCAAGACAGTGAAGACGTGTTGCCGTTCATATCGATTCGCACCTGGCAGCCGATCAGCGAGAACGAAACCGAGGTGTACTCCTGGTTCGCGGTCGACGCGGCCGCACCCGAGCAGTTCAAGAAGGACTCCTACAAGGCCTATCTGATGTGCTTCGGCTCCACGGGCATGTTCGAACAGGACGACGTGGAGAACTGGGTGTCGCTGACCAATACCGCCGCCGGATCCATGGCCCGCCAACTGTTGCTCAATGGCCGGATGGGCCTGCTCGCCGACGACACTCCGGTGGTCAATGCCCTACCGCCGGAGCAATTCCATGGACCAGGTACCGCTCAAGTCGGCTATAACGAGAACAATCAGCGGGCGATGCTTCGGATGTGGGCCGATCACCTCGAAATGCCTGCGGTGGCGACCACCACCGCGGCGATGGGCACACAGCGCGAAGGCATCACGCCCCTGGTGCAGACCAACGGCACGTCGGCATGCGAGGACGCCTGCGAGGAGGCCCGGGTATGACATCCGCCGAGAAAGGCACGCGGGCGGGGTTTCCACGACCGAGCGATGCCGGCGGCCCCTGGGAGCTGGCAGTCCTGGGTGGTCATGCACCAACGAAGGTCCGTACCGGTAAGCCCTTACCGTTCAACGACACCCGACACCTGCAGGCACATCAGTTCTTGGTCGATGAGGCCTATCTTCTCGACGCGCAGCAGTACACCGAATGGCTCGACACTCTCACCGAGGACATCCACTACTTCATGCCCGTGCGAGTGACCACCGCCTCCGGCGCTGGGTTCGACACGTCGCCCGGCATGGCTCACTTCGACGAGAACAAGTACTCCCTGCACAGACGCGTCGCGCGCTTTGCGACCGAACACGCCTGGACCGAAGACCCGCCGTCACGGCTGCGCCATCACATCACCAACGTCCGCACCTTTGCCTGCGACGATGACCAGCACCTGATCGTCGAGTCGGCCGAACTGCTCTTCCGCAGCCGCGGCGACGTCAACGAGGCTGCGCTGGTCTCCTGCGGCCGCGAAGATCTGTTACGCCTGACTGACCACGGATGGAAGTTGGCGCGCCGCACCATCTATGTCGATGAGTCGGTCATTCGCATGCAGAACCTGGCGGTCTTCCTGTGAGCGCACTCGACGACCTGATGGCCAATGCGGTGGGTGACGCCATAACCATCGCCAACGAGTTCACCGAAGTCACGCTGCGCCGGGTCGATACCCGCAACGGTTCGCGGCTGCTGATCGCCTCACCGAAGTCGGGACAATGGATCAGTCTCGATGCCCTGGAACTTGAAGCATTGACCTGGCAGAACACCTACACATTGGCCGCGATGGTCGGCAAGATGCATCAACCGCTCCTCGCAGACGACAGTGACCTGCCATGACCCGATGGCTGGACGGTAAGCGTGCGCTGGTCGTCGGCGCCGGCTCGGGCATCGGCCGAGCAGTCGTTGACGCATATCTCGACGAGGGAGCCCAGGTCGCGGTACTGGAACGCGATCGGTCGAAGTGCGATGCCTTGGCACGTCAATTGCCCGGAGTGCCGGTGACACAGGGCGATGCGACCACTGCCGAGGCAAACGAACGCGCTGTCGCAGCAACAGTCGCGGCATTCGGCGGCCTGGACACGCTGGTCACCTGTGTCGGGATCTTCGACTTCTACAAGGGAATCACCGACATCTCGACCGAAGAGCTGGCGCCGGCCTTCGACGAGATGTTCACCACGAACGTGCTGAGTTATCTGCAGTCGGTGAAGGCCGCCATCCCGGCGCTTCAAGCCCAGGAGCGGTCGTCCATCGTTCTCACTGAGTCTGCGTCGTCGTTCTATCCCGGTCGCGGCGGCGTACTTTACGTCGCGTCGAAGTTCGCCGTGCGCGGCCTCGTCACCACTCTCGCCTACGAACTCGCCCCGAACATCCGGGTCAACGGCGTTGCACCGGGCGGCACGTTGAACACCGACCTGCGCGGTTTGCAGAACCTGTCGCTCGACCAGATCCGCCTTGACGACACCCCCAACCGGGCCCGCGATCTCGCCGCACGCACCCCGCTCAATGTCGCACTCACTCCACAGGACCACGCTTGGAGCTATGTCTTCCTGGCATCGGACCGGTCCCGCGGCATCACCGCAGGGAGCACACATCCCGACGGTGGATTCGGAATGACTACCGGGGGTACCGCGTGACCGCCGACTATCTGTCGCCGCTGCGGCTGGAGGTCGCCCAGGCATGCCGAGTCGCTGCCGCCCGGGGCCTGGTGGACGGCATTCTCGGACACATCAGTGCCCGAGTCGACGAGGAACACCTACTCATGCGGTGCCGCAGCGACTCTGACGACGGCGTCGCATTCACTGGTCCCGACGACATTCGGCTCATCCGCTTTGACGGAACACCGGGCATGCCAGGCGAACTGGACGGGTATCGGGTGCCTAACGAGCTGCCGATTCACGTCGAAACCCTGCTGGCCCATCCCGAACACCGGGCAGTGGCCCACCTGCATCCGGCGGCCGTCGTGGCCGCCGACCTGGCGGGCATCACGATAGAACCCATCTACGGGGCCTTCGACATCCCTGGCGCATGGCTCGCGCGTCGGGGCGTCCCGGTGTACCCGAGGGCCGTGCTGATCCGCACCGCAGAACTCGGCAAGGAGATGGTCGCCGCCATGGCGGGCAAGCCGGTGGTGATCTGCCGCGGCCACGGCATCACCAGTGCCGCAGCCACCGCTGCCCGGGCTGTCCTGCAGGCGATCAGCCTGGACCAACTGGCTTCGATGTCACTGCGGGTCCGCTCCGCGGGCGGCACATTGAGGCCGATCGACGAATCGGATTGGGCGGATCTGCCCGACCTTGGTCCCTCATTCACCGCGGATGCCGCGTGGCGCCACGAACTGGCCCGGCTGGAGCGGTGATGACGGGTCAGGCGGAGATCAGCGCCGAGATCGCGGCGATCCAGGTCGAGTACTCGCGCGCGGGCATGCAAGAGAGCCAGCCGAAGCTGGACTATCCGCCGTACCGCAGTAGCGTGCTGCGCCATCCCAAGAGTCGGCTCCACCTCACGGATCCAGAGGGCATCGAGCTACAGGCGCCCTGTTTCGGCGACGGCGACCTCGGCCCGGGCGACGCCGATCTGACCGCGCAGCACACCGGCTCGCCGATCGGTGAGCGGACCGTGGTGACCGGGCGAATCCTCGACGGTGACGGCAGGCCCGTGCGCAAGCAACTCGTCGAGATCTGGCAGGCCAACGCCAGCGGGCGCTACATCCACCAGGGCGATCAGCACCCCGCACCGTTGGACCCCAACTTCACCGGAGCAGGGCGTTGCCTCACCGACGACGACGGGTGTTACCGGTTCACCACGATCAAGCCCGGCCCGTACCCCTGGCGCAACCACCACAACGCGTGGCGCCCCGCGCATATCCACTTCTCCTTGTTCGGCAGTGATTTCACGCAGCGGATGATCACCCAGATGTATTTCCCCGGCGACCCGCTGTGCGCGTTGGACCCGATCTACCAGTCGATCACCGACCAGAAGGCCCGTGATCGGCTCGTCGCGCTCTACGACCACGACATCACCAGCCACGAATGGGCTACCGGCTACCGGTGGGACATCGTGCTCACCGGTTCAGCCGCAACGCCTTTCGAGGATCACGATGACTAATCGGACGGCCACTCCCGGGCAGACCATCGGCCCGTTCTTCGGCTACGCGTTGCCGTTCGAGCGTGGTAGCGAACTCGTTCCCCCCGGCTCAGTCGGTGCCATCCAGCTGCACGGCACCGTCACCGACGGCGCCGGGGCGCCGGTTCCCGATGCGCTGTTGGAGATCTGGCATGCCGATTCGGACGGCGTCGTGCCAACCTCGAGTTCACTTCGTCGCGACGGCGACACCTTCACCGGGTGGGGACGCGCCGCAACAGACGCCGCCGGCCGTTACTGCTTCACGACGGTGAAACCCGGAGCATCCCAGCAGTCGACACCATTTATTGCCGTCGCCGTGTTTGCGCGGGGCCTGCTGAACCGGTTGTTCACCCGTGCCTATCTGCCGGGAGATCAACTCGACGCAGACCGACTGTTGAGTTCCGTTCCTGCTGACCGTCGCCATACGCTCATCGCGGTAGCCGACGAGCAGGGCTTTCGCTTCGACATCAGACTGCAGGGCGCCGACGAGACGGTTTTCCTGCGCTACCGGGGGCAACCATGACCGACTTGTTGTGGCCCGGCGACCACCGGGCAGGACAGATCTTCAGCGACGCGGCGTACCTGGCTGCGCTGGCGCGGGTCGAAAGCGCCTGGCTCGGTGTGCTTGTCGACTCGGGTATCGCACCGGCGACGGCGCGGTCCGACCTATCTGCGGCGATCACCGCAGCCGACGTGGAACCGGTGGCCGTAGCCGCCGAGGCGACCGGAAACCCGGTGCCCGGCCTGCTCGCATTGCTCCGGGATCGCACCGGCCACGAATCGGCCCGCTGGCTGCACCGCGGCCTGACCAGCCAGGATGTCGTCGACACCGCACTGATGCTGTGCCTGCGCGACACGCTGGACCGCGTTCGCAGCGAACTCAGCAGGCAGGTACGCACCGTGGCCGCGCTGGCCGAAACCTACCGTGACAGCCCCATGCTGGCCCGCACGTTGACCCAGCCCGCTTTGCCGACAACGCTCGGCATGAAGTTCGCCCATTGGCTGACCGGACTTCTGGATGGCGCCGACTGTGTCGCGGCACTGCCGGAGCTTTCAGTGCAGGCCGGCGGCGCCGCGGGAACCATGGCCGCTGCCACCGAGCTGACCGGCTCACCCACCGATGCCCTCGCCCTGTCCGGGCGCCTGGCCGCAGCCCTTGGTCTTGCCGAGGGCCCACCGTGGCACACGACTCGATCAGTCATTACTCGCGTGGGTGACGCGTTGGTGACATGTTGCGACGCCTGGGCCCACATCGCCAATGACGTTGCCGCAAGCAATAGATCCGAGGTCGGCGAATTGGCCGAGGGCAGCGGCGGCGGTTCGTCGACGATGCCGCACAAGAACAATCCGGTGTTGTCCCTACTGATCCGCCGTACAGGATTGGCGGCACCGTCGCTGGCCGCCGGCTTGCACGCCGCGTCGGCCGCCGGTGTCGATGAGCGCTCCGACGGCGGCTGGCACGCCGAATGGGCCGCCCTGCGGACCTTGTCCCGCAATGCCGTAGCCGCCGCGTCGCAGACCACAGACCTACTCGCCGGCCTGGTCATCGACACCGATCGCGCCGCGGCCAATCTTGCGTCCGCCGGTGACCTGCTCGGCGAACAGCGGGCGATGACCGAACTGACCGGAAATACCGCTCGTCGCGACTACACCGGGGCGACAAGCCATCTCATCGATGCCGTGTTGCAGCGCGCACACCACTGGATGGAGGCAACATGAGCGTGCCGCGGCTGGTCGGCACTGACTTCGGCGGACCACCGAACGCGGACCTGCTCCTGCTCGGGCCATCGCTCGGGACATCGGCAACCGCCCTGTGGGGCTCAGCCGCTGAACAACTCGCCGAGCGCCTGCGCGTCATCGCGTGGGACCTTCCCGGCCACGGTCGTAGTCCAGCAGCTCCTGCCTTCCGGATACCGGACCTGGCGGCAGGCGTGCTGGCCTTGGCGGACGAGATCGCGCCGCGCTCGGCATTCCATTACGCCGGCAATTCGATCGGTGGTGCGGTCGGTCTGCAGCTGCTGCTCGATGCCCCCGAGCGGTTGTCGAGCGCCACGCTGCTATGCACTGGCGCCGCCATCGGTCGGGCAGAGGATTGGGCGACGCGTGCCGCCACCGTGCGCACATCGGGTACCGGCGCGGTCGTCGAGGCCTGTCTGCAACGCTGGTTCGCACCCGGTTTCATCGATCGGGCGCCGGGTCTGGTCGCGGCGCTGGTGGATGCGTTGCGCGGAACCGACGACGAATCGTATGCCCAGGCATGTGTGGCACTGGCCGACTTCGATGTCACCGCACGACTCGGTCAGATCGCCGCACCGGTGTTGGCCATTGCCGGTTCCCGTGATGACGCCACTCCCCCAGAGTCGTTGGGGCGTATCGCCTCCGGTGTCCAACACGGCCGCCTGGTGGTGCTCGACGATGTCGGCCACCTTGCGCCCGTCGAGGCCCCCAAGGCGACCGTCAACCTCATCCTCGCCCATCTGATGGTGCGGGATCCGGTCTACACCGCGGGTATGTCGGTGCGCCGACAGGTCCTGGGCGACGAACACGTCGACCGCACGATCGCACGCACCACCGAGTTCACCGCCGACTTTCAAGACCTGATCACTCGTTACGCGTGGGGCAACATCTGGACCCGAGACGGCCTCGACCGACGCAGCCGCTCGATCGTCACCCTGACCGCCCTGGTGGCTCGAGGCCACCACGAGGAACTTGCCATGCATCTGCGCGCGGCGCGCCGTAACGGCCTGTCCAACGACGAGATCAAAGAGGTGCTGTTGCAGACCGCCATCTATTGCGGTGTACCCGATGCCAATACCGCGTTCCGCATTGCCGCGCAGGTGCTGGGCGACCACGACAGCTCGGAGGGTTACCGGTGAGCCGTGCTGCGTTCTGTGACAGCGCTGCCGAGGCGGTATCCGGAGTCGCCGACGGCGCAACGGTTTTGGTAGGCGGATTCGGTTTGGCCGGCCTGCCCACCGTGTTGATCGACGCCCTGATCGCCCAGGGAGCTCGCGATCTGACCATCGTCAGCAACAACGCGGGCACTGCTGATACCGGGCTGGCAGCACTGTTGGCCGCCGGGCGGGTCCGCAAGCTGATCTGTTCGTTTCCCCGTCAGTCCGATTCCTACGTGTTCGACGGCCTGTATCGCGCCGGCAAGATCGAGCTGGAGCTGGTACCACAGGGCAACCTCGCCGAACGCATACGCGCCGCCGGTGCAGGCATCGGGGCGTTCTACTGCCCCACTGGCGTTGGCACGCTGCTCACCGAGGGCAAAGAGATTCGGACCATCAACGGCCGGGACTACGCGCTGGAGTATCCGATTCACGGGGATGTCGCGCTGATCCGCGCCCATATCGGAGACCGCATGGGAAACCTGGTGTATCGCAAGACCGCCCGCAACTTCGGCCCGGTGATGGCCGCCGCCGCCACCCTGACGATCGCCGAGGTGTCCCGTGTCGTCGACACCGGGCAGCTGGACGCCGAAGCGGTCGTCACGCCGGGAATCTACGTCGACCGGATCCTGGAGACGAGCTCGTGACGTCGGCCTCTGCGAACACGATCGAGCACATTGATCGCGGCCCGCTGACCCGCGACGAACGTGCCGCCGTGATCGCCCGTGACATCCCTGCGGGTTCGTACGTGAATCTCGGCATCGGACAGCCCACGCTGGTCGCGGATCACCTGTCGCCCGACGACGCGGTGATACTGCACACCGAGAACGGCATGCTCGGCATGGGCCCCGCAGCCCGCGGCGCGGACGTCGATCCCGACCTCACCAATGCCGGCAAGATTCCGGTCACCGAGACTCCCGGGGCCTGCTACTTCCACCACGCCGACTCCTTCGCGATGATGCGAGGCGGGCACCTCGATGTGTGCGTGCTGGGAGCACTACAGGTCAGTCAGTGCGGCGACCTGGCGAACTGGCACACCGGGGAACCGGGCGCAATCCCGGCCGTCGGTGGCGCCATGGACTTGGCGATCGGCGCCAAGGACGTGTTCGTGATGATGGACCTGTTCACCAAGGACGGTGCCGCCAAACTGGTTCCGTCGTGCACCTATCCGCTGACCGGTCTGCGTTGCGTCAGCAGGGTCTATACCGAGTACGCCATCATCGACATCGACACGGCTACCGGAACGATTCGGGCCCGTGAAACCTTCGGCATCACCGCCGCTGCCCTGGCGGCGAGATTGCCCGTCAGCTTCAGCTAGCCCAGCACCCATCCACGATGATGCGGCCCAACGCCATGGGGCGCGTCACCATAGCCGTGTCAGAGCAGGTTCAGAATCCGCTCTCCGGTGGCCACGGTAGACAGCTTCTGCCCACCGCGGGTAGCCAGGTGCTGCTCGACGGCCGCATCGACCCGGGCGGCGGCCTCGGGCTCGCCGATGTGGCCCAGCAGCATGGCCACCGACGTCACCGCCGCGGTCGGGTCGGCGATGCCCTGCCCGGCAATGTCGGGCGCACTGCCGTGCACCGGCTCGAACATCGAGGGATTGGCACCGGTGGCGTCGATGTTGCCGCTGGCCGCCAGGCCGATCCCGCCGCAGACAGCACCCGCCAGGTCGGTGATGATGTCGCCGAACAGGTTGTCGCTGACGATCACATCGAACCGGCCGGGGTCGGTGACCATGTAGATCGTGGCGGCGTCGACGTGGGTGTAGGCGGTCTCGACGTCCGGGTAATCCTTGGCGACTTCGGCCACCGTCCGGGTCCACAACGATCCCGCGTAGGCCAGCACGTTGTTCTTGTGCACCAGGGTCAAGTGCTTACGGCGAGCGCGGGCCTTCTCGAAGGCGAACCGGACCACTCGGGCCACCCCGAACGCGGTGTTGACGCTGACTTCGGTGGCGACCTCGTGGGGGGTGCCGACCCGCAGCGCCCCGCCGTTGCCGGTGTAGGGACCCTCGGTCCCTTCGCGCACCACCAGGAAGTCGATCTCCGGCGGATCGGCCAGCGGGCTCGTCACCCCCGGGTACAACCGGCTGGGACGCAGATTGACGTGGTGGTCCAGGGCGAAGCGGGCGTGCAGCAGCAGGCCGCGCTCCAGCACACCCGAGGGCACCGACGGGTCACCGATCGCGCCGAGCAGGATCACGTCGTGGCCGCGGATCTCTTCCAGCACCGAATCCGGCAGGACCTCGCCGGTGGCGTGATAACGCTTGGCGCCCAGGTCGTATTCGGTCTTCTCGGTGCCCGGGAGCACGGCGTCGAGCACCTTGACGGCCTCGGCGATAACCTCCGGGCCGATCCCGTCGCCGGGGATGACGGCAAGTTTCAGGCTCATGTCAGGTCTACCTCTTCAATCTTGTTGGCGCCGACCGCAGCACTGATCGCCGACTCCACATCGGCGGGCACCTGGCGATCGACCCGCAGCAGGACGGTCGCCGCAGGGCCTTCGGCGTCCTCGGACAGCTGCGCGGCGTGGATGTTGATGCCCGCCGACCCCAGCAGAGTGCCGATCTTGCCCAGCGCGCCAGGCTGGTCGGAGTAGTTGATGATCAGGTTGACGCCTTCGGCACGCAGGTCGAAGTGCCGGCCGTTGATCTCAACGATCTTCTCCACCTGCTGGGTGCCGGACAGCGTGCCGGCAACGGTGACGGTCGAGCCGTCGGCGGTGACCGCCTTGAGCTCGACGACGCTGCGGTGGTTGGGGCTTTCGGTGGCGGTGCCGATCTCGGCGTCGACGCCGCGTTCGGCGGCCAGGGCCGGCGCGTTGACGAACGTCACCGGGTCTTCGATGACCGCCGAGAACAGTCCGCGCAACGCCGACAACCGCAGCACCCCAACGTCTTCGGAGGCCAGTTCGCCGCGCACCTGCACCGACAGCGACACCGGCAGCCCATCGGAGAGCGCGCCCGCCAGTAGCCCGAGCTTGCGCACCAGGTCCAGCCAGGGTGCGACTTCCTCACTGACCGCGCCACCACCGACGTTGACCGCGTCGGGAACGAACTCACCGGCCAGCGCCAGCTTCACGCTCTTGGCGACGTCGGTGCCGGCCCGGTCCTGGGCTTCGGCGGTCGATGCGCCCAGGTGGGGGGTCACCACCACCTGCGGCAGGTCGAACAACGGCGAGTCGGTGCACGGCTCGGTGGCGAACACGTCCAGACCGGCGGCCCGGACGTGGCCGCTGGTGATCGCCGCCGCCAGGGCGGCCTCGTCGATCAGCCCGCCGCGGGCGGCGTTGACGATGATCACCCCCGGCTTGGTCTTGGCCAGGTTTTCCGCGCCGATCAGACCCGCCGTTTCGGGGGTCTTCGGCAGGTGCACCGAGATGAAGTCGGCACGGCCGAGCAGCTCGTCGAGGGGCAGCAGTTCGATACCGAGCTGGGCGGCGCGGGCCGCCGACACATACGGGTCGTAGGCGACGATGTGGGCGCCGAACGCGGCCAGCCGCGCCGCGACCAGCTGTCCGATGCGCCCCAGGCCGACCACGCCGACGGTGTGGTCGTAGATCTCGGTGCCGGAGAACGACGACCGCTTCCACTGCTTGCCGTGCAGCGAGGCGTCGGCGGCCGGGATCTCGCGGGCGGCGGCGAGCATCAGCGCGATCGCGTGCTCGGCGGCGCTGTGAATGTTCGAGGTCGGGGCGTTGACCACCAGCACCCCACGGGCGGTGGCGGCCTCGACGTCGACGTTGTCCAGGCCGACCCCGGCGCGCGCCACGATCTTGAGCTTGGTGCCGGCCGCGAGGACCTCGGCATCGACGGTGGTGGCCGAGCGCACCAGCAGCGCGTCCGCTTCCGGAACCGCGGCCAGCAGCTTCTCCCGGTCCGGGCCGTCCACCCAGCGAACCTCGACCTGGTCGCCGAGGGCGGCGACGGTGGATTGGGCGAGTTTGTCAGCGATCAAAACCACGGGCAGAGTCACTCGGACAGCCTAGTGGCCGGTCGCAAGCCCGGCGGAGCCGGGCGCAGTGGGCCGGCCACCATCAGCACAGTGCCGGTCGCAAGCCCGGCGGAGCCGGGCGCAGTGGGCCGGCCACCATCAGCACAGTGCCGGTCGCAAGCCCGGCGGAGCCGGGCGCAGTGGGCCGGCCACCATCAGCACAGTGCCGGTCGCAAGCCCGGCCCGGCCCATCCCCAGCCCCGAGATTGCACTGAGGCGGGCGCTGCGCCGATTTCACCCGCCTGAGTTCAATCTCGCGACGCGGGGCCCACTTCTTGTCGGACCCCCGGCGGACCCTGGGGTCAAATCGACCCGCAGGAAGGGGCACCTATGTGCTGGAAATGCGATCACCCGGACAGCACCGTCGAGCAGTGGCTGGACTCCATTCGCGCCACGGTGGATAAACACGGTTGGGCGGTGCAATACGTAGAGAGTGATCGCGCACCGTACGCCTACACGGTCGGCCTGCATGAACACGGCCTGCCTGAGCTGCTGGTGACGGGCCTGCCGCCGGATCGGACCGCCCGTTTGCTCAACAGTGTGGCCGCCTACTTGATGACGGGCGGACGGCCGCTGCCCGGCGAATGGATCGAAGTACCCGACGGTCCGCTGCTCGCCGTGGTTGCGGTGGAGCATCCCGACGCGCACATGAACGTGGCAATCGCGTTCTACGGCAGTGGTGTGCGGGCATTGCAGCTGGTGTGGCCAGATGAGCGCGGCCATCGGCCGTGGTGCCCCGAATTCGACAACGGCGGCGTCCGGCAGCCGGTATTGGGGGTACACCCCGATCTGGCCGCATAGCGCGGGCCGCTCCCTACTATCGACGGATGGATGTCACCGTCGTCGGTAGTGGACCCAATGGCCTGGCCGCCGCCGTCATCTGCGCCCGCGCCGGCCTGACGGTTCAGGTTCTCGAGGCCCAGCCCACGTTCGGCGGCGGAGCGCGCACTGCCGCCGATCCGGAATTCGGTGACGTTGCCCATGACATCTGCTCGGCGGTGCATCCGCTCGGCTTGGCATCGCCCTTTTTCACCGAGTTCGATCTGGCCGCCCGGGGTGTGCAGCTGACGGCGCCCGAGATTTCCTACGGCAATCCACTCGATGACCGACCCGCGGCGATCGCCTACCGCGACCTGGACCGCACCTGCGCGGAGTTGGAGCGCGGCTCGTCCTGGCGACGGCTACTGGGGCCGCTGGTGGCCGACAGTCGAGCCGTGGTGGGGTTTCTCCTCGGCGACAAGCGGTCGGTTCCGTCCGGGATCGCCACAGTCGCCCGACTGGGGTTGCGGATGGCCGGACAAGCCGGACCGGCCTGGAACGCGACGCTGTCCGGTGATGACGCCCGCGCCCTCTACACCGGGGTGGCCGCGCACACGATTTCACGACTGCCGTCGGTGACCTCTGCCGGCGCCGGCATGATGCTGGCGACGCTCGGTCATACGGTCGGTTGGCCGATCCCGGTCGGGGGCAGCCAGGCCATCACCGATGCCCTCATCGCCGACCTGACCACGCACGGCGGTCAGGTCGCCGCCGATACCCCGGTGAGCCGGCCACCCGGCGGCGTGGTCCTGTACGACACCGCACCGACCGCGCTGCTGTCGATCTACGGTGACGCGTTGCCGTCGCGGTATGCGAACGCGCTGCGCCGCTACCGGTTCGGTTCCGCGGCGGCCAAGGTGGACTTCGTACTCTCCGGCGAGGTGCCATGGAGCGATCCACGGTTGGCGCAGGCACCCACGTTGCATCTCGGTGGTGACCGCAACCAGATGGCACTGGCCGAAGCCGCGGTCGCTTCCGGGCGGCACGCTCAGCGACCGATGATCCTGGCGGCCTTACCGCATCTGGTCGACCCGTCCCGTATCGACGCCGCCGGACGGCGACCGATGTGGGCTTACGCGCACGTTCCGGCCGGCTCAACGGTCGACCAGGCCGAGGCTGTCACCGCGGGAATCGAGCGATTCGCCCCCGGCTTCCGCGACATCGTGGTCGCGGTCCGATCCGTTCCAGCCGCCCAGCTGGCACACCACAATGCCAACTACGTCGGCGGCGATATCGCCGCCGGAGGCAACAGCGCATGGCGGGCTCTCGCCGGCCCGACCCCACGGGTAAACCCTTGGGCTACAGCGATTCCCGGGGTGTATCTATGTTCGGCGGCCACTCCCCCCGGCGCCGGGGTGCACGGCATGGCCGGCTACTACGCCGCCCGCACCCTGCTGCGCCGCGAGTTCGGGATCAACCGGCTGCCGAGCCTGGCAGCCTGACCGGACCGCGTCCACGTTCGACGCCAGCGAAAACGTTGGCTTTGCGGGCACCTACAGTCTGCACAGATTTTTCCCAGTTAATTAGAGACATACTGCCAGCTTCGGTGTAGCCTCAGCTAACTTGTGTTGGGCGTTACAAAAACTCCCGGTAGTGACACAAGCCACACTTCACTTGAGGAGAAACCGTGCCAACCATCCTTCGTCCATTCGCCTTGGCGGGCGCTGCGCTCATCGGCGCCAGCGCCATCGCCGCAACTCCTGTGATCGTCGCCCCGGCGAACCCGCACATCCCGGCCATCGAACTCACCGCTGACGGCAGCGGTGTGTTCGATGGCGCCCTGGGCAACATCGACTTCTCCGGCATCTTCAGCGGCCTCGGCGACTGGCTGAACAACATCGACTTCTCCGCGATCTTCGGCGATCTGTTCACCAATCTCGACCTGTCCGGCATCTTCGACGATCTGTTCACCAACTTCGACCTGTCGGGGATCTTCAGCGGACTGACCGACTTCCTGGCTAACTTCGACCTCTCCGGCATCCTCAGCGGCTTCTTCGACAACTTCGACTTGTCGGCCATCTTCGGCGGCCTCGGCGACTTCTTCGCCAACTTCGACCTGTCGGGGATCTTCAGCGGGCTCACTGACCTGCTGACCAACTTCGACCTGTCGAGCCTGTTCGGTAACTTCGACCTGTCGAGCCTGTTCGACAACTTCGACCTGTCGGCCCTGTTCGACGACTTGGACCTGTCGAACCTGTTCTCGGGACTGGACCTGTCCGGCTGGCTCGACGGTTTGCTCGGCAGCCTGTAAGTACGACAAATGGCGAGTGGCCCCTTCCGGGGAAGGGGCCACTCGTCTTTGGGGATCTTCTTCGCCTCGATAGCCGTTGTGCGCCAACGGCTATAGGGGCGAAATCAGCACCGCCGCTTAGGCGGTTTCGGTGATGGGCCGGTCCACCCAGCTCATCAGGTCGCGCAGCTTCTTGCCGGTGACCTCGATGGGGTGCTCGGCGTTCTCCTTGCGCAGACCTTCGAGCTCCTTGTTGCCGCCCTCGACGTTCGCCACCAGGCGCTTGACGAAGGTGCCGTCCTGGATGTCGGAGAGGATTTCACGCATCCGCTGCTTGGTACCGGCGTCGATCACCCGCGGCCCAGACAGGTAGCCGCCGAACTCCGCGGTGTCGCTCACCGAGTAGTTCATCCGCGCGATGCCGCCCTCGTACATCAGGTCGACGATCAGCTTGAGTTCGTGCAGCACCTCGAAGTAGGCCATCTCCGGGGCGTAGCCCGCCTCGACCATGACCTCGAAGCCGGTCTTCACCAGTTCTTCGGTGCCACCGCACAACACGGCCTGCTCACCGAACAGGTCGGTCTCGGTCTCCTCCTTGAAGGTGGTCTTGATGACGCCGGCCCGGGTGCCGCCGATGCCCTTGGCGTAGGACAGCGCCAGCGCCTCGCCGTCGCCGTTGGGGTCCTGCGCGACCGCGATCAGCGAGGGCACGCCCTTACCGTCGACGAACTGCCGGCGCACCAGGTGCCCCGGGCCCTTGGGCGCGACCATCCCGACGGTGATGTCGGCGGCCGGCTTGATCAGGCCGAAGTGGATGTTCAGGCCGTGACCGAAGAACAGTGCGTTGCCCGCCACCAGGTTCGGCTCGATGTCGTTGGTGAAGATCTCAGCCTGGGCGGTGTCGGGGGCGAGCACCATGATCACGTCCGCCCACTTGGCGACCTCGGCGGGCGTGTCGACCTCGAGGCCCTGCTCGGCGACCTTGGCGCGCGACTTCGACCCTTCCTTGAGGCCCACCTTCACCTGCACACCGGAGTCGCGCAGGCTCAGCGAATGCGCGTGTCCCTGGCTGCCGTAGCCGATCACGCCGACCTTGCGGCCCTGGATGATCGACAGGTCGGCGTCGTCGTCGTAGAACATCTCAACTGCCACTGTGTTGTTTCCTTACTATCTCTACTGGCTTTTTCTGGGGGACTATTTGGTCGTGCCGATGCCGCGCGGACCGCGAGACAACGATACGAGACCCGATTGGACGATCTCGCGGATGCCATAGGGCTCCAGCACCCGCAGTAGCGCTTCGAACTTGGCCGGCGTGCCGGTGGCCTCGATGATCAACGACTCCGGAGAGACATCGATCACCCTGGCGCGGAACAGGTTCACCGCTTCGACGATCTGTCCACGCGTACTGGCATCGGCACGGACTTTGATCAGCGCGATCTCGCGGGAGACGGAGTTGTCCTCCTCCTGCTCGACGATCTTGATGACGTTGATCAGCTTGTTGAGCTGCTTGGTGATCTGCTCGAGCGGGGTGTCCTCCACCGAGACGACGATCGTCATCCGCGACATGTTCTTGGTCTCGGTGGCGCCGACGGCCAGCGACTCGATGTTGAATCCGCGCCGGGAGAACAGTGCCGCCACCCGCGCGAGCACACCGGGCTTGTCTTCGACCAGCACCGAGAGCGTGTGGGTCTTCCAACCTGTCGCCATCACGCGTGCCCCTCGTTGTTCTCGTCGTCGAACAGCGGCCGGATGCCGCGTGCAGCCTGGATCTCGTCGTTGCTGGTGCCGGCGGCCACCATCGGCCACACCTGCGCGTCCGCGCCGACGATGAAGTCGATCACCACGGGCCGGTCGGTGACCGCCCGCGCCTGATTGATCACGTCTTCGACGTCTTCCTCACGCTCGCAACGCAATCCGACACAGCCCAGCGCTTCGGCCAGCATCACGAAATCGGGGATGCGGTGGGAGTGGGTGGCCAGGTCGGTCTGGCTGTAGCGCTCCCCGTAGAACAGGGTCTGCCATTGGCGCACCATGCCCAGGTTGCCGTTGTTGATCAAGGCAACCTTGATCGGGATGCCCTCGATCGCGCAGGTGGCCAACTCCTGGTTGGTCATCTGGAAGCAGCCGTCGCCGTCGATCGCCCACACCTCGGCGTCCGGGCGGCCCATCTTGGCGCCCATGGCCGCCGGGATCGAGAAGCCCATGGTGCCCAGGCCCCCGGAGTTCAGCCAGGTGCGCGGCTTCTCGTACTTCACGAACTGCGCCGCCCACATCTGGTGCTGGCCGACACCGGCAACATAGAGCGCATCGGGTCCGGCGATGCGGCCCAGCGTCTCGATGACGAACTCCGGCGACAGGCTGCCGTCGCTCTGCGGCCCGTAGCTCAGCGGGTAGGTGGAACGCAGGCCGTCGAGGTAGGTCCACCACTCGGTCTGGTCCAGCGACAGCTTCTCGTGGCGAAGGACCTCGAGCAGCTCGGCGATGACGGCCTTGACGTCACCGACGATCGGGACGTCGGCGTGCCGGTTCTTGCCGATCTCAGCGGGGTCGATGTCGGCGTGAATCACCTTGGCATCCGGGGCGAACGAATCCAGTTGGCCGGTGACCCGGTCGTCGAATCGGGCGCCCAGGGTGATCAGCAGATCCGAGCGCTGCAGCCCGGCCACCGCCGCGACCGTGCCGTGCATACCGGGCATGCCCAGGTGCTGACGGTGGCTGTCCGGGAACGCGCCGCGGGCCATCAAGGTGGTGACCACCGGGACGCCGGTCAGCTCCGCCAGCTCCGCCAGTTCCTCGCAGGCGTCACCGCGGATCACTCCGCCACCGACATAGAGCACCGGCCGGCTCGCGGCCGCGATCAGCTTGGCGGCCTCGCGGACCTGCCGGCTGTGCGGCTTGGTGGTGGGCTTGTAGCCGGGCAGATCCAGCCGCGGCGGCCACGCGAAGGTGCACTGGCCCTGCAGAACATCCTTGGGGATATCGACGAGAACTGCTCCGGGCCGTCCGCTTGCCGCGATGTGGAATGCCTCGGCCAGCGCACGCGGGATGTCGTCGCCGTTGCGAACCAGGAAGTTGTGCTTGGTGATCGGCATGGTGATGCCGGAGATGTCGGCCTCTTGGAAGGCGTCCGTGCCGATCAGCTGACGGCCGACCTGACCGGTGATCGCGACCACCGGGATGGAGTCCATCTGCGCATCGGCCAGTGGGGTCACGAGGTTGGTGGCACCCGGCCCCGAGGTGGCCATGCACACCCCGACCCGTCCGGTGGCGTGCGCGTAGCCGCTGGCCGCGTGCCCGGCGCCCTGCTCGTGGCGGACCAGCACGTGGCGCAGCTTCTTCGAGTCGAACAGCGGGTCGTAGACCGGCAGAACCGCGCCGCCAGGAATGCCGAAGATCACGTCAACGTCGAGCTCTTCCAGCGAACGGATCACCGATTGGGCACCGGTCATCTGCTCCGGCGGGACCCGCTTGGCGGGTGATTTGGCCTTGTCTGAAGCTGCGTCCGAGGCCGAAGCCCCGTTGGCGGCTTGAGACGGTGCCGACCGCTCCGGCGGTCGCGTGGTAGGTGCGCTCACGGTTTCCTCTTCAATTCCTCTGGTGCTATAGAACTGGTGGCAACAAAAAACCCCCGCCAGCTCAGCTGCTGCACGAGGGTTGCGCGTCGGTGTTGGAAGTTCAGGCAACAACCAACGCGCAGTGGGCTACTACGAGCATGCCGTTGTCCATAGCACACGACGGTAGCCGCTGGACCGACCCAGCGTCAAATGAGCAAGCGCTCAGTTCAGGTGGTCGACCAGCGATCCCTGCTCGCCGAACAGTTCCGCCTCCCAGTACTCAAGCAGCGCGGCGTTGTCCTGGTCATCGGGATGGAACCCCGGCCGCATGTACTCCCCCAGCCGGCGGAAGACCGCGCGGGTCAAGAACGGCGAATGCCGCAGGGCGGCAAAACTGCGGACGAGTCGCACCGGGTGATAGGCGGCCCGGTCGCCGAAGAGCGAGAAGATGGTGTTCGTCACGACGGCGAGGGGGAAGCTGAAGCGGATGATCCGCATCGTCCGGATGCGCCGGGCCTCATCACCCCCGACCGCGCGATAGACGTCGAATGCCACCGAGCGGTGCTCGGACTCCTCGATGGCGTGCCACAGCAGCATGGACCGCACTTCGGTCGTGCCGAGCAGGGCCTGGGCCCGCTCGTCACCGAGCAGGGTCTCGGCGAAAACGGCGGTGAAATGTTCGAGTGCGGCGGTGATGGCCAGGCAGGTCAGCGGGGAGAACCGTCGTTCGATGACCGCCTGGCGGCGCGCCACCAGCCGGTCGATCCTGCGGGTCGGGTAACCCATCTCATGTAGGCGCTCGTTGAGTGCACGGTGCTCGCGCCCGTGGGTCACCTCCTGGCCGATGAATCCCTTCACCTGATCTTTGAGGTCGGGGTCGGTGATCTGGTCGGCGTAGCGACGCACCGAACGAATGAAGAAGTCCTCGCCCTCCGGGAACACCGCCGACAGGTGCGCGATCATGTGGCTCATCACCAGGTCGCCCTGGACGAAGTGGCGATCCAGGGCCGCCACCGGGTAGTTGAACCGGATGCGACGCGGTTGTACCGCCGGGTGCGTGGGTTGGCGGCGGTACTCGTCGGCGGTCATTGCGTCCCCTCTGGTTGTTGATCTGCCGGGTCGGCCACCAACGGCCGAGCCAGCGCCTTGAAAGTCTCGAGGATGTCGTTGGTGGCCACCGGTTCGTAGCCGTCGATCGACCGCGACATCGCCAGGCCGTTCATCAACACGAAAGCCATCTGGAGGCCAATGCGCCACTGCGGGGCGGCGCCATCGGCGGGACTGGCCGGGCCGAGCAGTTGGCCGTAGACCCGCTCGCAGGCTTCCGCGAACTGTCGATCTGTCTCGATGACCGCCGGCGCCAGCTCCGGGTCGGTGCGAGCCGCCACCCACAGCTCGTGGGTTGCGGTGAAGGTGGGACCGGAAAACATCGACCACAGCAGGTCGAAGGCCTCATCGAGTTTGTCGGCGGACGGGTCCAGCCCGGCCATCAACACCTCGAACTCTTCGATGCGGCGGTTCAGCGAGAACTCGATGGCGGCGGTCAGCAGGCCGACCTTCGACGGGAAACGTCCCTGCAGCGCCCCCACCGAGACGCCTGCTCGGCGGGCCACCTCGGTGGTGGTAGTGCCCTTGAAGCCGACCTCCACCAGCGCGTCAAGCGTCGCGTCGAGCAGCGCATGCCGGGTTTCGGCAGTGCGTTCCGCCTGCGTTCGGCGGGGCTTTGTCGGCGACACGCGTTCATCATGCAGCACATAAAATAAGTAGTCAATATTTATTTTTATCGTGGCGCTGGCTCCCACCGACCGGGTCCGACGACGCCGGCGGTGACATCATGCGGGGGTGGCCTCTCCCTCCCCCGATCCCGCACCCTTGGTGATCCGCATCTCGCCGATGGCCCACTTCGCGGTCGGCTTCCTGGCCCTCGGCCTGCTGATCCCCGTGCTGACGTGGCCATTGACAGCGCCACTGCTGGCACTGCCGGTATTGCTGTCGGTATTGATCGCCCGGTGGCGAACCGTGGCCGACGCCCGGCAGATCAGGGTGCGAACCCTGCTCGGCAGTCGCGCAGTGGACTGGGATGCCATCGCCGGACTGGGATTCACCCGGGGATCGTGGGCGCGGGCGCATCTGCGCGACGGGGAGATTGTGCGGTTGCCCGCGGTCAGTTTCGCCACGCTGCCGCTGTTGACCGAGGCCAGCGGCGGGCGGGTGCCCAACCCCTATCGCTGAATCTCTAGCCCAGCGGGTTGGCCCCGTTGAGGAACACCCACATCGCAATGCCACCGGCAATCCCGAGCACCAGCGCGACGATGGATCCGATAAAGGGCCGCCGGGCCCAGCCGCGGTCGCCATCGAGGCCATACCGACCCGGGCCGACCAGCACGATCGCCACTGCCACCACAATCAGAATGACGTGGTACTCGTGGCCGTCGGGCAGGAAGAGATCGAACCGGCCCTGGTTGTGCGACGAGACACCGGTGAGCACGCCGTTGATGAAATACGCCAACGCGCCGGCGGCGGCCACCGGCGTGAACAGGCCGAGCACCAGCAGCAGGCCCGCGGCGATCTGGCCGCCCCCAGCCGCGTAGGTCAGGATGTCCGCGTGCTGGTAGCCGGCCGCAGCAATCGAACTCTTGAAGTCGGACAGCCCCTGACCGCCCCACCACCCGAACAGCTGACGCAGCCCGTGGGCCACCAACAACACTCCGAGACCGAGCCGCAGCACCAGCAGACCGAGATCCTGGGTGCCGCGGCGGTCCAGCGCCCGGAACGGCTCGTCTGCGTCGGCGTCTCCGCCGACAGCGACTCCGACACGGCCGGGGTTGACCTGAGGCTCGGCGTAGGGCAGCGGGTGGTAGCCCGTCCCCACCGCGGCACGAGAGCCGGTGGGGTCGTAAGCCGGAATGGCTGCGGTCTCGAAATCACCGGTGTAGGTCGGTGATGGCATGTCGTCCTCCGGATCTACCAGACGTGCCGACTTGGGACGTCCTTTGCCTGCGTCGGCAGTCTCACCCGGCCGACGCCAGTGTGAGCCCTCACCATGACTGGTCACCCTGCCAGCGTAAGGGCAACCCCGGCGGGATTGGGGATTTGAACGCCTTCGTTAGCGAATCGAATCCGGTCCGGTGCGGCGCTGCGGTGGGCGTCGTGGCGAAACCCGACCCGGTGTCCGTAACCTGACGGGCATGCGGATGCGCGGGGTGGTTCACCGGGTGCCTGTCGTGCTGTGCGCAGCTTTGCTGGTTCTGACCGGCTGCGCGCACTTCGATGACGCTCAGTCTCAACCGTTCACCACCGTGCCGCGGCGCGGGATGGCGCCCCCCACGACTCCCCCGCCGCCGCCACCGCTGCCCGCCAACCCGTTCCCGAAGCAGTGCCCCGCACCCGGGGTCATGCAGGGCTGCCTCGAGAGCACCAGTGGCCTGATCATGCACGGCGACAGCAAATCGGCACTGGTCGCGGAGCGGACCACCGGTGCGGTCAAAGAGGTCTCACTGTCCGCCGAACCCAAGGTGAAAACCGTCATCGGCGTCGACCCGGCCGGGGACGGCGGCCTGATGGACATCGTGCTGTCACCGACCTACACGCAGGACCGGTTGATGTACGCCTACATCAGCACGCCGACCGACAACCGGGTGATCCGGATCGCCGACGGCGACGTCCCGAAGGACATCCTGACCGGAATCCCCAAGGGCGCGACCGGCAATACCGGCGCGCTGATCTTCACCAGCCCGACCACCCTGGTGGTCCTGACCGGAGACGCGGGCAATCCGGCCGCGGCCGCCGATCCCGGCTCGACCGCCGGGAAGGTATTGCGCATCGAGCAACCCACGACCATCGGCCAGGCAGCGCCCACCACGGCGCTGAGCGGCATGGGCGCCGGCGGTGGACTGTGCATCGACCACGTTGACGGCTCGCTCTACGTCACCGACCGAACCCCGAGCGGCGACCGGTTGCAGCGCATCACCAAAGATTCCCGGGTTTCGACCGTGTGGACGTGGCCGGACAAGCCCGGCGTCGCCGGTTGCGCCGCCATGGATGGCATCGTGCTGGTCAACCTGGTCAACACCAAGCAGACGGTGGCCGTGCGACTGGCTGCCGGTACCGGATCGGTCACCAGCGAACCCGAGGTCATGCGCCAAGACACCCACGGCCACGTCTGGGCCGTCAAGATGTCGCCGGACGGCAACGTCTGGGGCGCGACGGTCAACAAGACCGCCGGAGATGCCGAGAAACTCGACGACGTGGTGTTCCCACTCTTCCCGTCCGGCGGCGGATTCCCGCGCGCCAACGACGACAAGGACTAACCGCGCGCCGGGTCGCGCACCATCATCACTCACCGCATCCACGACCCTGATCCGTCTCAGGTGGCGCCGCCTGAGGCTCAGTTCACGGGCGACCGCAGACTCCCGGACGCAACTTTGGTCCACTCACAGCAGCCGCACTTCCGCCTCCCGGACACCAAGTTTCTGAGAATTCTCTGTCAATCAATTTTCCGTGATCCACATATCCCCAGGTCACCTAGGGCGAACTTGGGCTGACCTTGGCTTTTGTTAGCAGTCAGTTCATTTGCACCTAAGCTACTTTCAAGTAGCCTTTCGTTGCCGTGGCAGTCGTCACGCGTACGTAACTAGGAGACCAATGCAACACATTGCCCCCGCTCCGTGGGTCGCAGCAGGCATCGCGCTCATCGGCGCCGGCGCCGTCGCCGCCACCCCGGTCACCGTTCCGCTGCCCGGCCTGACCGCGTCGCACTCGGCCGCTGTGGCGCTGACCGCGGACTTCGACCCGTTCGGCGCATGGCAGGACGTCTTCGCCACCGCCAAGGACAACGCCACCACCCTGTGGGACAGCATGTCCGCGGTGCCGGGCGTCGCCTTCCAGCAGCTGATCGCTGACCTCATGAATGGCACCTCGATCGACCCGCAGGCGGTCTTCGAGGCGATCGTGCAGCCCAACATGGCGACCGACCTGACGATGTCACCGCTGCTGCTGAGCAACGACGCTCTGCAGGCACTGGTCACGCTGGTGATGCCCCAGTACATGCCCGACGATTTCCCGCTCACCACCGACCAGCTCACACCGATCCTCTCTTTCCTGGCGTCACCGCTCAGCGGGGTGTTGATCGGCGCGATCGGCCCGTCGATCGCGCCGCTGGTGGCGCTGGGCAACAGCGTCAGCGAGATCAGCACCGCGCTGTCCGGCGACGACCCGGACTGGACCGCGGCACTGCAGGACGTGGCCAACATCCCTGCCAACATGGTCGGCGGGCTCCTCAACGGGGCCACCCTCAACCTGGATGCGCTGCTACCCAGCCTGACCGAGGCCGGCTTGTTGCCCGCGGACCTGGACGTCACCGCGCTCAGCTACACCTTCGGCGGGCTGCTGTCGCCCGGTGTCACAGGCACCGACGTCGAGGGCTTCATCAACGAGATCTCCGACGGCAGCTCGCCCGGTATCGGCGGCTCGATCATCAACGGCCTCGGACTGACCACCGGTCTCATGGGCTTCCCGCTGGAGATTGAGGGTCAAGGCGTCGGACTGCTAGGCGCATTCCAAAGCCTGCAGGAGATCATCGCCATGACGCTCGGCTGGGACGGCGTGGGCAGCCCCCTGGGCGACGAGGCCGACACCATCGCCTCGCTGGTGACCGACATCTTCGGCATCAGCGTGTAAATCCGGTCAACACAGAAGTGGCCCCCTTCACCGCGAAGGGGGCCACTTTTGCGTTGCCCGGTCAGTGCAGCGGGTGGGCCAGCAGCAACTCGCAGTTTGCGGTGCAGATCGTTGTAGGACAGCTCGCGGTACAGGCTGGCCAGAACGCCTTTCCGTTTCATCCGGTGATCAACTACCCGCAAGGAGGGCCGAGTCAGCTGGTCCAGCGCCAGTTCACCGACGGCCCGGCCCTTGATGGCGAAGTGCTTGCCAGGGCGGCGGGTCAGCACAATCGGTTCTCACAGAAGTATTACTGACTCCGCCCGGACGCCTTAAATATCGGGCTTACCTTGGGTTTCAACGGGTTGATAGCAGTGACTCACCGCAGAACGTCACCGCCGCCGCACGCTAGCCCGACGAGCGAAAAGGATGACCACACAATGTTGATCGACTTCCGGTGGCTGCAGTTCATCTTCGACCACCGCGACCACCAGGGTTTCCGCCAGCTGCCGCAGACTGGCGGCGCCACCGTCGGCTGAGGCAGCCCAGGACTAACCGCCGCAGGCGGCCAGCACCAGCTCACGCACCCGGGCGGCGTCGGCCTGCCCCTTGGTCGCCTTCATCACCGCTCCCACGATGGCACCCGCGGCCTGCACCTTCCCGCCCCGAATCTTCTCGGCTACATCGGGATTGGCGGCCAAGGCTTCGTCGATCGCCGCCTGGATCACTGAGTCGTCACGCACCACGACCAGGCCCCGGTCGGCCATCACCTGGGCGGGCTCGCCCTCGCCGGCGAGCACCCCTTCGACCACCTGCCGGGCCAGCTTGTTGGACAGCTCGCCCGATTCCACCAAAGCCACCACTGCCGCGACCTGCTTCGGCGTGATCGCCAGGGCATCGAGTTCGACGCCTGCCTCGTTGGCCTTCTGCACCAGGAAGTTTCCCCACCAGGCCCGGGCCGCCTCGCTGGACGCTCCGGCCGTCACGGTGGCGGCGACCAATTCAACGGCGCCCGCATTGACCAGGTCACGCATCACCTCGTCGGAGACGCCCCACTGATCCTGGATCTTCTTGCGGGCCAGCCACGGCAGCTCGGGGATGGTCTCCCGCAGTTCTGCGACCAGCTCCGCCGACGGAGCCACCGGCTCCAGATCGGGCTCAGGGAAGTAGCGGTAGTCCTCCGCGGTCTCCTTGGCCCGGCCCGGACTGGTGTAGCCGGCCTCGTGGAAGTGCCGAGTCTCCTGGACCACGGTGCCGCCACCGGCCAACACCGCGCCCTGGCGTCGCATCTCGTAGCTCACCGCCACCTCGACACTCTTGAGCGAGTTGACGTTCTTGGTCTCGGTTCGGGTGCCGAATTCGGCTGCACCGGCGGGCTTCAGCGACACGTTGGCATCGCAACGCATCGACCCCTGGTCCATCCGCACGTCGGAAACGTCCAACGCCCGCAGCAGATCCCGTAGCGCGGTCACATACGCCCGGGCGATCTGCGGTGCCCGGTCACCGGCACCGGTAATCGGTTTGGTGACGATCTCGATCAGCGGCACACCGGCTCGGTTGTAGTCGACCAGCGATTCGCTGGCGCCCTCGATACGGCCGGTGTCGCTGCCCACGTGGGTGAGCTTGCCGGTGTCCTCTTCCATGTGGGCACGTTCGATATCCACCCGCCACACCGACCCGTCCTCCAACGGCACGTCCAGGTGGCCGTTGAATGCGATCGGCTCGTCGTACTGGGAAATCTGGTAGTTCTTCGGCTGGTCGGGATAGAAGTAGTTCTTGCGCGCGAACCGGCACCAGGAGGCGATGTCGCAGCCCAGCGCCAGCCCGATCCGGATCGCCGATTCGACCGCGGTCGCATTGAGCACCGGCAGTGAACCAGGCAGGCCAAGACACACAGGGCACACCTGGGAGTTGGGTTCGGCGCCGAACTCAGTCGAGCATCCGCAGAACATCTTGGTGGCCGTGGACAGCTCGACGTGCACTTCCAGGCCCATAACCGGGTCGAAGCGGGCGATGACGTCGTCGTAATCGAGCAGTTCAGCGACAGCAGCGGTCATGGGACCAAAGTCTAGGTGACCCCCTCGGCCGGACTTGCTCACACCGGCCAGTCCTCCATCCGGTAGGCGGCGTCGAAGAACATCCACTCATAGCGCGCGGCGGTGTGGAAATGCCGGCGCATCAGCTCCCACTCCGCTGCCGGCAGATGCGCACCGATTCGGTCGGCGACCGTAAGCACCGCCTCGACCACCGCCTGGTATTCGTGGCCCGCATAGGTGTCGATCCAGCGCTGGAACAGTGGCTCGGGTGAGCCGTGGCGCTGCAGGTGCTCCCCCACCCTGGCGTAGATCCAATAGCAGGGCAGCACGGCGGCCACGGCTTCGGCGTAGGAGCCGGATGCGGTGACCGCCAGCAGATAGCTGACGTAGGCCTGGGTCGTCGGGGCGATCGGCACGGCCGCGGCAGCTTCGACATCGAGCCCCAGATCCGCCAGCAGCCCGGCATGCAATTCGGCTTCGGCGGTGATCGCCGCGCCGGCGTGCTCGGCGAACATCGTCAGCTCCGACTCGATCGGCGCCTTGGCCGCGCAGACCGCCAGTGCCCGCGCATAGCCGCGCAGGTAGTGCGCGTCCTGCACGAGGTAGTAGCGAAACTGGTTGCGCCCCAAAGAGCCCTTGGTCAACCCGGTGACGAACGGGTGCTCGCAAATCTGCCGATAGATGCCATCGATATGCGCCCACAGCCGTTCACGGTTCCGCTCGGTCATACCTCACGGTAGGTGACACCGCCCTAGACTGACCTCCATGCCCGACCGCAACGTACTGGGCGGCCCGCTGGAGCCGTGCGGCAGCGACCCCATCACCGGCTTCTACCGCGACGGCTGTTGCTCGTCAGGGCCCGAGGACATTGGCCTGCACACGATTTGCGCCGTCGTCACCGGCGAATTCCTGGAACACCAGCGCTCGATCGGCAACGATCTGTCCACGCCGATGCCGGCCTACCGGTTCCCGGGACTGACGCCCGGCGATCGCTGGTGCGTGACCGCACTGAACTGGCTGCGGGCCCACCGCGACGGCTGCGCCGCGCCCGTCGTGCTAGCTGCCACCCATGAACGCACGCTGGAAGTGGTCGCCCTGGAGGTGCTGGCGGACTACGCCGTCGACGTGCCCGACGACCCGAGCGACCTCTGACGGCTACCGGCGTTCGCCGGCCACCCCGGGGATCAGGGTCCCAGCGTCACGCCGACGCCGGAGTTGCTCTGCTCCCGATGCCTTTCGTACCAGACGAATTCCTCGACCAGCGGGCCGTCCTCGGGGCAGTCGGCAATGACTGATCCGGCCAGCAGTCGCCCCGTCTGGTCCGCGGGCATGCCACTGGTCGCCAGGATGTGGCTGACCGCGTGCTTGACTCCCGCCAGATTCGGCTGGTCGTTGATGAAAGCGCACACATCGCCACCGTGATCGGTGACGTAGTCGCCGATCTGGTCACCGCTGGCGTGGGCCGGTATACACGGCACCAGTCCCATCGGCAGACCGCACAGCACCGCGACAGACAACGCCATCTTTCCCATACCCACCCCCCAGCCTTCGTCCATCGGGCACCACGAAGCACAACCTCACCATTGTGAGGCCATTTAGCGACGTTGTCACGCCACGCGCGGGCTATCCGAAAAACGCCGCCGCGTCGTCGTAGCGGCTCTGCGGCACCACCTTGAGCTGTCGGACCGCGTCGGCCAATGCCACCCGGCCGATCTCCTGGCCGCGCAGCGACACCATCATTCCGTATTCGCCGGCGTGGGCGGCGTCGGCGGCGTTGACGCCGAACCGGGTCGCGAGCACCCGGTCGTAGGCGGTCGGGGTGCCACCGCGCTGCACGTGGCCCAGCACAGTGGTGCGGACTTCCTTCTTGACGCGTCGTTCGATTTCGACGGCCAACTGGGCTGCGACACCGGTGAACCGCTCGTGGCCGAACTCGTCGACACCGCCGGCCCGTAGCTCCATGGAGCCGGCAGCGGGCTTGGCCCCTTCGGCGACGACGCAGATGAAATGCGACGATCCGTGTTGGAAGCGCTGTTTGACCAGCCGGCACACCTCTTCGACGTCGAAGGGCTGCTCGGGTATCAGGGTCATGTGCGCACCGCTGGCCAGGCCGGCGCTCAGCGCGATCCAGCCGGCGTGGCGGCCCATCACCTCGACCAGCATGACCCGCTGGTGAGATTCGGCGGTGGAGTGCAGCCGGTCGATGGCGTCGGTGGCGACCTGCAGCGCGGTGTCGTGGCCGAAAGTGACATCGGTGCAGTCGATGTCATTGTCGATGGTCTTGGGCACCCCGACCACCGGGACATTCTCCTGCGACAGCCAGTGCGCCGCAGTCAGCGTGCCCTCTCCGCCGATCGGGATGAGCACGTCGATGCCGTTGTCGTCGAGGGTCTGCTTCACCTGATCCAGGCCCGCGCGCAGCTTGTCCGGGTTCACCCGGGCGGTGCCGAGCATGGTGCCGCCCTTGGCCAGCAGCCGGTCGTTGCGGTCGTCATTGGCCAACTGGACGCGCCGGTTCTCCAGCAGGCCGCGCCAGCCGTCTTGGAATCCCACGACCGTGGAGCCATAGCGGGAGTCGCAGGTGCGCACCACCGCCCTGATCACCGCGTTCAATCCGGGACAGTCGCCGCCTCCGGTGAGCACTCCGATCCGCATAGTGCCCATCTTGCCGGGTCGCTCGCCCCGAGACTGTAGTTAGCGCGAGCTCCACTCGAACTTTCCCGCGCTAACCGCAGGCTCGGCGATTAAATCGCCGTCGTCAGCTCCCCGCGGGCCACCTCGTAGGCCGCGCCCACCCGGTAGAGCCGGTCATCGGCCAGCGCCGGCGCCATGATCTGCAGACCCACCGGCAGCCCGTCGTCGCCGGAGAGCCCGGACGGCACCGACATGCCGCAGTGCCCGGCCAGGTTCAGCGGCAGCGTGCACAAGTCGAACAGGTACATCGCCAGCGGGTCGTCGACCTTCTCCCCCAACCGGAACGCGGTGGTGGGCGTCGTCGGCGAGATCAGCACGTCGACGGACTTGTACGCCTCGTCAAGGTCGCGGGCGATCAGCGTGCGCACCTTCTGGGCTTGGTTGTAGTAGGCGTCGTAGTAGCCCGCCGACAGCGCGTAGGTGCCGAGCATGATGCGGCGCTTGACCTCTGGACCGAACCCGGCCGCGCGGGTCAGCGCCATCACCTCCTCGGCGCTGTGGGTGCCGTCGTCGCCGACCCGCAACCCGAAGCGCATCGCATCGAAACGGGCCAGGTTGGACGACACCTCCGACGGCAGGATCAGGTAGTAGGCGCTCAGCGAATAGTCGAAGTGCGGGCAGTCCACCTCGGAGATCTGCGCGCCCAGCGCCGTCAACTGTTCGACGGCGGCGTTGAACGACGCCAGCACGCCGGGCTGGTAACCCTCCCCGCTGTGCAGCTGGCGCACCACCCCGATCCGCACCCCGGACAGGTCACCGCTGGCCCCGGCACGCGCGGCGCCGACGACGTCGGGCACCGGTACGTCCAACGAGGTGGAGTCGCGCGGGTCGTGCCCGGCGATCACGGAGTGCAACAGCGCGGTGTCGGCCACGGTGCGTGCGCACGGCCCGCCCTGGTCCAGCGAGGAGGCACAGGCCACCAACCCGTAGCGGCTCACGGTGCCGTAGGTGGGTTTGACGCCGACGGTGGCGGTCAGCGCGGCCGGCTGGCGGATCGAGCCGCCGGTGTCGGTGCCGATGGCCAGCGGCGCCTGGAACGCCGCCAACGCCGCGGCACTGCCCCCACCGGAACCACCCGGCACCCGCTCGACATCCCACGGGTTGCGGGTCGGACCGTAGGCGGAGTTCTCCGTGGAGGAGCCCATCGCGAACTCGTCCATGTTGGTCTTGCCCAGGATCGGAATGCCGGCCGCGCGCAGCCGCGCGGTGACGGTCGCGTCGTAGGGGGCCCGCCAGCCTTCCAGGATCTTCGATCCGCAGGTGGTGGGCGCGTCGACGGTGGTGAACACGTCCTTGAGCGCCAGCGGCACCCCGGCCAGCGCCGACGGCGCCTCGCCGGCGGCGATCGCCTTGTCGGCGGCCTCCGCTGCGGCCAGGGCCTCGTCGGTGCCGACGTGCAGGAACGCCCCGTACCGGTCGTCGGTGGCCGCGATCTGGTCGAGGTGGGCGCGGGTGACCTCGACCGAGGACACCTCGCGGGCGGCGATCTTGGCCGCCAGGGTGGCCGCGTCGGATCGGATCAGCTCACTCACTGGCTCTCCCCCAGGATCTGCGGCACCGCGAAGCGGTTCTCGGCGACGCGCGGCGCGGCGGCCAGCGCCTCGGCCTGGGTCAGGCAGGCGACGATCTCGTCGGGCCGGGTCACATTGACCGCCTTGAGCGGGTTGTCGGTCGCTTCGACGCCGGTGACGTCGACGGACTGAATCGTGCTGACATGGGTCAGGATCGCATCGAGCTGGCCGGCGAAGCCGTCCAACTCGGCGTCGGTCAGCGCCAGCCGGGCCAACCGGGCCAGGTGAGCTACGTCATCACGGGAGATCTGGGACACGGGTGCAAAGCCTAGTCGTCCGCTCACGCCGAGCGTAAAGCCAGCGTGCGATGGCGCGCGTGAAGTCAGACTCACTCGCGGCGTGCCCGGACACGCTGTGGGAAAGTTTGCCCATGCCTTCCTATCTGCTGCGCGTCGAACTCGACGACCGCCCCGGCAGCCTGGGTTCGTTGGCCGTGGGTCTGGGCTCGGTGGGCGCCGACATCCTGTCGCTGGACGTTGTCGAGCGTGGAAGCGGTTCAGCGATCGACGACCTGGTGGTCGAACTGCCGCAGGGATCGATGCCTGACGTGCTGATCACCGCCGCCGAACGACTGCCCGGGGTTCGGGTGCACAGCCTCCGCCCGCACACCGGGCTGTTGGACGCGCACCGCGAACTCGAGCTAATCGACCACGTCGCTGCTGCCGGTGACCGCAGCGCCAAACTGCAGAAACTGGCCGATGAAGCGCCGCGGGTGCTGCGAGTCAGCTGGTGCGCGGTGCTGCGCAGCGACGGAGACGACGGGACGTTCCGCCGGCTCGCCGGCAGTGCGGGCATCCCGGAGACTCAGGTCAGCGCGGTGCCGTGGCTGCCGATCGAGCAGGCCGCCGCCCTGGACAACACCGCCGCCTGGGTGCCGGCGGTGTGGCGGGAGATGGATGTCGCCCTGGCGGCCGCGCCGTTGGGCAACCCGCGCACCGCCGTCGTGCTGGGCCGCACTGGAGGTCCGGCCTTCCTGCCCGCCGAAGTGGTCCGGTTGGGCTATCTGGCCGGGATCGTGGCGACGCTGCTGCGCTAGTCGGCCTCCGGGGTCTCGTCTTCCGGAACGTCGGGTCCGTTCTCCAGCAGTGCCCGGAATCCGTCTTCGTCCAGGACCGGCACTCCGAGTTCGACGGCCTTGTCGTACTTCGAGCCGGGCGCATCGCCGGCCACCACGTAGGCGGTCTTCTTCGATACCGAACCGGCCGCACGGCCACCGCGGGCGATGATCGCCTCCTTGGCCTCGTCGCGGGAGAAGCCGGTCAGTGAGCCGGTCACCACGATGCTGAGCCCCTCCAGCGTGCGTTCGATGCTCGCGTCGCGTTCGTCGGCCATCCGTACCCCGGCGGCCCGCCACTTGTCGACGATCGCCCGGTGCCAGTCGACGTCGAACCATTCGGTGACCGCGGCGGCGATCGTGGGGCCGACGCCTTCGACTGCGGCCAACTGCTCGGTGGACGCCGTGGTGATCGCATCCAGGCTGCCGAACTCGGTGGCCAGCGCGCGGGCCGCGGTCGGTCCGACGTGCCGAATCGACAACGCCACCAGCACCCGCCACAGCGGCTGCGCCTTGGCCTTGTCGAGATTGGTCAGCAGTTGCCGGCCGTTCTTGGACAGCGCGCCGTCCTTGGTGGTGAACAGCTCGGTGCGCAACAGGTCGTCTTCGGAGAGGGTGAACAGATCACCCTCGTCGGTGATGACCCCGGCGTTCAACAGCGCGGTCGCCGCTTCATAGCCCAGGGCCTCGATATCGAAGGCGCCGCGGCCGGCGACGTGGAACACCCGCTCGCGCAGCTGCGCCGGGCAGGACCGGGAATTGGGGCAGCGGATGTCGACGTCGGCTTCCTTCGCCGGCGCCAGCAGCGTTCCGCACTCCGGGCAGTGAGTCGGCATGACGAACTCGCGCTCGTTGCCGTCGCGCAGATCGACCACGGGCCCGAGCACCTCGGGGATCACGTCGCCGGCCTTGCGAATCACCACGGTGTCGCCGATCAATACACCCTTGCGCTTGACTTCCGAGGCGTTGTGCAAGGTGGCCAGGCTCACCGTGGAGCCGGCCACCTTCACTGGAGTCATGTACGCGAACGGGGTGACCCGGCCGGTACGTCCGACGCTGACCCGGATGTCGAGCAGCGTGGTCTGCGCCTCCTCCGGCGGATATTTGTAGGCCACCGCCCAGCGCGGCACCCGGGAGGTGGCACCGAGCCGGCGCTGCAGTGCCCGGTCGTCGACTTTGACCACGACACCGTCGATTTCGTGTTCGACGTCGTGCCGGTGTTCGCCCCAATAGGTGATGCGTTCGGCCACAGCGGCCATGCCCTCGACGCGGGCGGTGTGCGGCGAGACCGGCAGCCCCCACGACTTCATCGCGCTGTAGGCGTCGTGCAGGGTCTCGGGGCTGAACCCGTCGGCGAAGCCGAGGCCATGGCAGACCATCCGCAGGTTGCGCCGGGCGGTGATCGCCGGGTTCTTCTGCCGCAGCGATCCGGCCGCACTGTTGCGAGGGTTGGCGAACGGCGCCTTGCCCTCAGCGACCAGTCCGGCGTTGAGGGTCTCGAAATCCTCCAGCCGGAAGTACACCTCGCCGCGTACCTCCAGTACGGCCGGGACTGGGAATTCGCCGTCGGTGTTGAGGAATTCGGGGATGTCGGCGATGGTGCGCGCGTTCAGCGTCACGTCCTCGCCGACCCGGCCGTCGCCGCGGGTGGCCCCGCTGCTCAACCGGCCGTCGCGGTACACCAGCCCGAGTGCCACGCCGTCGACCTTGAGTTCGCACAGATAGGTGGTGTCGCCGCCGATCTCACCGCTGACCCGGCCCGCCCAGGCCGTCAGTTCGTCGGGTGAGAACACGTCTTCCAACGACAGCATCCGCTCCAGGTGCTCAGCGGGAGCGAACTCCGTGGTGAAGCCGGCGCCACCTACCAGCTGGGTCGGCGAGTCGGCGGTGCGCAACTCCGGGTGCGTCTCCTCCAGCGCGAGCAGCCGGTTGAACAGCTCGTCGAAGTCACCGTCGGTGATGATCGGCGCGTCTTTGACGTAGTAGCGGAACTGGTGTTCGCGCACCTCTTCAGCCAGGTCGTGCCACTGCCGCCGGAGGTCCGGGGTCACGCTGTCGGCCTCTGGTCTCACCACCGCAGGTTATCTGCTGACTACCCTGACGGCATGCCGCACCCGATCATGTTCCACGACGACGACCCTGGTCTGGCGCAGCTGCGGCGCATCGCGCTGGGCTTTCCCGAAGCCTTCGAGAAGATCTCTCACGGCCGCCCGGTGTTCTGCGCCCCGAAAATGTTCGCGATCTATGGCGGCAACAGCAAAGCCACCGGCGCGATGGTGCCCTACCCGCACGCGCTGCTGGTCAAGGTCGACGAGTCCGAGCGACGGGCGCTGGAACAGGACCCGCGGTTCTTCTCACCGATGTATTTGGGCCCGTCCGGTTGGCTGGGATTGGATTTCGGTGCAGCTGAAGTGGATTGGGATGAGGTCGGTGAGCTGGTCGACGCGTCGTTTCGGCTGACCGCGCCGGCGCGGTTGATCCGGTCCCTGGATGGGGATTAGTTCTCGCCCGTCTCGACGAACGCCCGCAGCCGCTCAGTCGCGGCATCCCAGCGGCGCGACAGCCCGGTGAGATAGTCGCTGGCATCGGCCAGCTGCCGCGGCTGCACCGCCCAGATCCGTTCGCGGCCGCGACGGCTGCTGGTGACCAGGCCGACGGCCTCCAACAGCTGCAGGTGTTTGGTGGCCGCCTGACGTGTCACCGGAATCGCGTGGGTGAGCTGCGAGGTGGAACACGGCCCGCCATCGCAGAGACGCCCGATGATCCGCAGCCGGTTCGGGTCGCCGAGCGCGTCGAAAACCGGCGCCTCGATACTCGTCACGCCCGCTGCAACTCCAGGTACTTGCGCACCAACCTGACCTGATGCGCCCAGCCGCCGGCGTTGGCCTCGAATGCGGTCGATCGCCGGGACGGCGGCAGTGCGTCGAAGCCGCTCTCGACGATGGTGAGCAACACCCCCTCGGGCGTCTCGGCCAAGGTGAACTCCACCAGCGTCATCGGTTCGTCCTCGACCTCGGTGTCGACGGCGAACGGGTGCCAGCGGTAGGCGAACCGCCGTTGCGGTTCGACCGCGACGACGTGCCAGGTCCCCCGGTTCCCGGCATGGGGCTCCTGCAGCCGTGCGACCTCGCTGTCGACGCTGGTCGGGGTGATCGTCCCGGTCACGGCGGTACCAGCGACGAACGGGCCGTCGAACCGGATGCCGAACCACTGCCCGAACTCCCCCGAGTCGCTGATCGCACGCCACACCCGGTCCAGCGTCGCGCGCAGCACAACTTGCTTCTCGATACGATCGGTACTCATATGCAACCTCCCGGTTGCCTTTCAGTACAGCAGGCCGGTGATCAATGCGCAACCTTTTGGTGCCCTTAGATCGCCTCGGGGTCGCTGGCCATCGCCTCGCCCACCTTGCGCACCAGCCCTACCGCGGCGCGCGCCCAGGCGGCGCTGGCACCGGCCATCCCGCAGACCGGACTGATCCCGACCCGCTGCGCCAACACCGAGCGGGGGAATCCGATCCGGTCGGTGATCGCTGCAACCGCGGTCGCCAGCTCTTCAACGTCGGGCGTCCGCACCGGCGCCAGCGCGGGAACCAGTCCCATCACCACGGTGCGGCCGGAGTCGACGAAGGCACCGATCTGGTCGTAGTCGGCGGATTCCAACGCGGTGCAGTCCAACGCCAGCGCAGTGATAGCGCTGCGCTGCAACACATTCCACGGAAGTCCCGATGCACAACTGTGCACCAGCACCTCGCCCCCGATCGTTTCGACACAGCCGTCGAGCAGCGCACTGGCCACCGCCTCGTCGATGGCGGCCACCGGGCTCAACGCGGTCACGCCGGCCAGCCGGCCGGTCACCGCGGCGGCCAGCGACGGCTCGTCGAGCTGCACGATCACCGGTGTGTCGAGCCGGCGAGACAGCTCGGCGCGGTGTGACTTGAGGCCCTCGGCCAGCGACGCGGCCAGGTCACGCATCGCACCGCGGTCGGTGATCGCCCGGTGCCCATTGGCCAGCTCCACCTCCGCGGCCAGAGTCAACGGACCGGCCGCCTGCACCTTCACCGGATGCCCGCTACCGCGCAGGCCGGCGACTTCCCACGCCTCTTCCAGCGCATCGGCGTCCTCACCGAGCAGACTCACCGCGCGCCGGCTCACCGCTCCAGGACGCGCCGCCAGCCGGTAGCCACGCGGGGCGGTGTCGATGGCGATGTCGACCAGCAGCGCGCCGGTCCGACCGATCATGTCGGCGCCCACGCCACGCCCTGGCAGCTCGACCAGGTGGGCCAGGCTGCCACCCAACTCACCGACCACCACCTCGGCCGCCGCACGCGCCGAGGTGCCCGGCCACGACCCCAATCCGGTCCCGGTGGCGAAAGCACTCACCGGGCAACCGTATTGAAGTGACATGGCCCCGGGTACGGCGGGCTAGCCTTCGATGGTGAGGATGTCGCGGCTGGTGCCGATCTGGGCGGTGACAGCAGCGGTGGTGGGCTGCACCCGGCTGGTCGACGGGACCGCGCTGCCACCGGTGGCGCTGCCGGCGCCCGCCGGCGTCGTGGATCTCGGCCGGATCATGCTCGGCACGCCCCGGATGCGGGCCATCGTCGGCGCCGACGAGCAGCTGACGGTCATCCCCACCATGGATTCCAGCTCTCCAACCGACATCGACGACCTCGCCGCCACCATCCCGCCGCCGTGCCGTTTCATCTTCGCCGAGACCGCGGTGTTCGGATCCGCCGCGACGCGTTTCCACAAAACCACCTACCAGTACCCGCCCAAGGCCGCGCTGGTCTCCGAGGGCGCGGCCGTCTATCCCGACACCGAGGCCGCCCACCACGCTCTCGACACGCTGGTGAACACGGTCGCCGAGTGCGCTGACACCGCTGCCGGGCCGGGACTGGTCAGCGACTGGGCTTCCGACGAGGAGTCCCTGCGCACCCACGCCGGTGCCTGTGGCCGGGCTTACCAGGTCAAGTCGGTGGTGCTGTTGGAGGTCACCTACTGCGGCTTTTCGCAGGCCGACGCCGACCTGGTGGTGACGAATATGGCTTCGGCGGTGCCCGGTTAGGCGCGCTTCCGCACGCCGAACGTGCATCCAGGGCGAGAAAATCGCCGGATCGTCGCACTCAGTACACGTTCGGCGCTGAAAGCTGGAGTTATGCGCCGGTGGCGGCGATGGTGGCGCTGGCGATCACTTCGTCGCCGTGCGCGTCCGGGCGGTAGCAGGCCAGGGTCTGGCCGCGGGCCACGCCGCGCAACGGCTCGCGCAGTCGCACCTGCAACATGTCGCCGACCAGTTCGGCGACCGCGCCGACGGTCTCACCATGGGCGCGCACCTGCACCTCGCACTCGACCGGGCCGCGCCACGGCTGCCCGGAGGTGAACACCGGTGCCCGCCCGGTCAGCTCCACCACCCGCAAGTCGGCGGCCGATCCGACGGTGACGGTGCCGGTCGCGGCGTCGATACCGGTGACGTAGCGCGGCTGGCCGTCCGGGCCGGGCCCAGCGATGCCCAGACCCTTGCGCTGACCGATGGTGAAACCGTGCACTCCGTCGTGCTGCGCCAGCACCGATCCGCCGGTGTCCACCACGGCCCCGGGCCGTACCCCGATGTGCCCCCCGAGGAAGGTGCGGGTGTCGCCGGTCGGGATGAAGCAGATGTCGTGGCTGTCGGGCTTGCTCGCCACCGCCAGGCCGCGTTCGGCGGCTTCGGCACGGATCTGCGGCTTGGGGGTGTCCCCGATCGGGAACGCCGCGTGCCGGAGCTGCTCTGCCGAGAGCACCGCGAGCACATAGGACTGGTCCTTGTCGGGGTCCACCGCGCGGCGCAGTCGACCGCCGGCCAGCCGGGCGTAGTGACCGGTGGCGACCATGTCGAAGCCCAGGGCGAGCGCTCGGGCGGCCACCGCGGAGAACTTGATCTTCTCGTTGCACCGCATGCACGGGTTGGGTGTCTCGCCGCGGGCGTAGGACTCGACGAAATCGTCGATCACCTCGTCCTTGAACTGCTCGGAGAAATCCCACACATAGAACGGAATGCCCAGCACGTCGGCGACGCGACGGGCGTCGTCGGAGTCTTCCCGCGAGCAGCAGCCGCGCGAGCCGGTGCGCAGGGTGCCCGGATTACGCGACAGTGCCAGATGCACGCCGACCACGTCGTGGCCGGCATCGACCATGCGGGCCGCCGCCACCGAGGAGTCCACTCCGCCGCTCATCGCCACGACGACCTTCATCGCGCTACCCCCGCGGCGGCCAGCATCGCATGGCGGGCCCGGTTCACCGCGCCGGGCAGCACCGCCAGCACGGCGTCGACATCACCGTCGACGCTGGTGTGCCCCAACGACAGTCGCAGCGATCCCCGGGCGGCGACCGGGTCAAGGCCCATCGCGGTCAGCACGTGCGAGGGCTGCGGCACACCGGCGGTGCAGGCAGATCCGGTGGAGCATTCGATTCCGTTGGCGTCCAACAGCATCAGCAGGGAGTCGCCTTCGCAGCCGGCGAAGGTGAAGTGCGCGTTGCCGGGCAGCCGCTGGGTGCGCGACCCGTTGACCCGGGTGTTGTCGATCCGGGCGAGCACGCCGTCGATGAGCCGATCACGCAGGCCCGTAACCCGGTCTGCGGTGGACTCCAACGAGCCCACGGCGACCTGGAGCGCCGCTGCCATTCCGACTGCCCCGGCTACATCGGGTGTGCCGGAACGGATGTCACGCTCCTGTCCCCCACCGTGCGTCAGCGGTACACAGGTCACGTCACGACGAATCAGCAGTGCGCCGGTGCCGCACGGCCCGCCGAACTTGTGGGCGGTCAGGCTCAGCGCCGACAACCCGCTGGCAGCGAAATCGACCGGCAGCTGCCCGACGGCCTGCACCGCGTCGGAATGCATCGGTACCCCGAACTGCGCGGCGATCGTGGCCAGTTCAGCAACCGGCAACACCGTTCCGACTTCGTTATTGGCCCACATCACCGACACCAGGGCGACGTCGTCGGCGCGGCCGGCGTCCAATTCCTCGCGCAGCGCATCCGGTGACACCGACCCGTCGGCGTCGGTGGGCAGCCAGGTGATCTCGGCGCCCTCGTGTTCGGCGAGCCAGCCCACCGAATCCAGCACCGCGTGGTGCTCGACTTCAGTGGTGATGATCCGGCGCCGCCGCGCATCGGCGTCGCGGCGGGCCCAATAGATACCCTTGACGGCCAGGTTGTCGCCGTCGGTGCCGCCGGAGGTGAACACCACCTCAGAGGGGCGTGCGCCCAGCCCTGCTGCAATGGATTCGCGGGACTCCTCCATGCGACGACGCGCGGCGCGGCCCGCGGCATGCAGCGAGGAGGCGTTGCCGACGGTCCCCAGCACAGCTGCCATCGCCTCGATGGCCTGCGGGTGCATCGGGGTGGTGGCAGCGTGATCCAGATAGACCATGACCTGCTAAGGATACCGGGCACTTCGCGACGGCCCAGCGTTGCGGCGGGCGGCCAGGGTGCTCAACAAGCGATGCGGGCTCGTCGGCGCGGCCGCACCCGCCAGCCCGCCGCCGCCTGGCAACGAGCGGCCAGCTCACGCCGATCGGTTCCCGGCAGCTGCAGGGCGGCGACGTGCACCTGTGCGACAGTGCGTCGCGCGGTGATCAAACGACGCATCGAGGCCAGCAGGCTGTCGTCGCCGACAAATGCGGGCAGGGTCGACGGCGACCCGTCGTGATGGTGGTAGGTGAGCTGCAGGGGCTGCACCGGTCGTGCCGCGTCCACGGCGGCCTGGAACATCGCCGGATAGAACCGGCCGTGGGCCCGTCCACACCAGGTGGTGCCTTCCGGGAACGCCACGACCGTGCGGCCGGCCCGCAATCGCGCCGCCACCGTCTCCACCACCACCGGCAACCCGCGCAGACTGTCCCGCTCGATGGGGATGATCCGCATCAGGCGGGCCAACGCTCCGATACCGGGCCAGCTGATCAGGTCGGCGCGCGCCACGAAAGTCCCCGGCGATACCGCACCGATCACGAACACATCCAGCCAGGACACGTGCGGGCTGACCACCAACATGCCGCGCAGGTTGCGTACCGGCCCGCCGGTGGTCGTCACCCGCACCCCGAAGCAGCGCAACACCACCCGGCAGCCGCCACGCTGCAGCCGGGCACGACCCGGAATCGGGACCGCCAGCAGTGGCAGCAGCGGCGCCAGCAGCACCACCAGGGCCAGCCGTAGCGCCGCCACCCCCGGGAACGGCCGCTCGCTACCGCCCCGGACGCATCGCGGGGTGCAGCCGGCCCGGGGCGCCCAGGCGTTCACCGCCGTTTGGTTCACGCGTGTGCGGCGGTGTCGGCAGCCTCAGGAGCTCCCGCCACCACCGACGCCGCGGACACCGACCGCAGCCGGCGCAGGTAGCGGGTGTCGGCCTCGCTGCGGCGCAGCAGGGCCGGGAAGTCCCCCACACCGAAGGCCGGGTCGTGGGCCGGTTCACCGCAGACTCGTGCGCCCAGACGCAGGTAGCCCCGCAGCAGCGGCGGCATGGTTGGCCGAGTCGGCGGCGCGATCTCGTCGAGGCCCTTACCGTCGATCACCACCGGCCGATACGGAGTCACCCGGTGTGGGGAGGCGTGACGCCGCCGCACGAAATCGCGGACCCCGCGGATCTGACTACCGGGAGCGCCCTCACCGCGCACCGGCACCGATACGCAGCCGGTGATGTAGTCGTACTGGTAGCGGTCCAGGTAGGCCAGGATGCCGGCCCACATCAACAGCACGACGGCGCCATTACGGTGCCCCGGCCGAACCACGGCGCGACCCATTTCGACCAGCGACGGCCGCAGCGGGTCCAGCGCGGTGACATCGAATTCACTTGCGCTGTAAAGGCCTCCGGCGGCGATAGCCCCGGTGGGAGGAAGCATCCGGTAGCAGCCGACCAGCTCTCCGGAGTCGTCGTCGCGCACCAGCAGGTGGTCGCAGTACTCGTCGAAATGGTCGGCGTCCAGGCCGGGGCGGCCGGTGCCGGTGTCGGTCAGGCAAAAGCCCGGCTCGGTGCTGAACACCTCGAATCGCAGCCGCTGCGCGGCTTCGATCATGGCGGGGTCGGTAGACAACAGCAGCGAGTAGCGCGGGTTGTCGGTCCCGGAAGCGGGAGAATCGGTGGCGGGCTCAGGGGCGATGAGAACAGAACCAGTGCTCACACTCGTCACGGTCGCGCAGCCAGGCAGCGACCAGGCAATCACGGCGTGACATGTCGGTGCACGCTTGATGACGACTTGTGCGCATTGGTGAACAACGCCCAACGGGCGTTGAGATTGCATCTACGGTCGTGAATCCGCCATGTCATGCACAACCATCAGTGCAATCTCAACGCCGCGGCTCAGGCGGCGGCGCCGCCGCCGTCGGCGTGCAGGGTCGAGCCGGTGATGAAACTGGACCGCGGCGAGGCGAGAAACAGCACGGCTTCGGCGATCTCGGCGGCGTGAGCCGTACGCCCGAGCGGAAGTGCCCGGCCCAGTTCATCGTTGACGTCACCCCATTCGGCGACGACCCCCTCGGTGGCGGTCGGTCCCGGGGCAACACTGTTGACGCGTACGCCCTGCGGGCCGAATTCAGCGGCCCAGGTGCGCGTCAGCGACTCCAACGCGGCCTTGGAGGCGCTGTAGCTCGACGCACCTGGGACGCCCTTGAAGGCGACCATGCTGGTGACATTGACGATGCTGCCGCGCCCACGCCGCAGCATCCCCGGCGCCAAGGCGGCGACCAGGAAATAGGCACCGCGCACGTTGGTGTCGAACGTCGACTCGAACGATGCCACGTCCTGTTCCACGGTCAGTGCGCCGGGGAAGCTGGCGGCGTTGTTCACCAGGATGTCGACGCCGTCACCGCATTGGCGCACCAGAGCTTTCACCGAATCGAGGTCGGACAGGTCCGCAGCCACAAATCGCACCCCGCCACCGAGTTCGGCGACGGCGGCGGCACCACGCTTCGCCGAGCGGCCGGTGATGATCACCTCGGCGCCGTGCCGCGCCAGCAGGCGTGCGGATTCCAGTCCGATGCCCGCGGTCCCGCCGGTCACCAATGCGGTCTGACCCGCCAGCTCGTTCATTGCCCCACCAGCCAATCGGCCAGCCGGGTGGACGCCAGGGTGGCGTCGTCGCCGGTGACCAGGCCGGTGTCGCCGATCTTGGTGCCGAAGTAGACCGCGGCCGGATCGACGACGATCGGGAGGTTCTCGCCGCGGTGGGCCAGTACCAGCGCCGCCATTTCGGCGAAGGTCAGCTTCTCCGGGCCACCGATGTCGACGATGCCGTCGACCGGCGCGCCCTGCGCGGCCCGGGCCACTTCGGCGGCCACCTCGGCACCGGCGATCGGCTGGATCAGGCCTTCGGGGGCCCGGACTTCGCCGTCGACGGTGATCGACGCAACGATGCCGTCGGCGAACTCGTGGAACTGGGTGGCGCGGACGATGGTGTAGGGCAACCCGGAGTCGGCGATGATGCGTTCCTGGGCGACCTTGGCGCGCATGTAACCGCTGTCGGGCAGACCGTCGCAGTTCACGATGGACAGCACGACATAGTGGCCGACATCAGCGGCTTTGGCCGCGGCCACCTGATTGGTGGTGGACTTGGTGAAGAAATCCAGCACCGGGCCGTCGGCGAAGTCCGGCGAGTTGACCACGTCGACCAGCACGTCGGCCCCCGACAGGGCCTCGGCCAGGCCATCGCCGGTCAGCACGTCGACACCCGAATTGCGGGCGGCTGCCACGGTCTCGTGGCCCGCGGCACGCAGCAGCTCAACGACCTTGGTGCCGATCTGCCCGCTGGCACCCATCACAGTGATCTTCATCCTCGACACACCCTCTCGCCTCAGCACGATTTCGATACCTCGACCCTGGCACCGCGCAGTGCGTGGGGGAACCCCGGAAAGTCCGTAGTCTGCTGTCCTACCGGCGGGGTTTGGGGCCCCGGTCAGCGACCGGCCGCGGTGTCGCGCAGTTCCCGGCGTGAGCGGATGCCCAGCTTGGCGAAGACCTTGCGCAGGTGCCATTCGACGGTGTGGGCACTGATGAACAGCTGCGCCCCAATCTCGACATTGGTCAACCCGGCACCGGCCAGCTCGGCGATCTGCTGCTCCTGCGGTGTCATCACATCACCGCCGGCAGCGGTCCTGGTGCCGACCTTGTCCCCGATCGCCTGCAGTTCGCGGCGGCTGCGCTGCGCAAAGGCCTGCGCCCCGAAACCGGTGAACATCTCGTGGGCGGTGCGCAGCTGCGTACGCGCGTCGCCGCGCCGCTTCTCGCGACGCAGCCATTCCCCGTACACCAGGTGCGCACGCGCCAGGTCCACGGCGATCCGGGTGCGCCCCAGCCGCTCGACGGCCTCGACATAGTGGTCCTCGGCGGTCGCTGAGTCGCACAGCAGCGCACGCGAGCGAGCCAGCACTCCCAGCCCCCAGTCCGTTCCGCTGACGGTGGCGCGTTCGGCCAGCTGCGCCAGTGCCTCGGCGGCCAACGGCTGCTCACCGCCGCGCGCCCCGGCCTCCACCAGTTCGGCCAGGTTCCACCCGTAGAGGCCCAGATCCTCGTACTCCAGCACCCGGCGCAGCCCCTCGCACGCCGACTGGTAGCGGCCCAGCCCGTTGTAGAGCACCGCGGAGGCGTAGCCGATCAGCGCGGTGATACGGCCCTCTCCGCGGGCCGCCCCGCTGCGGGCCGCGGCGTCGATCAGCACCCTCGCCTCGGCTTCCTCGCCCGTCCAGGCCGCCAGCGCCAGCGCGTGGTAGCGCACCGGCGCCTGACCGACCGCTGCGGTCAGCGCGTCGGCGTCTGCGATCAGCGCGCGCGCCGCGGCGAACTCCCCCGCCTGTACGTGCACGCCGGCCCGGGTTGTCAACGCGATCGGCAGCATGGCCAGCGCACCGGTGTCGGTCGCGACCCGCACGGCGTCGCCTGCGATCCGATACCAGGCCTCGTCGTCCCACACGTCGTGCACAGCGGCCTCGTACCCGATCGGAAACGCCTGCCATGACCAGGTGTTCGGGGTCAGTGCGGCAATCGCGGCGCGCATCGGCTCCAGGCCGGCTTGGCAGCCGGCACTGATGCGGGTGGTCAGCGCAAGCAGCAGCAGATCGGCCGGCCGGTTCGGGGCCGTCCGCACACCCGCTGCCAGTGCCGCCGCAGTGTGATGGCGCACCTGCGCGCCGAACGCCCGGCCCGCGTACATTGCCGCGCTGACCGCTTCCAGCAGGGTCTCTTGCGCCATCACCGCATCAATAGACTCCAAATGACTTGCTGCGCTGAAGAACTGGTGAACCGAATCAAGAATGGTTGCGGCGTGACCGCTGCCGCGGCCACGGGTGAATCCCAACTGCGCGCGCATCCGGAACAATCGGGCACGCTGCAGCTCGTCGAGCGGCGCCAGCTCAGCGGCACCCAACAGTGCTGCGGCCGCGTCTATTTCGGCCACCGCCAGCTTGGCTTCGGCTGCCCCGAGCGCACGGGATCCGCGCCGCAGCGGGTCGGGGGTCAGTTCGGTGGCACGGGCTAAAAACGCTGCTGCTGCAGCGGTTCCACCGCGTAACGCCGCACGGTCGGCGGAGCATTCCAGCTCTGCGGCGACCGATTCTTCCGGGCCGGCTGCCGCATGGGCGCGATGCCACGCCCGCCGGTCGGGGTCGTGTGCCGGGTCGGTGGCCTGCGCCAGCGCGCGGTGGGCATCCCGGCGGCCCTCCAGACTCGCCGCGCGGTAGATCGCCGAGCGCACCAGCGGATGCCGGAACCGCACCCGCGCGCCCACCTCGATCAGGCCGGCCTGCTCGGCCGGGGCCAGGGCCGCAACCGCCAGACCCAGCTCACCGGCCGCCCGCAGCAGCAGCGCCGCATCCCCCACCGGCTCGGCGGCAGCCAGCAACAACAGCCGTTGGGCATCGTCGGGCAGCCCATGAACCCGGGTCAGGTAATGGCGTTCGATCTGTCCCGCCACCGGCACCACGTCGGGGCGGTAGTAGCCGCCGGCCAGCTCGGCCGCGGACAACCCCCGCGGCAGTTCCAGCAGTGCCAGCGGGTTGCCATGCGTCTCGGCGACGATCCGGTCGGCGACCTGGGGGTCAATCCGGCCCGGCAACGCCGATTCCAGCACGGCGCGTGCGTCGGAGTCCGCCAGGCCGCGCAGCATCAGCTTCGGCAGCCCGGTCAGACCGTCGACGGGTTCACGCAGTGCGCACACCAGTACGATCGACTCGGCCCGCAGTCGCCGTGCCACGAACCCCAGCGTCTGAGCCGAAACCCGATCGAGCCACTGGGCGTCGTCGATCAGACACAGCACCGGCTGCCGGGCAGCGATCCCGGCCAGCAGCCCCAACACTGCCAGGCCGACCAGAAATCGGTCGGGCGCCGACCCGCTGCTCATGCCGAAGGCAATGGCCAGCGCCTCGCGCTGTGGTTCGGGCAGCAGGTCGATCCCGTCGGCCGCGGGTGCGCACAGCTGCTGCAGCCCGGCGAACGCCAGCTCCATGTCGGACTCCACCCCGGCCGCCCGGATCACGTGAAAATCCGGCGCGGACTCGGCCAGGTAATCGAGCAGAGCGGTTTTGCCGATCCCGGCCTCGCCACGCAGCACCAGCACCTGAGGGCGGCCGCCACGGGCGGCCGCGAGGGTTTCGCGCAACTGCGCGCACTCGGCGTCGCGGCCCCGCAAGGACGACAAAACCCCCGACACGCCAGGCGTGCGGGGGCTTTGACGATTGGCGGCCGGGCGGGCCCGGCGAACGCCCATAGAGGTCTTCTTAACCCTTGCGGGCCTTGATCGCCTCGGTCAGCTGCGGGGTGACCTTGAACAGGTCGCCGACGATGCCGAAATCGGCGATCTCGAAGATCGGCGCTTCCTCGTCCTTGTTGACCACGACGATGGTCTTGGACGTCTGCATGCCGGCCCGGTGCTGGATCGCACCGGAGATGCCCAGCGCGATGTACAGCTGCGGCGAAACCGTCTTGCCGGTCTGGCCGATCTGGAACTGGCCCGGGTAGTAGCCCGAGTCCACCGCGGCACGCGAGGCACCGACGGCCGCGCCGAGCGAGTCGGCCAGCTCCTCGACCACCGAGAAGCTCTCGGCGCTGCCGACACCGCGACCACCGGACACCACGATGGGGGCCTCGGTGAGCTCCGGGCGGTCACCGGCCACGGCCGGCTGACGCGAGGTGATCTTGGTGGCGTTCTCGGCGGCCGCGGGCACCTCGACGGTGACCTGCTCGCCCGCACCGGCGGCCGGCGCGGGCTCCACCGCACCCGCACGCACGGTGATGACCGGGAGTTCCCCGGTGGGCTCGGCCTCGACGGTGTAGGCACCACCGAAGATCGAGTGCACCACCTTGGCGCCTGCCTTGACCTCGACCACGTCGACCAGGAGTCCGGAACCGATCCGGGCAGCCAGGCGGCCGGCAACCTCTTTGCCGTCGGCAGTGGCGGCGATCAGCACCGCGGCCGGAGCGGCCGTCTCGGCCAGCCCGGCCAGCACGTCGACGACTGGGGTGAGCAGGTAGCTGTCCACCACGTCGGACTCGGCGACGTAGATCTTGGCGGCGCCGGCCTCCTTCAGTCCGTCCACCAGCGGGGCGGCGGTGCCGGGGGCACCGACGACGACCGCGGACGGCTCGCCGAGCTCACGCGCGGCGGTGATCAGTTCGGAGCTGACCTTCTTCAGCGCTCCGTCGGCGTGCTCAACGAGCACAAGTACTTCAGCCATGTCTATTTTCTTCCGTCTTCGCTAGGTCCGGGGATCGCTTAGATGATCTTCTGGGCAACCAGGTACCCGGCGATCTTGGTGCCGCCATCGCCCTCGTCGGTCACCTTCTCGCCAGCGGTCTTCGGCGGCTTCGGGGTCGAAGCAGTCACCTTGGTACCGGCGTTGGCGACACCGACCTCGTCGGCCTCGACGCCGATCTCGGCCAGCGTCAGCACGGTGACTTCCTTCTTCTTGGCGGCCATGATGCCCTTGAAGGAGGGGAAGCGCGGCTCGTTGATCTTCTCGTTGACGCTCACCACGGCCGGCAGCGAGGCCTCCAGGGTGAACAGGCCTTCGTCGGTCTCCCGCTCGCCGGTGACCTTGCCGTCTTCGACGGTCAGCTTGCGCAGGTGGGTCAGCTGCGGCAGACCCAGGTACTCGGCGATGATCGCCGGAACCGCGCCGCCGACACCGTCGGTCGACTCGTTGCCGGCGATGACCAGCTCGGTGCCCTCGATGGCGCCCAGGGCGCGCGCCAGAGCCCAACCGGTCTGGACGACGTCGGAACCCTTCATGCCGTCGTCGAGGATGTGCACGGCCTTGTCAGCCCCCATCGACAGCGCCTTGCGGATCGCCTCGGTGGCCCGCTCCGGGCCGGCGGTCAGCACGGTGACGGTGCCTTCGGCGCCTTCCTTCTCCCGGATCTGCAGCGCCTCTTCGACGGCCCGCTCGTTGATCTCATCGAGCACGGCGTCGGCAGCGTCACGGTCCAGCGTGAAGTCACCGTCGGTGAGCTTGCGCTCCGACCAGGTGTCTGGGACCTGTTTGATCAGGACCACGATGTTCGTCATGAGTGTGGTTCGTCCTCCTCGAAGGGGTCCTGCAGCGGCGGGCCACAAGACTTCGGTAGCGATTCACGCAGCCGCACGAGAATGTTACTCACCGGTAACTTAATGCGGTTCGCGTGTACAGCGTAGCGGGTCGTGATAATGCCATGTGGGGTAGCCGGTTCATGGACCGCGCCCTTCGCGTTAGCCTGCCTGTGCGATGAAATCTACGAATGCCGCCGGAGACTCCACCGGCACGCCGCCCAGCGACAGCACGCTGACGCTGACCGGGGAGCGCACCATTCCCGGACTGGACGTCGAGAACTACTGGTTCCGACGTCACGAGGTGGTCTACCAGCAGCTGGCGCCGCGCTGTAGCGGTCGCGACGTCCTGGAGGCCGGATTCGGCGAGGGCTACGGCGCCGACCTCATCGCGCGCGTGGCCCAGCGGGTGATCGGCGTGGATTACGACGACTCGGCGGTGGCCCACGTACGGGCCCGCTACCCGCGCGTCGAAGCCGTCCAGGGAAACCTCGCCGACTTGCCGCTGCCCGACGCGGCCGTGGACGTGGTGGTCAACTTCCAAGTCATCGAGCACCTCTGGGACCAGGGGCAGTTCATCGCCGAATGCGCCCGCGTGCTGCGGCCCGGCGGCTTGCTGATGGTGTCCACTCCCAACCGGATCACCTTCTCCCCCGGCCGCGACACACCGATCAACCCGTTCCACACCCGCGAACTCAATGCCGCCGAGCTCACCGAGCTGCTGCTCGAGGGCGGATTCGACATGGACGGCATGTTCGGGGTTTTTCACGGACCGGTCCTGGCCGAGATGGACGCCCGGCACGGCGGCTCGATCATCGACGCCCAGATCGCGCGGGCGGTCGCCGACGCGCCTTGGCCGGCCGACTTGCTGGCCGACGTCGCCGCCGTCACCAGCGACGATTTCGACATCCTCGAAGCCTCGCAGCGCGACATTGACGACAGCCTGGACCTGTTGGCGATCGCGGTGCGCCGGTGACCGAAGAATCCAACGGCTCGGTACCGGGCCTGTTCACCCTGGTGCTGCACACCCACCTGCCCTGGCTGGCACACCACGGCCGCTGGCCGGTCGGCGAGGAGTGGCTCTACCAGTCCTGGTCGGCGGCGTACCTGCCGCTGGTGCGGGTGCTGCGGACGCTGGCCGCCGAAGGCCGGCGAAACCTGCTCACGCTCGGGGTGACACCGGTGGTCGCCGCCCAGCTCGACGACCCGTACTGCCTGGACGGCATGCACCACTGGCTGGCGAACTGGCAGCTGCGCGCCGCGCAGGCCACCACTTTGGCCGACATCCGCCCGTTCGGGCTGCACGAATGCGCCGCCGCCGAACAGGCTCTCGAGGAGTTCGCGCTGCTGTGGCGCCACGGCGCCAGCCCGCTGCTCCGGGAGCTGGTACAGGCGCAGACGGTGGAACTGCTCGGCGGTCCGCTAGCCCACCCGTTCCAACCCCTGCTGGCGCCACGACTGCGCCAGTTCGCGCTGCACGAGGGATTGGCCGACGCTCGGGCGCGGCTGGCCCACACCCCCACCGGAATCTGGGCACCGGAATGCGCGTACACGCCCGGCCTGGAAACCGAGTACGCGGCCGCCGGGATTTCGCACTTCATGGTCGACGGTCCGTCGCTGCACGGCGACACCACACTGGGCCGACCGGTCGGTGACTCCGACGTGATCGCGTTCGGCCGTGACCTTGCAGTCAGCTACCGGGTGTGGTCGCCGAAGTCGGGCTATCCCGGGCATGACGCCTACCGGGATTTCCACACCTATGACCACCGCACCGGGTTGAAGCCGTCCCGGGTAACGGGCCGCAACGTCTCCCCCGAGCAGAAGGCGCCGTACGACCCGCAGCGCGCCGATGCCGCGATCGATGCCCACGTCGCCGATTTCGTCGAGGTGGTCCGAGGCCGCCTGCAGTCCGAGTCCGAGCGGATCGGCCGACCGGCCCACGTGGTCGCCGCATTCGACACCGAGCTGTTCGGCCATTGGTGGTACGAGGGACCGACCTGGCTGGCCCGGGTGCTGCGGGCACTGCCGGAAGCGGGGGTTCGCGTCGGGACCCTCACCGATGCCATCAACGCCGGATTCGTCGGCGAGGCGGTCGAACTGCCGCCCAGCTCGTGGGGTTCGGGCAAGGACTGGCGGGTGTGGTCCGGCGAGAAGGTCGCCGACCTGGTGCAGCTGAACTCCGAGGTGACCGAGACCGCGTTGGGCGCCGTCGACAAGGCCCTGTCCCAGACGGCTGCGCCGTCGGGTCCCGCCCCGCGCGACCGGGTCGCCGACCAGATCCTGCGTGAGGCACTGCTGACGGTCTCCAGCGACTGGCCCTTCATGGTCAGCAAGGACTCCGCCGCCGACTACGCCCGCTATCGCGCACAGCTGCACGCGCACGCCACCCGCGAGATCGCCGACGCACTGGCCGGCGGTCACCGAGACACCGCACAGCGCTTGGCCGACGGCTGGAATAAGGCCGACGGCCTGTTCGGCGCCCTGGATGCCCGTAGGCTGCCACGGTGACCCCCCACCTCCGGACCTCGCACCGCTACGGTGCGCGTCAGAACGGAACCGCCGCGTGAAAATCCTGATGGTGTCGTGGGAATACCCGCCGGTGGTGATCGGCGGGTTGGGTCGGCATGTCCATCACCTGTCGACCGCGCTGGCCGCCGCCGGGCACGACGTCGTCGTCCTATGCCGGCGCCCCTATGGCACCGACCCGAGTACGCACCCGTCGTCCGACGAGATCAGCGAGGGCGTGCGGGTGGTCGCCGCGGCCCAAGACCCGCACGAATTCTCCTTCGGCGAAGACATGATGGCCTGGACACTGGCGATGGGTCATTCGATGGTCCGCGCCGGACTGTCGCTCAAGATCGACGGCGGCCAGAGCGTGTGGCGCCCCGATCTGGTGCACGCCCACGACTGGCTGGTTGCACACCCCGCGATCGCACTTGCCGAATTCTATGATGTGCCATTGGTTTCCACGATCCATGCCACCGAGGCCGGACGTCACTCCGGCTGGGTGTCCGGAGCGCTGAGCCGTCAGGTGCACGCGGTGGAATCGTGGCTGGTTCGCGAATCCGACTCGCTGATCACCTGTTCGGCCTCGATGCGGGACGAGATCACCGACCTGTTCGGTCCCGGACTCGCCGAAACCACCGTGATCCGCAATGGCATCGACGCCGCACGGTGGCCGTTCGCCCGCCGCCAGCCCCGCACCGGCCCGCCGGAAATCCTGTTCGTCGGGCGACTCGAATACGAGAAGGGCGTGCACGACATCATCGCGGCCCTGCCGCGGATCCGGCGCGCCCACCCGGGAACCACGCTGACCATCGCCGGCGACGGCACGCAGCAGGACTGGCTGGTCGAGTGCGCCCGAAAGAGCCGGGTACTCAAGGCAACCCGGTTTATCGGCCGGGTCGACCACGACGAATTGTTGGCACTGTTGCACCGGGCCGACGCGGCGGCACTGCCCAGCCACTACGAACCGTTCGGTTTGGCGGCGCTGGAGGCCGCTGCCGCCGGGACCCCGCTGGTGGTCGCCAACGTGGGGGGATTGGGCGAGGCGGTGATCAACGGCGAAACCGGTATGTCCTGCCCGCCGCGCGACGTGCCGGCCCTGGCCGCGGCCGTCTGCCACGTGCTCGATGACCCGGCCGCCGCCCAGCGCCGCGCCGTCGCCGCCCGGGAGCGGCTCAGCTCCGACTTCGATTGGCACACCGTCGCCGACGAGACCGCCCAGGTGTACCTGGCGGCCAAACGCCGCCTGCGGGACCCGCAGCCACGCCGCCCGATCATCGAGCACGCACTGCCGGACCGGTAACCCTGGCCGATGAAGAGCCGCGCCGCGATCCTGCGAACCTACGGTGGGCCCTGGTCGGTCGAGGAGTTCGAGCTCGATCCGCCGCGCACCGGCGAGGTCTTGGTCCGCATGGCCGCGGCGGGCCTGTGCCATTCCGACGAACACATCCGTCAAGGCCACCTGGCCCCGCCGGCGCAGAGCGCTCCCACCGCTCCGACGATCGGCGGCCACGAGGGCTCCGGGGTGGTTGTGCAGGTCGGCGACGGTGTCACGGGGTTGTCCCCCGGCGATCATGTGGTGACGTCATTCGTGGCGGTCTGCGGTCAATGTCATTGGTGTTCTTCGGGGATGGGGTACATCTGTGATGCCGGCGCGGGAACCATGCTGCCCGGAATGCCCACCGACGGCACCTTCCGCCACCACGGCGCAGACGGCCGGGATCTGGCGCATGTCTCCAAGATCGGCGCCTTCGCCGAACACACCGTTGTCTCGGCCGCCTCGCTGGTCAAGATCGATCCACACCTGCCCCTGCTTCCCGCGGCCCTGCTGGCCTGCGCGGTGCCGACCGGGTACGGCTCGGCGGCCTATCGCGCCGGTGTGCGCGGCGGGGACACCGTCGTGGTCATCGGGGTGGGCGGCATCGGCACGGCCGCCGTCCAGGGCGCCCGTATCAACGGCGCCGTCCGGATCGTCGCGGTGGATCCCGTTGCCTTCAAGCGGGAATCGGCACCGACGTTCGGCGCCACGCATACCGCGGCCAGCACCGGCGAGGCGTTCGAGACAGTCCGCGACCTGACGCGCGGTGTGATGGCCGACGCCGTGGTGGTGTCCCCATCGGTCATCACCGATTCCGACATCGAAGATGCCCTGCGACTGACCCGCAAGGCCGGGACCTGTGTGCTGACCGGGATGGCGGTGCAGGGCACCCGGACCAGCATCGATCCCCAGGACATGATGTTGATGAACAAGAACCTGTGCGGCACCGTCTTCGGCTCGTGCAATCCGCGGACCGACATCCCGCTGTTGGCCACGCTCTACGAGGCGGGCCGACTGCAACTCGACGAGATGGTCACCAAGCGTTACCGGCTCGAGGACGTCAATGAGGCTTACGCAGACCTCGCCCGCGGCGAATTGATCAGGGGCGTCATCGACTTCGGGCTCTAGCCCCGCCCGCCGTCATCGAGTGACGGTGAATCCTTCCAGGGCACCGGAGTCTCGCCACGCACCCAGGATGTCGGCGTATTCGGTAGGGCTGCCGAAGAAGAAACTGTCCTGCCGCAGCCGGGCGTTGGCGTGACCTTCGCGGTTGTAATAACCCGGGGTGCAGGACTCGCGCCGCCCGGCGATGACGTCGGAACGCGCCACCACAGCATCAACCCAGCCCTGTTCGGCGTCCTTGGTGACCTCCAGGGTGGCCACGCCCTGCTGCAACGCGTGGGCGATCACCCACGCCACGTGCCGCGACTGGGTGTCGATCAGGTAGGGAAAGTTCACCGTGAACCCGGATTGGGCGATGCTCTCGATGAAGCAGTTCGGGAAGCCGCTCACGTGCAGGCCGTGGAAGGTACGCACACCGTCGGCCCACTTGTCGGTCAGGGTCACGCCGTCGCGCCCGATGACCTCGAAGCCGGTGCGCCGGCAATAGTCGGTGCCTACCTCGAAACCCGTCGCGAAAATCAGGCAGTCCAAAGGGTATTCGGCGCCGTCGACCACCACGCCGGAAGAGGTGATCCGCTCGACTCCGAGGCCTTTCGTGTCGACCAGGGTGACGTTGTCGCGGTTGAAGGCCTGCAGGTATTCGTCGTGGAAGCACGGCCGCTTGCAGTAGTACCCGTACCACGGCTTGAGTGCCTCGGCGGTGGCCGGATCGTCCACCAGCGCGTCGACGCGGCCGCGGATCTCGTCCATCTTGGCGAAGTCGGCCATCTCGGCGGCGTTCGGGCCACCCTCATCGACTATCGGCATCTGCTTGGTCAGGCTGGTCCAGGCGTCATCGACCAGGTCCTCGTCGGCGGTGCCGCCCGCGGTCAGGATCTGAAAGTTCTCCATGCGGCGCTGTTGCCAGCCCGGCTCCAGTGCCGCCGCCCACTGCGGGTCGGTCGGCCGGTTGCCGCGCACGTCCACCGTCGACGGCGTGCGCTGAAAGACGTAGAGGTGCCCGGCCGCCTCGGCCAATCGCGGCACGCACTGGATGGCGGTAGCGCCGGTGCCGACGATCCCGACCCGTTTGTCGGCCAGCCGGACCAGATCCGCGCCGCTGTACTCGTAGTCCCAGCGGCTGGTGTGAAAGGTCCGACCGGCGAAATCGTCGATGCCGGGAATACCCGGCAACTTCGGCTTCTGCAGGTAGCCATTGGCCATCGACACGAATCTGGCCCGGAATGCGTCGCCGCGATTGGTGCTGATCCGCCAGCGTGATGTCGCCTGTTCCCAACGGATTTCGGTGACCTCGGTCTGCAGGCAGGCGTCGCGGTACAAGTCGTAGTGGCGGGCGATGCGCTGACAGTGCGCGAAGATCTCCGGGCCTTTGGCGTATTTCTCGGTCGGCACGTAGCCGAGTTCCTCCAGCAGCGGCATGTAGACGTAGGACTCCACGTCGCAGGCGATACCCGGATACCGATTCCAGTACCAGGTGCCCCCGACATCGGCCGCCTTGTCGATCAGCCGAATGCTGCCCACCCCGAGCTCGCGCAGCCGGGCGCCGGTCAGCAAACCCCCGAAACCGGCTCCCACGATCGCGACGTCGACCTCATCGGCCAGCGACTCCCGGGTGAACCCCGGCTGCGCCCACGGGTCCTGCGCGAACCGGGCAAAGCGGCCCACCACCTCGACGTACTGGTCGATCCCGTCGCTGCGCAGGCGCCGCTGGCGTTCCCGGGTGTACTTGTCCCGCAGGGCATTCGGATCAAACTCCTGCCCCTGCAGATCCTGGACATCGGTCACTATCAGGCACCTCCGGAACGCCGCAAAGCCAGCCCAGCAACGCCGATCAGCATATAATCAATCAGTTGATCATATCAATGGCCGTCGAACAGGGTTCCCCTGATCAGCCGCTTCGCGGCGGCCAGCGCCGCCTGATAGGTCTCCGGCGAACCGGTCGCCGCCAACTCGGTCAGGCCATAGACCAGGGCGTAGGTGACCTCTACTTCCGGCCGCGTTGCGCCGGCGTCGCCATGAGTGTCGTCATGCACGATCCCGGTGATGATGTCGCGCAGCGCCTCGAGCCCCCCGCTGCCGGCCTCCCCCGGATACACGGTGACGGCATTCTGAGCGCGTATCGCCCACTCGAAGGTGGCGAGATCGGGATGCTCGCGCATGAGGTTGCCGGACTCGTCGAGCAGGGCCTCGATCCGGTCGACCACGGTGCCGGGCCGCTGCGCGGCGCGCCGCAGTCGCGGCAGCGCGATCTCGGCCCGCGCGGCGATCGCGGCCGCCACCAGTTCGGCCTTGTTCGGAAAATAGTTGTAGATGTTGGCGCTGGTGACACCCGCGGTACTCGCGATCTGACGGATCGTGGTCCGCGCGTAGCCCAATTCGGCTACACACGCAATGGTGGCGGCGATGATCCGCTGGCGGGTCTGGCCGCCGACGGCGCCGACCGGGCGGCCCAGCTGCGGAGTCGACATGGACACATCCTCGCAGCCCTCGACACCGGCGCTCGACAACCGGCACTGTGTGTGACCCGCCGGATCGCCGGCGGGTTAATCTGAGGTGATCATGCCCCTGACTTCGTCGCCGCGGGGTCGACCGGCTGGAACCAGCAGCGAAGAAACCCGCCAGCGGATCATCAGCGCAGCGATCCGGCGCGTCGCCGAAGTCGGCCGTTCCGGCGCCACTATCCGCGATATCGCCTCCGCCGCCGACGTGACCAGCGCAAGCCTCTACCACTACTTTCCGAACAAGGATGAGCTGATGGCGGCGACCGTGGCCGCCGCGCGAGAGATCGCCCTGCCCCGATTACACGCCGCGGCACAGCGGACCGGCACTGTGGCTGATCAGCTGGCCGCGATACTTGCCGAGGCCGATCGGTTGAGCCACGACCACCCGTACCTGGCCGCCTTCGAACGTGCCACGGGCGAGGTCTCGCCGTTGCGCGAGGTCATCGGTGAGGTCGTCGGTGAAGCGCGACGCGGCGGGTCGCTGGCAACCGATGTGGACAGCGACGGCGCCGCGGATGCGATCTACGCATTGACGCGGGGGTTGACCGAGCAGGCAGCGCAGGCATCACCGGCCGCCTACCGGGCCACTCTGCGCTGCGCCGAAGAACTCATCCGCGGCACGCTGTTCTAGGCTGCTGCCGCGTCCTAAGCGCTTGCCGCGGCGGCGATTCCGATATCAACCCATTCGGCGAGCTGATGCGCAGAACCGATGTGCTCGCCATCGACATGGACCCAGCCACGCATGGTCCGTCCGCCCATCTCCATCGGCTGGGCGGCGGTGGCTTTCAGCAGCTGTTCGGCACGCGCGGCACCCACGCGGACCAGCAGCCCACCGGCCATAGCGGCGACCGCGATCTTGCCGGCGACCAGGAACGCCAGGCCGCCGAACATCGCCTTCTCCAGCACCGGTGGGCCATCTGCGGCGAACATCTCCCGCACGCGGGCCGCCAGCTGCGCGTCGTAGGCCACTATTGCCCCGGATGCCAGTCGCGGATCGCCGCGGCGAATTGTTCGGGGGCATCGGAGGGAACGAAGTGGCCGGCGCCTTCGACGATCACCGTCTGATGATTGGTCAGCGTCTGTTCCCACTGCCGTAATTCCCTGTCGCCGAAGGCGAAATCGCCGTCACCCCAGATGATCAGCGTCGGCAGCCCCGCGATGGCGGGCAACCCGGATTCGAGGTCGGCGAGAAAGGCTCGGCTGGCGGTGATCTCGCGCGGAAAGACCGCCGACGCCTCCCGACGCGCGGGGCTATCGAGGGCTTTTTGGTAGTGGTCCATCTCCTTGCGGGTGGGCTTGGTGAGGCGGTGCCCGACGGGGATCATGACGTTGACGAAGAGGTTGAACTGTCTGATCAGCAGGCGTCCGATCGAGCCACCCATCACATGCGACATGACCTGCACGAGCGGAGCACCGACGGGCCATGCCCACGTATTGGACAGCACCAACCGTTCGAAGATCTCGGGACGTTGTTGTATGACGGCCAACCCGATCGGACCACCCCAGTCGTGCACCACCAAGGTGATCCCGCTCAGGGCGAGCGCATCGACGAACGCGCCGATCACCTGCGTGTGTTCGGTAGGTAGGTACCGGTAGCCGGGCCCCGCCGCCGACAGGCCGAACCCGGGATAGTCCACCGCGATGCATCGAAAGTCCGGCCGCAACGCTTCGATGATCTTGCGATAGTCGAACGACCAGGTCGGGTTGCCGTGCAGGAACAGCAGCACCGGCCCGGATCCCTCATCCACGTAGTGGACGCGGTTCCCGTCGATGTCGAGGAACCGGCTCTCGAACGGAAACAACGTGTCGTCGACCCACGCGGGCCGTTGGGCGTCTGCCATGCCGATCCCCCTCGCCACTTGATATAGTCAAGTTCACTTTAAATTAGCAAGCAGATGGTGATGAGTCGAGACTACGGTCAGTACTGCGGACTTGCCCGGGCCCTGGATGTGGTGGGTGACCGGTGGAATCTGTTGATCGTGCGCCAGCTCCTGATGGGCCCGGCCCGCTACCGCGAGTTGCGCGACGGGCTGTCCGGGGTCGCGACGAACCTGCTGGCCGACCGGCTCCGCGATCTGGAGACCGCGGGGGTCCTCGAGCGGCGATTGGCCGACGACGGCAGGGCGGTGACCTACGCACTGACCCCCTGGGGCGCGCAACTGCGCGAGCCGATCTACGCGCTGGTCCGCTGGTCCACGCCGTTGATGATCCGCGGCCCCCAGGGCGATGAGTTCCGCGCCGAGTGGCTGCGACTGGCCCTTCCCGCCCTGTTCGCCGATCGGGTGGCAGCGGGCCCGTCGGTGGCGGTGGGAGTCGCCGTGGACGGCGGAATGGTTCAACTGCAGGCCACCGAGTCCGGTATCGATGTCGGCGAACCCGACGGGCGCCCGCTTGATGCCGTGCTGCACACCGAGGCGCCCTTGGTCCTCGGCCTCGCGGCGGGCGTGTTGTGCTTTGACGACGTGGCTGCACTGGTCGAGATCGACGGTGACGAGTCGGCGCTACGCAGGCTCTTCGGCGCGGCTACAGCGCCGCCAGATACCTCACTCGGTGCGCGATAACCCGTTGAGAAACCTCGGCTTCGGGCGCAAGCAGGTCGAACGCGTGCGGGCAACCGGGGTACACATGCAGCTCGACGGGGACCCCTGCGGCAACCAGGCGATGAGCAAAGGCGACGTCCTCCGGCGCGAAGATGTCCAGCCCGCCGACATCGACGTAGGTCGGCGGCAGGCCGGCCAGGTCGTCGGCGCGGGCCGGGGCGGCGTAGCCGTCTGCGCCACCTTCACCCAGCAGAGCTGACCAGCCCGTGGCGTTGTCGTCGTAGCTCCAGGTGAGCAGCGTGGCGCCCGCGGCGCCCGCCTCGCGGGTGCGGTCGTCGAGCATGGGGTAGATCAACAGCTGAGCTGCGATCGCCGGTCCGCCCCGGTCGCGGGCCAGCAGGCCCACGCCTGCGGCCAGTCCCCCGCCGGCGCTGTCGCCCATCACGGCCAGCCGGGACGCGTCGACTCCTAGGTCGCCGGCGTGCTCGCCGAGCCAGCACAATGCCGCGTAGCAGTCCTGAAGCGGAGTCGGATGCGGGAATTCCGGCGCCACACGGTAATCCACCACCAGCATCGGTACCCCGGAGGCAGCGACGTAGCCGCGCACCGCCGCATCGTAGAGCGGACCCAAGTGTCCCCAGTCCAGGATCATGCCGCCGCCGTGCAGATACAGCGCGGCGCTGCCGGGCTGATCGGCGCCGTTGCGCCGGTACCAGCGCAACGGCAGCGTGCCCCCGTCGCAGGTCAGCGAAAACTCTTTTGTCTCTACGCCGGTGACCGGTGCCAGCGACGCCAGCACCTGATTGAAGGTATGACCCACGTTGCGACGACGTGCGGCGACATCGCCGACCTGCGGCGCCGGCGCATTGTCGGCGCCGTCGCGCATCGCCAGCAACGCCGCCAGCACCTGCGGGTCGGGTGGCCCGGCCATCAGCCTTGCGCCCCACGCACCGCGGTGGCCACCACTTTGGTCTCGAGGTATTCCTCGAAGCCCGCCAATCCCATCTCCCGACCAACTCCCGATTGCTTGTATCCCCCGAACGGTACGTCGGCGGAGTACCACATCCCGCCATTGACGTTGACGGTCCCGGCACGTAGTCGCGACGCCATTCGAGCGGCACGGTCGTAGGTCCCGAACACGGTGGCGGACAATCCATACGGCGAGTCATTGGCGATGCGCAGTGCGTCCGCGTCGCCGTCGTGAGCCAGCACCACCAACACCGGCCCGAAGATCTCCTCGCGGGCCACCCGGGCCTCGTTTGTCAGCCCGCCGATCACCGTCGGCTCGATGAAGAAGCCTCGGTCGACTCCGGCCGGTCGGCCGCCGCCGCAGTGAAACGTCCCGCCTTCGGCGATCGCCAGATCCAGGTAGGACTGCACGCGGTCTCGCTGCTTCGCCGAGATCAGCGGTCCGCACAGCGTTTTCGGATCATTGGGGTCACCCACGGGCACCCGTGACATCGCGGCAGACACCAGGTCGAGCGCCTCGCCGTAGCGTTCACGCGGCACCAGCAGCCGGGTGGTCAGTGCGCACCCCTGGCCGGCATGCATCGCCACCGTCGACGCGGCGGCCGTGCACGCGGCGGACAGGTCGGCGTCATCGAGGACCACGAACGCCGACTTGCCGCCCAGTTCCAAAAAGACCTTCTTGATGGTCTGCGCGGCCGCGGTCATCACCGAGCGACCGGTCGCCGTGGAGCCCGTGAAAGAGACCACGTCGACACGCGGGTCCTGCGCGAGCCGGGCACCGATACGGTGGTCGGACGCGGTGACGATGTTGACCACTCCGGGCGGGAAGTCGGTCTTCTCGGCGATGATCCGACCGACTTCTGCTGCGCACCAGGGGGTGTCGGGTGCCGGCTTGAGGACGACGGTGTTGCCGGCCGCCAGCGCCGGCCCGATCTTGGCGAACGTGACCTGGTGAGGGAAGTTCCACGGGGTGATCGCCCCGACCACGCCGAACGGCTCCCGCACAAGGGTGCGCGCGGTGGTGATGCCCAACGGAGCCGCCACCCCGAGGTCCACCTGCCAGGGGTAGCTCTCCGCAGTGGCGGCCGGGAAATCCAGGTCATCGACGGGAGTCTGCAGCTGGCCCCGATAGGTCAGCGCCCGTGGTGCCCCCACCTCGGCGATGGTGATCTCACGCAGCGTCTCGATCTCGTCGTTGAGCACGTCGCGGAGTTGGCGCAGGCAGTGCACCCGCAAGGCGGTGTCACGGCCCCAGTCCGAGGAGTCGAACGCCGTGCGGGCGGCGGCGACAGCGCGGTCGAGATCGGCGGCGTCACCGTCGGCGGCCGCACCGATGGCTTCCTCGGTGGCCGGGTTGATGGTGTTGAAGGCGCCCGCACCGCCGGCGACCAGCGCGCCGTCGATCAGCAGCGGGGTTGGCGCACCGGTCACAGCCCCTAGGCTAACGGCGGGACGCGGACATAATCAATCGATTGATCATTTCGTGCGCTACGGTGGCGCCCAGGAGGTGACCGACCAATCCCATGCCACTACTGAGCGCCCTGCGGCTGAACATGACGAACATCCCCGGTGCCGAAAATGCCGAGCGGTACCGGGCGGCGTTGGAGATGGCGTCCTATGCCGACGCCAACGGAGTCACCGCGGTCGGCTGCGAAGAACATCATCTTGCGGCCACCGGCTGGCTTCCCGCGCCGCTGTTGATGGCCGCCGCCGTCGCCGGATGCACCACCAACATTCGCATCAGCATCAACGCGCTGCTGATACCGCTCTACGACCCGGTGCGCCTCGCCGAGGACATCGCGGTGCTCGACCAGCTGTCCGCCGGGCGAGTCAGCTTCGTCGCCGGAATCGGTTACCGCCCAGAGGAATACCACGCGGTGGGCAAGGATTTCCGGCGACGGGGCCGCTTGATGGACGAATGCCTCGACGTGCTGCTCAAAGCCTGGGGCGACGAGCCGTTCGAGTACCACGGCCAGCTGATCGACGTGACACCCAAGCCGTACACCAAGCCGCATCCGGTGTTCTTCATCGGCGGGATGAGCACCGCGGCCGCCCGCCGAGCGGCCCGGTTCGGTTTGCCGTTCTCGCCGCCGATGCCCATGCCCGAGATCGAATCGGTGTATCGAGATGAACTGGCACGCAACGGCAAGCAGGGTTTCGTGTTCAGCCCCGAGAACGGCAACACCGTGACTCATCTGACCACCGACCCCGAAGCGGCGTGGGCACGATGTGGTGAGCATTTCCTGCACGAGGCAACCGAATACAGTTCCTGGGCGGTGGCCGAGGTGCCTCGCCCCAACGAGAGTCCGACCGCTACCATCGCCGAGCTGCGCGCATCGGCCAAGATCGAGGTGCTGACTCCCGAAGAGCTCGTGGCACAGTGTCACGCCGGCCGCACCGGGGTGACCCTGCACCCCCTGATCGGCGGCCTGCCGTTGGACGAGGGCTGGGAGAGCCTGCGACTGCTGGTCGAACGGGTGCTGCCCGCAGTGAAACCCTAGCTCCGGCAGCCCGGCTCACCAGTTTTCTCCGATACCATGGGCGCGATGGACCGCCCAGCCGAATCCAAAGTCGACGCCCGTGCGCTGAACGGAGTTTCGGAAACCGCCCTGATGACGCTCAACGGTCGGGCATATCAGGCCGCACACTCCAACGCCATCATCGACGACCCGGAGGCTGTTCGACTCGTCGAGTCCATCGCGTTCGACTTCGACAAGTTCGGACGTCGTGGCCAAGAGATGGCGTTGCGGTCGCTGGCCGTTGATCGATGCGCGACGGCGTATCTGCGTGAGCACCCCGACGCGACGGTTGTCGCACTTGCCGAAGGCTTCCAAACCAGCTTCTGGCGCTTGAGCCGTGCCCTACCCGATCCGCGGTTCAATTGGGTATCAGTGGATTTAGAGCCGGTGATGCGGCTTCGCGAACGATTGCTGCCGACCTCACCGCGCATCACCAACCTGGCGCAGTCGGCGTTGGACTACAGCTGGATGGACCAGGTCGACTCCAGCGCCGGGGTCTTCATCACCGCCGAAGGCCTGCTGATGTATCTGCAGCCGCGCGAGGCGATGGACCTCATCGCGGCGTGCGCCGATCGTTTCCCCGGCGGTCAGATGTTCTTCGACGTCCCACCGACCCTGGTCAAGAAAGTGGCTCCGCGCGGGATGCGTTCATCGCGGCACTATCGCGTGCCCCCGATGCCGTTCAGCCTGTCGCCGCGTCAGCTCGCCGGGCTGTCCCAGACGGTGCCGGGCATCAGTGCCGTGCACGATGTGCCGATACCCAAAGGGCGTGGCCTGTTCTTCGGAACACTGTTCCCGACTTTCTGGCAGTGGGGCCCCATCAAGAATCTCCGGGGCGCCTACACGCTGCTTGAGTTCGCCTGAAAACTCGAGGCGGGTCAGGCGGCGGTGATTTCCAGGCCGATGTGCACCTTGTCGATTCCACCGCGCACGAGCGAGTGCGGGACGAACCACCAGGCGTGCCACCAGTACCGCTTGATGACGGCGTCGTAGACCCGCCGGGTCTCGGACTTGGGCAGCACTCGGGCCACCGCCTCAACGGGATCGCCTTTGGGCTTGCCGAGTGCGCCGCACTTTTGGATGGTGACCCGCGGAGTGTTCTTGATCCGCTTGGTCTTCCACGACCCGTCGTCGGTGATGACCAAGAGCTTGTCCCCGACGGGCGCCCCCCAGACCGCGGTGGGTTTGGGCTTGCCGTCCTTGGTGAACGTCGTCAGCAGCAGATACTTTTCCCGGTACACATCGGAGAATGCCGGTGTCGTCATCATTCGATTCTGGCAGTTTTCAGCGGATCGTTGGGGCGCACGCCGCGATAGATGCCCCGCCGGACGATCCAGGGAAGCAGCACGCGGTCGATCGACCAGGCCGGGAACCGGAACGCGCGCCCAGAGGGCGCGAACACCTCCAGGCCCTCGGGCCCCGGCCCCAGCACCGAACCCCAACGCCTGGTTGGCGGCCGGTAGTGCCGGAGCGGGCGGCCGGTGAGGGCGGCCCGCACGTTATGGGCCAGCAGGCCGTCGGCCCGGTTGCGGGCCGAGCTGCGCAGCGGGTCGGTCGCCGCGACGTCGCCGATCGCGAACACTGTCGAATGTCCGGGCACCCGCAGGTCGGGCATCACTCGGACGAAGCCGGCCTCGTCGAGCAGCTCGGCCGGCAACCAGTCGGTGTTCGGTCGCACCCGTCCGATCGCCCACAGCACGGCATCGGCCGATGCCGGGTCCTGACCGGTGCTGAAATGAACCGGGTCAGCGGTGATGCGGTCGCAGCAGAACCCCTCGGGCACCAGCGCGCGGTGTTCGGCATGCAGCGCCACACGCGCGTCGACCAACCTGCGTTCGACGGTGTTCCAGACCCGCCGATGGTGCTCACGCAGGGGGCGCTGACCCGGGAAATACAGGGCGACCCGTTTGGCCGGCCAGGTGCGTGCGATGTTGACGGCGCTGCTGACCGCCGCGGCACCACCGCCCACGACGATGACCGATTCGGCGGTGGCCAGTCGACTGTGCGCCTCGGTCAGCTCCGCGGCGACATCGCCGGCCGACTGCGTCGTGGGCTGACGCCAGAAGCCGTTGCTGACTCCGGTCGAGATGATCAGGGCGTCATAGGGCTCGTCGCGGGTGGCGCCGTCGGCGCAAGCGACCCTCAGAGCTCCACCATCGAGATCGACGCCGGTCACCGCGCCGTGCACGGTGCGCACCGCGTCCAGTCGCGCGAATCGGTCGAAGGGCAGCCAGTAGTCCCGCGCCCACTGGTGCGGGCGGGACAGCCGCAGACCGAGCTCTTGACCGCTCACCAGGGCGGGCTTGACCGAAATGCCCACCACGTCGGCGTGCTTGGCCAGCCGGATCGCGGTGAGCACGCCGCTGTCGCCCAGCCCTGCTATGACTACCCGCGGTCGCGTCACCGGCAACTCAGCTCTGGGAGGCCTTCTTACGTTCGATGTCGGCCAGTGCGGCGGCCAGCTCCGCCCGCTCGGCGGCCGAGGTCTCCCAGGCCAGTTTGCGGTTCTTGACCACCTTGGCCGGTGCTCCCACCGCAATCGAGTAGTCGGGGATGACGCCCTTGACCACCGCGTGGGCGCCCAGGACGCAACCACGGCCGACGCTGGTGTCGCGCAGGATGGTGACTTTCGCCGCGATCCAGGTGTCCGGACCGATCCGCACCGGGCTCTTGATGATGCCCTGGTCCTTGATCGGCACGTTGATGTCATCCATCTTGTGGTCGAAGTCGCAGACGTAGCACCAGTCGGCCATCAGCACCGAGTCGCCCAGCTCGATGTCGAGATAGGTGTTGATGACGTTGTCGCGTCCCAACACCACTTTGTCGCCGAATCGCAGCGAGCCCTCGTGTGCCCGGATGGTGTTCTTGTCGCCGATGTGCACCCAGCGGCCGATCTCCATGTGCGACATCTCCGGGGTGGCCTGGATCTCGACACCCTTGCCCAGGAACACCATGCCGCGGGTGATGATGTGCGGGTTGGCCAGCTTGAACTTCAGCAGGCGCCAGTAGCGGACCAGGTACCACGGTGTGTAGGCCCGGTTGGCCAGCACCCAGCGCAGCGAGGCCAGCGTGAGGAACTTGGCCTGGCGCGGGTCCCGCAGCCGCGAACCCCGCCAGCGTTTGTGGATTGGAGCACCCCACATCGTCGTCATGGCCGGAAAGCCTACGCGAGCGCGATCTACCCACGCGCTACCCTCACCTGGACTCGTTCACTGACCGGCCGGGGATTGGGGATTGCCACTGTGTTGCGGCGACGTGGTGTCCTAGCCGGAATCGCAATGATGGCGCTGGCGGGGCTTCTTGGCGGCTGCTCCAACACCGATTCGTGGGTGGATGCCGCGCCCGCGCCGGGCTGGCCCGCCCAGTACGCGGACGCCGCCAACAGCAGTCATACCGCCACCGCGGGAGCCGCCGACCTGCAACTGGACTGGATCCGCTCGGTCAAGGGTGAGCTGGGAGCCCAGCCCGCCCTGGGCGTCCACGGCTGGATGATGCTCAACGCCCAGACCGACTCGGGTTGCTCGCTGATGCAGTGGGAGAACGCCGACCGCGGCCGGCAACGCTGGTGCACACGGCTGCATCAGGGCGGTGGGTTCTTCAGCCCGCTCATCGACGGCTTCGACAACGTCTATGTCGGACAGCCGGGCGCCATGCTGTCGTTCCCGCCCACCCAGTGGATCCGCTGGCGCGCACCGGTGATCGGAATGCCCTCAACGCCGCGGATCCTCGGCGACGGCCAGCTGCTGGTCGTGACCCATCTGGGCCAGGTACTGGTTTTCGATGCGCACCGCGGCGCCGTCGTCGGCACCCCGCTGGACCTGGTGGACGGTGTCGACCCGACCGACTTCCGGCGCGGATTGTCCGACTGCGCCGGCGCGCGGCCCGACTGCCCGGTCGCCGCCGCCCCGGCCTTCTCGCCGGAGAGCAATATCGCGGTGGTGAGCCTGTGGCAGCCGGGCGCCAAGGAGTCCGGCTTGGTCGGCCTCAAATACCACCCGGGCGGCGTCCCACTGCTCACCCAGGAGTGGAGCAGCGACGCCGTCGCGGCCGGGGTATTGGCCAGCCCCGTGCTGTCCGCCGACGGTGAGACGGTCTACGTCAACGGGCGCGACCAACGCCTGTGGGCGATCAATGCCGCCGACGGCAAGGCGAAATGGTCAGTGCCACTGAAGTTCCTGGCCCAAACACCACCGGCGGTGACGCCCGGCGGATTGATCGTCTCGGGCGGTGGCCCCGACACCGAACTGGTCGCCTACGCCGACCGCGGTGACTACGCCGAGCAGGTGTGGCGCCGCGAGGACACCGTGCCGCTGTCCTCGTCGAGCCTGGCCGGCAAGGTGGGCTACACCGTGGTCGCGGGCACCAGCCTCGGCCCGGCAGGTTTGTCGCTGCTGGTGTTCGACCCGGCAGACGGCCACACCATCAACAGCTATCCGCTGCCCGAGGCGCGCGGGTTTCCCGTCGGGGTGTCGGTCGGCAATGACCGGCGGGTGGCGGTCGCCACCAGCGCCGGTCAGGTGTTCAGCTTCGCCCCCGCGTAATCGCGACTACTCCCCCAGCGCGATCGCTTAGACGGCCAGCGCCGGGAGTGCCGTGCGCGGCACTTTCACCGAAGTGGCGCCGGAGCTCATCGGCAGCAGCTCGCCGGGTGCGAAATAGAAGATCACCTCGTCGTTGGTGATGGCGAAGTTCTGGTAGTGCGCCGGGTCCATCCCGGAACCCGACGAGATCAGGATGGCCGGCACTCCGGTTTGGCGCTCGAGGTCGCGCTGCACGACCGGAAAGATCACTTCCAGCGGCTTGCTGCCCGGCACGAACAGGGTCTCGAACGTGATCGGCTTGCGCGTCCCCAGGTCGTAGTTGAACGACTGGTACCAGGTGGAGGGCTGCGGGCCGCCGAGGTCTTGGAAGATCTTCAGCACGACGCTCTGGGTGCCTTTGGGGGCTTGACCCGAACGGTGCTGCTCAGATGTGGCATCCATTTCGTACGGCATATCCCGCGACCCGGGTGACTTGGCCACGGTCAAGAACCCGTCGCGGTTCTGCACCAGGTAGTCGGTCAGGGTCTGCTGGTCGGGGTAGTCGACCGGAAACCGCATATCCAGGGTGTAGTTGGCATTGGACGAGTGGACGTGGCATTGCCCGGACTCGAGCGTGCCGCCCAGTTCGGCACAGGGCGACACCGCGCCCGCCGAGGGCACACCCGTCATGCCCAGCCAACTGCCCACCGCACCGCCCGCCACCAGGGCGGCCACCAGAATGCGCATTGTCGGTTTGTCTCGCTTTGTCTCGCCTTGCCGCAGCAAGCAGGAATGGCCCGAAGACGACAGCCTACCGGGCGCCTTAGCGCGACGGACGGCAGACGAACGCAATCGCCCGCGCCGCTGCCCCCGTCCCGATGCGGGTGATCACCACCGACAGGGCCTGCGCCCCGCGCAGCCGCAACCGGCGACGCAGCCCGTCCGGGTCGGCCTGCACGTCGCGTACACCGCGCACCAGGATCTCCAGGGCACCGCAGTCGCGTGCCGTCAACACCTGACGGAGGCGTTTCTCGCTGTAGGCCAGCGACTCGAGCACCTCGAATCCGCGTACCCCGTCCGGCAATTCGTCACCGGAGAGATAGGCGATGTCGGGATCGAGCTGCCACAGCCCATGCCGGGCGCCGTACTGGCGGACCAGACCGGCCCGCACCACCGCACCGTCGGGGTCGATGAGCCAGCGCCCCGCCGGACGCACATCACAGTCGGGCGGGTCGGCGTCGGTGATCTGCTCGTCGCGGTCCAGGATCACCGCCCGGCGGCGCACCCCGGTCTCGGCCAGGGCGGGCGACCACAGACAGGCCTCCCGCACCGAGGCGCGCCACGAGGTGACTTCGATCTCGCCCTGAAATCCGAGCTCCCCCACCTTGTCGAAATCGATTCCGGGAGCGACCTTTACCACCATGTCGCGGTCGCGGTAGACATCCAGCAACCGATCCAGGGCGGGCTGATAGTCGGTCGGGTCGAAACGACGCCGCCCGCCGCCTCGCCGGCCGGGGTCGGCCAACACCACCGTGCCGCGGCTGACCGGCACCAGTGCATCGGCTCGTACAACGCAGTCGACGCCCACGTTGTGGCGCGCCATCGCCAGCCGTACCGAGTCGAGATCACTGCCCAGCAGCCGATCCGCCGGCAGGCCGGCCGCCAGGAAGGCGGCCAGCTCGGTGCCGACCGAGCAGGTCACGTCGTGCACGACGGCACCTGGTGCCGCGGCGGCGATGCGGTGAGCCCGGTGCCGCGCCACCGGGGCGGCACTGGCCTGTTGCAGGGCCTCGTCGGTGAACAGCCACCGCGACGTCTCGGGCAGCTCAGCGAGTTTGGCGGCGGCACGCCGGCGCAGCAGCACGGTCTCCACCAACGCGGGCGCGCGGGTGCCGAAGCGGCCGCGCAGGGCGGTGATGTCGGCGATCCGGCTGGCGTCGGTGAGCGCGAAGCCGCCGACCTCGGCCAGGGCGGTGACCCCGACCGGCGAGCTCAGATAGCCGACGTCGTCGACTTCAAATCTGAAGCCGGCAGTCAGGACGGCTTAACCCCGGTGATCATCAGGTTGTAGAACCAGCCCTTGGGGACCACCCGGCGCCAGATGTTGGAGTCCACCCAGCTCAAGGCCGTCCAGCTGCCGAAGGCGAACCGCGCCCAGCCCCAGCCGAGCTTGCCCGGCGGGACCGTCGACTCGAAGGTCCGGACCGGCCAGCCCAGCATGGCGGCGGTGAACTCTTCGCTGGCGGTCTGCACGTCGACCGCGCCGGCGTTGCTCGCCATCCGCTCCAGGTCGCGCGGCTCGAAGGTGTGCAGGTCCACGATCCACTCGAGTGCGGCGGCGCGCGAGTTCTCGTCGAGCTCTTCCTGCGGTCGGCGCCAGGAGCCCATTCCGGGCAGCTTCATCGCGGCGACCGTGGTCTTCCAGGTCAGGTCGGCCAGCCGGCGGGCATAGAAGTTGCCGACCGTGGTGGGTTCGCCGGCGAAGATGAATCGCCCACCGGGCTTGAGCACCCGGACCACCTCGCGCAGCGACAGTTCGACGTCGGGGATGTGGTGCAGCACCGCATGGCCGACCACCAGGTCGAAGGTGTTGTCCTCGTACGGGATGCCCTCGGCGTCGGCGACCCGCCCGTCGACGTCCAGGCCCAGGGACTGACCGTTGCGGGTGGCGACCTTAACCATGCCCGGCGACAGGTCGGTGACCGAGCCGCGCCGCGCTACGCCGGACTGCATCAGGTTGAGCAGGAAGAATCCCGTGCCGCAGCCCAGTTCCAGCGCCCGGTCGTACAGCGGTGCTTCTCCGGTGCGCTCAGCGGCCGGCACGATCGCATCGAAGCGGCCGCGGGCGTAGTCGATACAGCGCTCGTCGTAGGAGATCGACCACTTCTCGTCGTACTGCTCGGCCTCCCAGTCGTGATAGAGCACCTGAGCGAGCTTGCTGTCGTGCCGGGCGGCCTCCACCTGCTCAGCGGTGGCGTGCGGGTTCGGCGTCGGGTCCGTGCTCGTCATAGTGAGCCAGCCTAACGGCTGGCCCCGCCCCGGGTCAGATCGCTCCCACCAAACCGTCGGCCATCGAGTCGGCGGCTGAGCCGGTGCTGTCGCCCAAGGCGCCGGTGATGGTGTCGATCACCGCTTGCGGGAACGCGGTGAATGCCGCGAGCACGTCGTTAAAGCCGGTCTGCAGCGCGGCGGTGATGTCGGCGGAATCGCCGCCCTGAATGGCCTCCCAGACGTTCCAGGCGGCCACCTGCGGTGCGACGATCAGGTCTCGGACGTCGACGAACAAGCCGGTGAACAGATCCGGGGTCTGCGGGACTGGCGTCCCGTCCCAGCTGACCATCGTCCAGCCGTCAGTGGGGCTGCCCTGCAGGATGGCTTGACCGGCATTGGGTGGCGGCCCCAGCGTCTCGAGCAACTGCTGCAGAAGCAGCAATACGGGCGGGTTCTGCACGTTCATCAATGTCCAGATGGCGATCACTCCGCCGCTGGTGTACGCCACGTCAGCCAGTGGGCCATCGCCGGCAATGGTGTTGGTGTAGATGGTGTCGATGGCGCCGCCGACCTGCTCGTCGAACTGCACGCCGTTGATGCCGCCGAACTCTGGCACCAGTACGAAGCCGAGGACCCACGCTGCCATCGGCGCGAAGTAGCCGATCTCGGTCGTCAGGTCACGTGGTTGGCCTTCGAAGATGCCGGCGCCCACCTCGTTGAGCCCGGCGAGGATCTGCACGTCCATCATCAGCGCCTGCGCCAGCGGGTCCGCTGTCTCCTGGGTCCGGATGAGCTCGGAGGCATAGATGCCGGAGATGCCATTCGGGAACTCGCCCGCAATGGCCTGGGCGACGGCGTTCGCCTGCTGTACCCCTGCCTCGGTGAGCGGAGCACCCGGTGGCAGCGTGCCGAGGATGTTGTTGAGGTCGTCGGTCGATTGGCCGTGCCGCACCAGATCGAGCGTGATCTGCTCGGCATCCGCGGTGAGCTGGATATCGACCACGAGCGCTGCGGCGGGCGGGGATACCACCGGAGTGACGGTGGCGCCCCCGAGCCCGACCAGAGTGATGACGGCGGCTATCCACGTACGGTTGACGACTCGCTGCATGTCCATCCCCCCAGATGGGACGCGGTGTGACCGATATCACATGGTACCCAGGCGGGAGAGAGCTGGGCAATACCCGGCCTTCAGCGAATCACGGGGCCGCCTTCAGGGACAGCGAAGCCGGGTGCGGCGAGTTGCTGCCGCACCCGGCTTCGGCACTGCTGCGGCTTAGATCGCCAGGGCCGCCAGCAGGTCGCCCATCGCATCTGCGGAGCCGGTGCCCGCGGCATCGCCCAGGGAACCGGTGATGGTGTCGATCACGGCTTGCGGGAACTCCACGAGCGCGGAGAACACGTCGCTGAAGCCGGTCTGCAACGCGGCCAAGATGTCGGTGGGGTCGCCGCCCAGAATGGCCTCCCAGACGTGCCAGCCGGCCATCTGCGGCGCGACGATCAGGTCACGGAAGTCGACGAACAACCCGGTGAGCAGGCCCGGGTTCTCCGCGACCTCGGTGCCATTCCAGCTGACCAGCGTCCAGCCGTCGGTGGGGTTGCCCTCGACCACGACCTGGCCGGTGTTGGGGAGCCCGCGGTCACCCGCCAGCGTCTCCAAGAACAGCCCCCAATCGGGGTTCTTGACGTTCATCATCGTCCACGCCATGATCGCCGCGCCGTGCGAGAACGCCACCTCGGTCCCGGCGCTGTCCGGGTCTGCCGTACTGGTGTCGTAGATCGTCTGAATCGCGCCACTGTAGTTGTCCTGGAACGCCATCCCGTTGGGGTTGACGTCCGAGCCCAGCATCGGCACCCAGTAGGCCCCGGTCATCCACGCAATGGTGGGCAGGAGATAGAGCAGGCCGCCGAGGGTGCCGCTCTGCCCCTCCAGCCACCCGGCATTGATCTCGCCGAGCCCGGACAGGATCTGACTCGGGTCGAGCAGCGGGGTCGGACCTTCCGGGATCTGGTCGTAGTTGCTGTTGCCCAGCAGCAACTGCGCCAGCGGCCACGCCGTCTGCTGAGCTCGCAGGAAGTCCGAGGCCCAGACCCGCGCGATGTCGTTGTCGCCGCCGTTGAAGAGGCTGTTCCCGACATCGATGGCCTGTTGCTCACCCAAGTCGGTGAGCGGAGCACCCGGCGGCGTCGTCCCGACGTAGTCCGACACGTTCTCCGTCGATTGCCCGTGCCGGACCAGATCCAGCACGATGTCCGCTGCGGTCAGCTGGATGCTGGACACAGCGACGGTGGGCAAAGGTCCGGCTATCGGGGCCACCGGGGCGACAGCCACGAGGCCGGCGCCGACAAGGGCAACCCCGGCGGTGATCCACGGACGGGTGTGGTGCATGACCTTCTCCTTCAGCGAGTCGATAGCTTCCGTTACGCTCCGACGCGTAGCGCAATACTTCGCTGAAGGTAATCCCGTGGTTTTCCTATGTCAATGCTTAATCCGCCGAACTCCTGAACCGCCAAAGTCCGGCGCGGCGCGCTAGCCGCCCAGCGCGCCGGTGATCGTTTCGAACACAGCCTGCGGGAACGCGGTGATGGCCCCGAGAACCTGGTCGAACCCGGTCTGCACTGCGGCAGCGATTTCGGCCTGATCCCCGCCCTGCAATGCCTCCAGGATGTGCCAGGTCGCGATCTGCGGCGCAACGTTCAGCTCCCGCCAGTCGACGAACAGACCGGTGAACAGGTCCGGGGTCTGCGACACCTCGTGCCCGCCCCAGCTGACCAGCGTCCAGCCGTCGGTGGGGTTGCCCTCGATCACCACCTGGCCGGTGTTGGCCAGCGGACTGTGGGTGTCGAGCAGTTCGCTGAGGACGAGCCCGAAATCCGGGTTCTTGACGTTCATCAACGTCCAGATCGAGATCGTTCCGGCGTGGGCGAACACCGCGTCATTCAGCGGGTTCGCCGGGTCGGTGACGGTGTTGTTGTAGATGGCGTCGATCGCTTCGGTGACACGATCGTTGAACGCCACCCCGTTGGGGTCGATCGTTGACCCCAGCATCGGCACCCAGTACTGACCCAAGGCCCACATGAAAGTCGGCAGGGCGTAGGCGATCTCGGTGAGGATGTTGAGATCGTGCCCTTCGAACCATCCCGCGTTGATCTCGTTGAGCCCGGCGAGGACCATGACGTCCATCCCCAACAGATCAGCCAGCGGCTGCGCGGTGTCCTGCGCACGAATGAACTCCGACGCATAGATGCCGGCGAGCCCGCCCGGGTATGCAGCATCGATCAGCGGCGCCACGTCCTCCGCCTGCTGCTGCCCGAGTTCGGTGAGCGGAGCGCCCGGCGGAAGGGTGCCCAAGATGTCCTCGGCGTTGTCCACCGACTGGCCGTGGCGCACCAGGTCGAGCGTGATGTCCTGAGCGGCCAGCAGGATGTCGACCGCGACGGCTCCGGCCTGCGGCATCACGACCGGGCCGGACGCAACGGCGCCCGCGCCCAGCAGGGCGATGGCCGCGGTGGTCCAGGGGCGGATGGCAGGTGACTGCATGATGGATTCCTAACGCCGGGATCGTGGCGGCCTTCGCCGCTGACTGGACGTTAGCTGATAAAAACGTGAAAAGAAACCGTCACTGCCCCAAGTCGTTCTGGCGTGGCGGCTAAGGGCCGTCCCCGGCGGGGCCGATACCGGCGGCGAACAGCTCGCCGTAGCGGCGTTGGTCCGCGCCGGCCCGGTCGGCTGGACGTTCGGTTTCGATCGAGTCGATCGAGGCCTTGGCCGCGGCCAGCGCCTGCGCCGGGGTGCCGATGAAGCGCCGAGCCCAGGCGATCGCGGCGTCGTAGACGCCGTCGGGGGCGACCATGTCGTCGACCAGACCCAGGGCCAGCGCCTCTTCGGCATCGAAGAACCGGCCGCTGTAGGCCAGTTCCTTGGCTCGGCTGGCACCGATGGTGCGGGCCAGGCGAGCCAGTCCGCCGCCGTCGGGAGCGAGGCCGGCCAGGATCTCGGTCGCCCCGAACTTGACGTTGTCGCCGCTGATTCGCCAGTCCGCGGCAAGTGCCAGCGCCAGACCACTGCCCAGCGCGTAGCCGGTGATCGCGGCCACGGTCGGCTTCCCGATTGCCGCCACCGCTTGCACGGCATCGTGGCGCACGCGGGCGAACACCTGTGCCTCTGCCGCGATCAGCGTGCGCAGTTCGGGCACATCGTCACCGGCGCAGAAGATCTCGTGGCCCCCGTACAACACCACGGCGGCGACGTCGTCGCGCGCCGACACCTGGGCCGCGGCCGCGGTGATCTCCCGGTAGACCTGCCGGGTCATGGCGTTGGTCGGTGCACGTGAGACCACCAGGGTGGCCACCCCGGGCCCCTCGCCCGAGGTGTGCACGGTGACGAATTCGCTCATCCCGGCCAACGCTTCCCACGCGCGGCGTTGTAGCGGTCGGAATTGAAGAACTCGATCTCCCAGTTGTCCCCTCGGCGAGCCAGGTCCGGCTGCACCACCACGATCTGCCGTTCCACCGCCATGACGGCCTCGATGCTGCGCCCGATGAGTGAATCCAGCTGTGTCCAGGTCGGCGGCAGCAAAAAGCTGTTCCCGGCCGCGAAGTCGTCGATCGCGGCTTCGGGGGTGAGCCAGCCGGCGCGGTCGGATTCGGTGTTCTCGCCATCCGCTCGCTGCCCGACCGGCAGAGCGCCCACGAAAAAGTAGGTGTCGTAGCGGCGGGTGCGCTCGGCTTCCGGGGTCACCCAGTTCGCCCAGGGCCGCAGCAGCTCGGCATGCATCACCAGATTCTCGGTGCGCAGAAAGTCGGCGAACGACAGCTCGCCGGCGTTCAGCGCTCGCCGGGATTCGGCGTACACCGACGCATCGGAGACAACCCGGTCGGGATCATCGGCAGGGCCGGCGAACAGTACCCCGGATTCCTCGAAGGTCTCGCGTGCGGCAGCGCACACCAGTGCCGCGGCCAGGTCGACGTCCACTCCGAAACGCCGCGCCCACCACGTCGGCTCTGGCCCGTGCCAGGCGATCTCGGCGCTGCGGTCACGGTCGTCGACCCCACCGCCGGGAAACACCATCACCCCGGCAGCGAACTCCATCGCAGCGTGGCGGCGCATCAGGAACACGTCGAGGCCCGCCCCGCCGGGGGCGTCCTGGCGTACCAACATCACGGTCGCGGCCGGTCGCGTCGGCAACGGTGGTGGCTGGGGTTCGTTCATGCGCGCCTCCGGTGGGCTGCTCGGCTTCGGGTCCGGCGCGCGAAGTAGCGCCCGTCGATGACATCCAGGGAGATCGACTGGCCGAATGTGGCCGAGAGGTTTTCGGCCGTGAGCACATCCTCGAGCAGTCCGGCGGCCACAGCGCGGCCCTCGGCCAGCAGTAGGCAGTGACTGAAGCCGATCGGGATCTCCTCGACGTGGTGGGTGACCAGCACGATCGCCGGGGCGTCGGGGTCAGCGGCCAGGTCCCCCAGGCGCGCCACCAGCTCCTCACGCCCACCCAAGTCCAGGCCGGCCGCCGGCTCGTCGAGCAGTAGCAGCTCCGGATCGGTCATCAGGGCGCGGGCGATCAGCACCCGCTTGCGCTCGCCTTCGGACAACGTCCCGTAGGTGCGATCGGCCAGGTGTTCGGCGCCCAGGCTCTCCAACAGGTCGACCGCCCGCTCGTGGTCGACGGCGTCGTAGCGCTCCCGCCACCGTCCCAGCACCGCGTAGCCGGCCGAGATCACCAGGTCGCTGACCGTTTCCCCGCCCGGGATCCGCTGCGCCAGCGAGGAGGAGCTCAGTCCCACCCGGGCCCGCAGCTCGGTGGTGTCGACGCGGCCCAGCTGTTCGCCCAACACGTAGGCCACACCCGAGGACGGGTGTTCGGTGGCGGCGGCGATCCGCAGCAACGACGTCTTGCCCGCCCCGTTGGGGCCGATGATCACCCAGCGTTCGTCGAGTTCGACCGACCAGTCCAGCGGCCCCACCAGAGAGCGCCCGTCACGGCACAGCGAAATGCCCTCGAAGTGGATCAACAGATCCTGATCGGCCCCGGTTGCGGGAGCGGAACGTCCGGTATCGGGCACGGCCCTATCGTGCCGTATCCCGGCTCCGCGACGACCGACCGGGGTGCCGGTAGCCGGCGCACGTTCCCGGCTGATCTTCTTCGCACCGATGCGGCGTTGTGCTGTTGTAATGTTTGCCGAGGTCGGCCCACACCGGTTCTCAGGCTTTGGTTCAGGGGGCTTCGATGATTCGTCTTCCCAGTGTTCTCGCGGTCGGCCTTGTCGGTGCCGGTTTCATCGCCTCCCCCGCTGCCGCGGATCCCGTCGTCCAAGCGGTGCAGCTCGCCGACGCCGAAGCGCCGCTGGGCGGCGGAACGGCTCTGATCATGGGCGGCAGCGGTATGCCCACCCCGGGGCAGACCTACGCGGACACGGTCAACGAGCTCTACCTGGCCCCGCTGGGCTTCACCGGAACCACCCAGATCATCACCACCCCAGAGGCGCTGTACCCCTTCCTCGGCCCGTTCACCGGCACCTTCGACGAGTCGGCCGCAGAGGGCAGCCAGATCCTGGAGCTCGCGATCCTGCGACAGATCGTCGGCGGGCACGTCGATGCCGAGAACCCCGTGGTGGTGTTCGGGTGGTCGCAGAGCGCGGTGATTTCCTCGTTGCTGATGCAGCAGCTCGCCGACGAGGGTGTGCCCAGCGATTACGTGCACTTCGTGCTGATCGGTGATGAGACCCTGCCCAACGGGGGAATGCTGTCCCGCTTCGATCTGCCCGCCGGTGCCCATCAGGACATCCCGAGCCTCGGGTTGACGTTCAGCGGGCCCCAGCCCAGTGACCTGTTCCCGACCACCGTCTACACCCACGAATACGACGGCTTTGCCGACTTCCCGCAGTACCCGCTCAACTTCTTGTCCACCCTCAACGCCGTGATGGGCATCTTCTTCGAGCACGTGACCTACCTGGGCCTGGATCCCGAGGAGATCGCGAATGCGGTGCAGCTGCCAACCTCGTCCGATGACGTCCTGACCGACTACTACATGATTCCGGCCGGCACCTTGCCCCTGCTCGCGCCGCTGGAAGCGCTGCCGTTCGTCGGCCCGCCGATGGTCGACCTGCTGCAACCTGCCCTGGAAGTGCTGGTGAACCTGGGCTACGGCAACATCGAGCACGGCTGGAGCCCCGGGTTCGCCGATGTACCCACGGGAATCGGCTTCTTACCGGACCTCAGTGTCCTGCAACAGGTTCCGCAGGCCCTGTTCGACGGCGTGCAGAAGGGCATCACCGACGCCTTCAACACTTTGATGGACCCGGCCAACTACGTCTATTCGTTGCCGGACTGGGCTGAACAGCTACTCAAGACCGCACAGGCCGTCGAAGGGGGCGATAGCTCGCTGCTGTCCTTCGTGCCCACCACCTGGCAGGACCTCTTCGAAACGTTCCCGCCGCACACCGGTTTCCCGCCGCTGGACATGCTCAGCGCAGTGCTGTTCACCCTGCCCCAGTACAACTACGACGTGTTCATGTCCGAGCTCGCCGACGGCAACGTGCTGGACGCGATCGGCATCCCGCTTGCCGCTGACATCGGATTACTGCCGTTGATCGTGCTCGGCGCCCTGTTCTAGACCGGCGGGATCTCGACCCGGCGCAGCACACCGTCGTGTGCGTCGGCGGCCTCGATCTCAGCACGGGTGACCCCGAGCAAGAACAGCACCGTGTCCAGGTACGGGTAGCTCAGCGAGGCATCGGCCACCTCGCGCAACGCCGGCTTGGCGTTGAACGCCACACCCAGGCCCGCCGTGGACAGCATGTCGATGTCGTTGGCGCCGTCGCCGACCGCCACGGTCTGCTCCAGCGACACACCCACCTGGGAGGCGAACTCCCGCAACGACTCGGCCTTGCCGGCCCGGTCCACCACCGGACCGATCACCCGGCCGGTGAGTTTGCCGTCGACGATCTCGAGTTCGTTGGCCGCCACGAAGTCCAGCTGCAGCTCAGCCGCCAGCGGCTCGATCACCTGCCGGAAACCGCCGGACACCACCCCGCATTTGAAGCCGAGGCGGCGAAGCGTGCGCACCGTGGTGCGAGCACCGGGAGTCAGCTCGATCTGTGCGGCGACCTCGTCGACGACGCTGGCAGGCAGACCCGCGAGGGTGGACACCCGGTGGTGCAGTGACTCGGCGAAGTCGAGTTCGCCGCGCATCGCGGCCTCGGTGATCGCGGCGACCGCGTCCCCGGCGCCGGCCCGATCGGCGAGCATCTCGATGACTTCACCCTGGATCAGGGTGGAGTCGACGTCGAAGACGATCAGGCGCTTGGTCCGGCGCGACAGGCTGGCGTCTTGGAACGCGACGTCGACCTGCTGCTCCGCGGCGACTTTGCTCAACGCGGACTGCAACTGGCCGGCGGCGCCTTCCGGCACCGAAACCCGCAGTTCCAGCCCGGTCACCGGGTAGTCCGAAACGCCGCGGATCATGTCGATGTTGGCGTCGATCTCCGCGATCTCGTGTGCCAGTGCGCCCAGTGCGGTGGCGGCCACCGGCCGTCCCAGGACGACGATCCGGTGCGTGGAGGGCGCCGCGATGATCGGCGCGTCGTCGCTGCGTTCGATCGTGACATCTAGCCCCACGCCGCGAATCGCGGTGGTGACCTCATCGGCGAACGCTGTCCCGTCAGCGACCTTCGGCTCTACGGAGACCAGCACACCGAGCGTGAGCCGACCGCGAACCACGACCTGCTCGACGTTGAGCAACTCCACCTGGTAGCGCGACAGCACCTCGAAGAGGGCCGACGTCACGCCGGGCTGATCGACGCCGGTGACGGTGATCAACACCGGCACCTTGGGCGTGCTCACCCGCGGCGGGCGCCCGGCTCGACCGGGCGCCGCCTCTCCCCCGACAGGCTCATCAAGCGTTTGCGGGTTCGTACAGCTCGTCACCGGGGTGACGGCCGACGTGCGCCTCGGCCCGCAGTCGATCGATCATGTGCGGGTAGTGCAGCTCGAAAGCCGGACGCTCCGAACGGATCCGGGGCAGCTCGGTGAAGTTGTGCCGCGGCGGCGGGCAGCTGGTTGCCCACTCCAGGGAGTTGCCGTAGCCCCACGGGTCGTCGACGGTGACGACCTCGCCGTACCGCCAGCTCTTGAACACGTTCCAGGTGAAGGCGATCATCGACGAGCCCAGGATGAAGGCGCCCACGGTCGAAACGATGTTGAACGCGGTGAAGCCGTCGGTGGGCAGGTAGTCGGCGTAACGACGCGGCATACCCATGTTGCCCAGCCAGTGCTGGATCAGGAACGTGGTGTGGAAGCCGATGAAGGTCAACCAGAAGTGCAGCTTCCCGAGCCGCTCGTCGAGCAGCCGGCCGGTCATCTTCGGGAACCAGAAGTAGATCCCGGAGAACGTCGCGAACACGATGGTGCCGAACAGCACGTAGTGGAAGTGCGCGATCAGGAAGTAGCTGTCGCTGACGTGGAAGTCCAGCGGCGGGCTGGCCAGCATGACACCGGTCAGACCACCAGCCAGGAACGTGACGATGAAGCCCAGCGCGAACAGCATCGGCGTCTCGAAGGTCAGCTGGCCCCGCCACAGGGTGCCGATCCAGTTGAAGAACTTCAGACCGGTCGGGATGGCGATCATCAGGGTCAGCAGCGAGAAGAACGGCAGCAGCACCGCACCGGTGGCGAACATGTGGTGCGCCCACACCGCGGTCGACAGTCCCGCGATGCTCAGCGTCGCGTACACCAGGGTGACGTAGCCGAAGATCGGCTTGCGCGCGAAGACCGGGAACACTTCGCTGACGATGCCGAAGAACGGCAGCGCGATGATGTACACCTCGGGGTGGCCGAAGAACCAGAACAGGTGCTGCCACAACAACACACCGCCGTTGGCGGAGTCATAGACGTGCCCGCCCAGATGACGGTCGACGGCCAGGCCGAACAGCGCAGCGGTCAGCAACGGGAAGACGATCAGCACCAGGATCGAGGTGACCAGGATGTTCCAGGTGAAGATCGGCAGCCGGAACATCGTCATGCCCGGGGCACGCATGCAGGCCACCGTGGTGATCATGTTCACCGCGCCGAGGATGGTGCCCAGACCACCGACGGCCAGGCCCATGATCCACAGGTCGCCACCGGCACCCGGGGAGTGCACCGCGTCGCTCAGCGGGGTGTAGGCGGTCCAGCCGAAGTCGGCGGCGCCGCCGGGGGTGATGAAGCCCGCCAGAGCGATGGTCGCACCGAACAGGAACAGCCAGAACGAGAACGCGTTGAGGCGCGGGAAGGCCACATCCGGGGCGCCGATCTGCAGCGGCAGCACCAGGTTGGAGAACCCGAACACGATCGGGGTGGCGTAGAACAGCAGCATCACCGTGCCGTGCATGGTGAACAGCTGGTTGAACTGCTCGTTGGACAGGAACTGCAGGCCCGGCACCGCCAGCTCGGTGCGCATGAGCAGCGCGAGCAGGCCGCCGATGAAGAAGAAGGCCATACAGGCGACGCAGTACATGATGCCGATCAGCTTGTGATCGGTGGTGGTGATCATCTTGTACAGCAGGCTGCCCTTGGGGCCCGTCAACGCAGGGAAGGGCCGACTGGCCTCGAGTTCTGCGCGAGGGGGTGCTTCGGCGGTCAAGATTCCTCCAAACATGGGCATCCCGGGAAACTTGTTCGAATCCTAACCCCGAGCGTCGCCCGGTCGGTATAGGCCTCCTACAAACTGTCGTATTCGTCTCCTCGAGGGGTGTTCCGCCGTGGGTGTTAACGTCACGGCGTGACCAGGGTGGACCGGCGGGCGGCGTCCGCAGTAGCGCTTTCCGTGACCTTGCTCACGGCCGCCGGATGCGCGGGCGATGCGATGGAAACCGCCCCGACCTCGATCTCCACTACGACGACGATGGTCGCCGGCGCTGGTGTGCTCGGCAATGATCGACGCCCCGACGAGTCCTGCGCGGCGGAGCCGGCGCACCCGGACCCCGGTCCCTCGATGCGCTGGGCCCATAACGCGGCCGAGGTGGAGCCGCCCACCGTCGAAGTTCCCGAGCAGGCCGAGCGCATCGTGGTGCTCTCCGGCGACCAGCTCGACACGCTGTGCGCCCTCGGGCTGCAGTCCCGCGTGGTCGGAGCCGCTGTACCGGACGGCGCAGAGAACCAGCCGTCTTACCTGGGTGCCGTGGTGCACGGTGTCCCGTCAGTGGGCTCGGCCAGCAACCCCGATACCGACGCCATCGCCGCCTTGCATCCGGATCTGATCCTGGGCGCGCAGGGCCTGACGCCCGGGTATGCGGAGCTGGCCGCGATCGCCCCGACCGTGTTCACCGGTACACCCGGCTCGGCATGGGAGGACAACGTGCGCGGTGTGGGCGCCGCGACCGCACGCACCGATGCCGCCGACGAAGTGCTGGAGAAGTTCAGCGCATATGCAACCGAGACCCGCGAGGTCAGCGACGCCACCCACTTCCAGGTGTCGGTAGTGGCGCTCACCGACGACAGCGTGCGGGTGTACGGGTCCGCCGGCTTCGCCGCCAGCGTGCTCAGGGCCGTCGGCGTGGACCGCCCACCGTTGCAGCGATTCACCGATCGGCCCTACATCGAGATCCCAGCTAACGATGCCGATCTGGCCGGCCGGGCGGACTTCTCCGCAGCCGACGGCGACATCGTCTACGTGTCTCTTTCCTCGCCGTCCGTTAAGGCGCGGGCAGCCACGGTGTTCGACAGTGTCGCCTGGCGCCGGCTGGCGGCCAACCGCGACAGCCGGGTGTTCGTCGTCAACAACGAGGTGTGGCAGAGAGGGCAGGGGCCAGTCGCCGCTCGCGGCGTGGTCGAGGATCTGCACTGGGTGAACGCGCCGATCAACTGAACCGGCGCCCCCACTCGCCAAGCCCGCGGTGACCGATCTCACCCCACGGGGACAGACATGGCAGCAAATAACTTTGCTAAGCTATGTTTTTACGTGTCGACGTATATCTGAAGAGGAATCTCCACTATGAGCACCGTTTCCGCTTACGCTGCGACCGCGCCCGACGCCCCGCTGAGCAAGACCACCATCACTCGCCGGGACCCAGGTCCGCACGATGTCGTGTTCGACATCGCCTTCGCCGGCATCTGCCACTCCGACATCCACACCGTCAGAGCCGAATGGGGACGTCCGCAATACCCACTGGTTCCCGGCCACGAGATCGCCGGAGTGGTGACCGCCGTCGGTTCCGAGGTGACGAAGTTCAAGGTGGGCGACCGTGTCGGCGTCGGCTGCTTCGTCGACTCCTGCCGCGAGTGCGCCAATTGCCAGGCCGGGGTTGAGCAGTACTGCACCGGCGGCGGCATGGTCGGCACCTATGCCGGCGTCGGACGCGATGGGCAGCCCACCCAGGGCGGCTACAGCGGCGCGATCGTCGTCGACGAGAACTACGTGCTGAGCATCCCGGACGAGATTCCGCTGGACGCCGCCGCTCCCCTGCTCTGCGCCGGCGTGACCACCTATTCGCCGCTGCGGCACTGGAATGTCGGTCCCGGCAAGCGGATTGCCGTCGTTGGTCTGGGCGGTCTGGGGCACATGGCCGTCAAGCTGGGGGTGGCGATGGGCGCCGAGGTGACGGTGCTGTCGCAGTCGCTGAAGAAGATGGAGGACGGCCTGCGACTGGGGGCCGAGCACTACCACGCCACCAGCGATCGACAGACCTTCAAGGACCTGCGCGACAAGTTCGACGTCATCTTGAACACCGTCTCAGCCAGCCTGGACCTGGGCGCATATCTGAACCTGCTCACCCTGGACGGCACGCTGGTCGAGTTGGGCATGCCCGAACACGCCCTGACAGTGCCGCCGAGTCCGCTGGTTCGGATGCGACGAAGCGTGACAGGCTCGTTGATCGGCGGGATCGCCGAGACCCAGGAGATGCTGAACTTCTGTGCCGAGCATGGCGTGCGCCCCGAGATCGAGGTCATCGAACCGGACTACATCAACACCGCTTACGAGCGCGTGCTGGCATCCGACGTGCGCTACCGCTTCGTCATCGACACCGAGTCGTTGCGGACCGCCTAGCACCCAGCGTTCGCGTCCACCTCGCCGAGCGTGTACTGAGACCGAAAAAGTCGCGAAATCCCCGGTCTCAGTACACGTTCGGCGAGGGATCCGGGCTCAGACGTAGCGGTTGCGCCCGGCCAGGGCGCCCGCCAGTGTCTGCACCAGGTAGACGGCGAGCATCATGAGCCACGGCACGGTCCATCCACCACTGACGTGGTGCAACAGACCGAACATGAACGGGCCGACGCCGGCGAGCAGATAGCCGAAACCTTGCGCCATCCCCGACAGGCTCGCGGTGTCCTGTGCGTCGCGGGCTCGCAGCGCAATCACGGTGAGCGCCAACGAGAACACGCTCATCCCCAGGCCCACCAGCACGCTCCAGAGCAGCGGCGCGGCCGCCGGCGCGATCAGCAGACCGAGCATTCCGGAGATGCCGAGCACCCCCAGTCCGACAATCCATCCGCTTTGGCTGTCGCTGCGGGCCGCCAGCGGCGAGACGATCAGGCTGATCGGCACCGCGATCAGCGAGATCAGGCCGAGCAGTAGGCCCGCGCGCGTTTCGCTGGTGCCGTTCTCGATCAGCACCTCGGGTAGCCAGCCCATCACCACGTAGGCGAGGAACGACTGCGTGCCGAAGAACAGTGTGACGGTCCATGCCAGCTTGCTGCGCAGCAGCGAGCGGCCCTTGGTCGTCGCCGCGGGTGCGGCGGTGCCGGGCCGGTCGAATCCGCGGGCCCCCACCACCCATGCCGCCAGTGCCAGCAACGCCAGCGCACTCCACGCGCCCAGGGCCGAGCGCCAGCCGCCCAGGGCGTCATCGAGCACCGGGGTGACCGCGGAGCCCAAAGCTCCTCCCCCTTGGAGTGCCGCGGTGTAGATCCCGGTCATCAGGCCGACCTGCGCCGGGAAGGATCCTCGGATGATCACCGGGATCAGCACGTTGATCAACGCGATTCCGGCGGTCGCCACCAGTGTTCCGCCGAGCACCACGAGGGGTCCGTCGCAGACCCGGATCAGCAGTCCCGCAATGAGTATGAGCAACGCCGCGGAAACGGTGCGGCCCAGTCCGATCCGCCGCGACAACCACGGCGCGGCCAGCCCCGCCGCGGCGAAGCACAGACCGGGCAACGTGGTCAGGACACCGGCCCAGGTGTCCGAGGCGCCCAATGCGCCACGCATCTCCGGGAGCAGCGGCCCCACGCTGGTGATCGCAGGGCGCAGGTTCAGCGCGGTCAAGACCACCGCGACGGTCAGGAGTGCACCGCCGGCCGCCATCGTCGCCGGCCGGAATTCGGCCGCACCCTCGAGTTCCAGTTCAAGGTCGTGCTCGTACTGGCCGAGTCTGTCGTTGCGGGCGGTGCGGGTCACCTAAAGTAGGATGGCATACATCCTATGATTGGATGAAGGGAGGTAGCTGTGCCGTTGGTCACCACTCGCCGCACCGGCTTGGTGGATCAGGTGATTGAACAGCTTCGCGCCTCAGTGACCGGCGGGGAATGGCCGGTCGATACGCGAATCCCCACCGAGCCGGAGCTCGCCGACGCGCTGGGCGTCGGCCGCAATACCGTGCGTGAGGCGGTCCGGGCGTTGGCCCACAGCGGCCTCCTGGAGGTCCGCCAGGGCGACGGCACCTACGTGCGCGCCACCAGCGAGGTGTCCGGCGCGGTGCGCCGACTGTGCGGCCCGCAGCTGCGCGACGTCCTACAGGTGCGGCGTTGCCTGGAGGTGGAAGGGGCGCGCCTGGCCGCAGCCGCCCGCACCGACGAGGACCTGGCCGAGCTGCGCACCCTGTTGGATCGCCGCGACGGCCACCAGCAGCAGGGCCGACACGAAGACTTTGTCCGGGCCGACACCGATTTCCATCTTGCGGTGGTGCGCTGCTCGCACAATCCGGTGTTGACCGAGTTGTACTGCGGGCTCACCGAGGTGCTGATGGCCAGCGTGGCCACGACGAGCGCAAAACCGGTGCAGGCGGACCAGATCCGGCACCGCGGCCTGGTGGATGCGATCGCCGCGGCCGACGTAGAGGCGGCCGGGCGTGAGGCGGGCGGATTCCTTGACGAGCTGCTGGAGCAGCTCCCGACCCGATGAGCCGCTCAGTCGCGCCGAAGTCCGAGCACCCGTAGCAGTTCCGGCCGGCGCAGGATCAGCCCGATCCACATCAGCACGCCGACATACACCCCGGATAACACGAAGCCGGCCAACGGTTTGTCGGCATGCAGGTTGATCGTTACCGCCCCACCCAGATAGGCCGTCAGACCCAGCGCACCCAGCACCGCGGTGCGCGGGATCAAGAAGACGGCCAGGCACACCAGCAGGACCCAGCCGATCACCGCGGTCTTGTCAGGAGAAAAGCCGAGCGCCTCGGTGCCCTCCCGGGCAAACGACACACCCAGAATCTTCGGGATGGCATCGAACGCGAAGAACAGCCCCAGCAGGGCGGTGATCGCGGCTCCGGTGATCCACGCCCGGGAACGACGCGGCGTGGTGGCGTCGGCGTTTGTCGTCATCATGCGCTCCTTGCATCCGAAGGTCAGTGTGCTGCGATGGGTTCCTCTGCGCGGACGAAACCGCCCTGACCGCAACACTAAGCTTTCTGCCGCGCCAAGGCGGGCGCCACGACCGCGGAATCCACCGAATCGCGCGGACGCGCCGACGGATCGCGGCCCTCGAGCAACTCCTGTGCGTACAACAGCCTTCGAAGTCATCGCGCAGCGGCCACACTCCCGGAGTTGCGCCAGCGCAAAGCTTCCAATGCCACCGCGACATGCACGACGGCGACTTCCAGCGGTTGTGGCAACAGTTCATCGGCGCGAACGAGCCTGCGGTCCACCGTGTTTCGATGTGTGAACAGACGTTCGGCGGTTCGTGCGGCATTGCACTTCTCCTGTATGAAGGTGAGGACCGTCCGCTGCAACTCGGGATCTGCTGACTCGAAATCGCCGAGTGTGCGTTTGATGAAGCGGTCTACCTGATCAGGATCGGCGGTGATCAGCGAGATGAGCTGGGCATCGGTGAAGCTGGCGATCCGCTGGATTGATCCGAGCCGCGTCATTACCCGCTGAGTCGTGATGGCGTCGAGATGGCTGCGCCGGAAGCCGGCGATTCCCGCCGCCGTCGAACCGATCGCGATCCGAACACCGGGCAGTTGACTCATCGCGGCGGCCACCCCGGCCAAGTCGACATCGTCGTTGCCTTGCAACCACACCCATCGGGTATCAGCGCTGGCCAACACCGACAACGACCGACGCTCGTGCCAGGCGTGTATCAGCAATTCCCTGGCCCGATCGAGGTCGGAGAGCTCGACGTTCGACTCGTCGCCCCAGATCACAGCTGCAGTGTGGTTCTGCTCAAGGTTGTAGCCCAGCCGCTTCTCGGCGAGCTGGGAGGTGATCGGCGCTCCGTCGAGGATCAGCGCGACCGTCTCCCGACGTTCAGCGTGCGTTCCGCGGGTAAGTTCGTCGCGTTCTATCTCCATCTGGCGATGGACCTCGACGATCGTCGCACTCAGGAACGAATTGATCGAGCGTTCGGAAACATCGAACAGTTCCCGAATCTCCTCAGGGTCGGATGTCAGCCGGAAAACAATGCGCATCCACAACCGAACCGCCACCCGCTCCGCCATCCGGTAGGTCTCCACGACCGCCACGTTGTCCAGCCCGTGACGAACCAGGTAGCGGGCGAGCGCGAGCGTCTCCGCACCGAGATTGGGTGGCACCGGCTCGCCGGGGTGGCTGATATTGGCCGCCGCCCAGTGCAGCTGGTTTGACCGGTTGCTTCTGGCAATCACCTCGGCGGCAAGCGGATCCCCAGCCATTGCCTGCATGTAATCCGGCGACAGCGTCATCATGTTCACGTCGGCGACCCACGTCTGCTGAGTTTCGACGGCCAGCTTCGCGGCCTCGCGCATCAGCTCCCGGACCCGTCCCGACAGCGGCTCTTCGCTCACCCGGACAGCATATCGACACAGGTTAATTACTCACTACTACGGCGTGCGGTTGGGTGCATATCTCACCTTGCTGGCCTTCCTTCCAGCCGACATACTTCAACCACCAGAAGCCCTTCTTGGTTGACATTTACTCGGCTGACCACCGTTACTCGGGAGAATCACATGTTGCACTTTGGACTGACGCCGTGGACACCTCGCACCTTGGCCGGTGGCCGGGAAGGCGTGGCCTTGGTCGGCGAAGCGGGCTTGTCTGCGGCGCCCGGTCAGGGCGTCGACCCGGCCGCGGAATCGGGCCGGTCTCGGCGTCGCGGACACCGGTTTGCTCGAGCAGTCGGCGTAGCGACCACTGCGACGGTCGGCGCGTTGGCAACGGCAGTGGTTGTCCCCCAGGCTGCGGCAGGGCCGGCCGTGGCCACTCCGGTGAGACTGCTGTCGGATTCGTTGCAGAGCGCGATCAACGAGATACTAAGCGCACAACAACAAGTCGCGACCAGCGTTAGCCAGCTCCCATGGGTTACGCCGTATGACGTCGCGCATCAACTGGGGCCGTATACGCAAATGGTGGCCAACACCATGCTCGCCAGCATCCTGAACATCGAAAACGCGACCCGCGGATTCGACTCGAACGGCCAGATAGCTCCGACCCCGTGGGGTGCCCCCGCCGCCGATCCGTTTCAAATGCAGAACTTTGCGAGTGCCGACAACATTTACATGGGACTCGCCACCGGAGATAAAACCTGGACAGTCACCGTTTACCCCGGTCAGGGCAGCCAGGATATGCTTTTCTCACCGATGGTCGGTGACGGTGTTACGACCAGCTACCTTACGGCCAGAACCGATGATTTCGCCGGATTCACGCCCAACGCCGATGGCAGCTACACCATTATTCTGAGTCCCACCGAGCACGCCGGCAACTGGGTCGATACGCAAGGCTCCGTGTCAACGCTGATCCGTGACACTGTCGGCGACTGGGGGATGATGCACAATACCCTCCGGGTCCACGAAGTCGGTGCGTCCGGATATACGATGCCCGTGTTGTCGACGGACAACATCACGTCAATTCTGCAGACCCTTGGTGCCAACTTCGTTTACCAGAATTCGACGCCCACCTATATCGGGCTGCCGAATGCGATGGCGCAGATTCCGTTCAATACCGTGACAACGCCCGCGCCATCTCAGCCAGGAGTCATCGGTCCGGCGGTCGTCGGCCAAATCAACAGCATGGGCCGCTTTCAGCTTGAGCCCGACCAGGCTCTCATCATCAAAGTGGCCGACGTTCCCGGCCGCTACAGCAGCGCGGAGATCGGCTCCGCATTGAACAACGTCGGCTCACAGCCGGGGTGGGCGACCAGCGTCGGCCAGATCAACGACGCCCAGGCGTTCCATAGTTCCGATGGATTCACCTACTACGTCATCAGCGCTAAGGACCCGGGTGTCGCGAACTGGCTTGATACCAATGGGGCTTCCAACGGCGACATTGCTTTGCGATGGCAGGGCGCGGAGGTCAGCTCCATCTCCCGACCGACGTTCGAAGTCGTGTCGATCGACGACGTCAAGGACTACCTGCCGGTTGACACACCCACCGTCAGCCTCGCGGAACGTGCCGTTGAGCTCCAGAACCACCTGCTGGAATACGGCTACAAGATCAACCAGTATCACGACAGTGGTTGGGTGACGCAGAACCTCGAGATCGATCAGATCAAAGCCGCGATCGGCACCGAGCAGTTCGACGCGATATTCGGCACTCAATTGAACGTGCCATCGGTGCTGGACCGGATGGTGGATCCGATGCTGATGGCCGACCCGGCCACCGTCATTCACGACTTACTAACCACCGATCCCGGCGATACGTTCTCGGCAATCGTGCAGAATATGCCCACGCTGCTGCAGGATATCCAGATGCCCGTGGTTTTGGCGGCGTTGAGGTTGGCCATGCTGCTTGGCAGCGACCCAGGATTTTCAGGCCTGACGACCGGGCTGGGAACGTGGTTGGAGTCGACGTTTACCGACCCGGCCACCAGCATCACTGCCGGTTTTCTCAACGCGCGCGACGACCTGAGCGTTGTGCTCATGAACGCGGACAAGTACTCCGCACTGTCATTCGGCGACCTCTCGCTGGTATCGGACCGGCTGTCCGATTTGCACGAGTCCGTGTCGAACATGCTGGCCGCGGGATTGGCGCATGCCTTGGGTGTTGGCGATAGCAGCGCGGTATTCGACTTCAGCGACGGCACCGCCCTGACCGGCTTGGATCTCTGGTGAGATCCCGGCCGGCCGTGGCCGGAACCGATGCACGGGCGCCTAACCCGTTGTCGTGCTAACCGGTTCGTGGGCGTGCAGAAATATCGCGGTGTAGCCGAACAGGATCACCGCGGTGGCCACCAGCAGCAGCAATCCCACCGCATAGCTGTTGCGCACCGGATCATAGGTAGCGCCCATCACCAGCGGCGGGAAGTAGCCACCCAGCCCGCCGACCGCGGCGACGATCCCGGTGACCGAGCCGACCGAACCGGCCGGGGCACGATGGGACACCCAGGCGAACACCCCGCCGGTGCCGATGCCGAGCGCGACGGCAAGGGGCAGAAACGTCAGTCCCGACCAGATATCGGCGGGCGGTTTGAACACCGAGATCAGCGTCTGCACCGCGATACCGGCCAGCGAGGCCAACACGACGTACTTGGGCGCGATGTGGTCGGCCAGCGTCCCGCCGAGCAACCGGGCCAGCACCGCCGCCAGGGCGAACGCGGCGGTGCGCTCCCCCGCGCCGACCGCGGAGAAGTCGTAGACCGTCTTGATGTAGATGGGCAGGTAGCTGCAGAAGGCCACGAAGCCGCCGAACACCAATCCGTACAACAGCGACATCTCCCACGTCACCCGCAATCGCGCGGCGGCCTTGAGCTTCGGCAGCACCGGGTTGGTGTTGGGCACGAAGCGCGGGCCGTTGCGCATCAGCGCCACACACAACAGCGCTGAAATCGCCAGGGCCACCGCGACTATGAGGTGGGTGGTGAAAAGCCCAAACCACTTCACGAACCGCGGGGTGAAGAACGCCGAGACCGCGGTACCTACCATCCCCATGCCGAACACTCCGGTGGCGAACCCGCGGCGCTCGGGGCCAAACCAGTTGTTGGCGAACGGGATTCCGATCGCAAAGACGGTGCCGGCCACGCCGAGGAAGAACCCCGCCACCAGCATCAGCGGATAGGAACCGATCTTTGCCGCGTACCCGACCGCCAGCACCGGGAGAATCGAGGCCAGCGAGACCCCGATGAACATGGTGCGGCCGCCGAACCGGTCCGTCATCAATCCGGTGGCGATCCGGCCCAGCGCTCCGACCAGGATCGGAGTGGCCACCAGCAGCGCCTCACGGTTGGAGCTGAGCGACAACTGGCTGGCGTACCGCGTCGACAGCGGACCGATCAAGGTCCACGCCCAGAAGCAGATCACCGAGACCCAGGTGGCCAGGAACAGGTTGACGAACTGCTGTGCCCTGGTTTCCGGCTTGGCAACAACCGTCATTCGGCCATGTAAACACGGCGCTGCGGGCCGTGTGAGGCTAATTCAGCCGAACGCGCTTAATCAGAACTCCCAGTCCTCATCCTCGGTGACGACGGCCTTACCGATCACGTACGACGAGCCCGAACCGGAGAAGAAGTCGTGGTTCTCGTCGGCGTTGGGCGACAGCGCCGACAAGATCGCCGGGTTCACGTCGGTCTCTTCGCGCGGGAACAGCGCCTCGTAGCCGAGGTTCATCAATGCCTTGTTGGCGTTGTAGCGCAGGAACTTCTTCACGTCCTCGGTCAGGCCGACATCGTCATACAGGTCCTGGGTGTACTCGACCTCGTTCTCGTAGAGCTCGTAGAGCAGGTCGTAGGTGTACTCCTTGAGCTCACCCTGCTTGGCCTCGTCAACGAGGGCAAGTCCGCGCTGGTACTTGTAGCCGATGTAGTAGCCGTGCACCGCCTCGTCGCGGATGATCAGCCGGATCATGTCGGCGGTGTTGGTCAGCTTGGCCCGGCTCGACCAGTACATCGGCAAGTAGAAGCCGGAGTAGAACAGGAAGCTCTCCAACAGCGTGGACGCCACCTTGCGCTTGAGCGGCTCGTCACCCCGGTAGTACTGCATGACGATCTCGGCCTTGCGCTGCAGGTTGGGGTTCTCCTCCGACCAGCGGAACGCGTCGTCGATCTCACTGGTCGAACACAGCGTGGAGAAGATCTGGCTGTAGCTCTTGGCGTGCACCGACTCCATGAACGCGATGTTGGTGTAGACCGCCTGCTCGTGCGGGGTCAGCGAGTCGGGAATCAGACTGACCGCCCCGACCGTGCCCTGGATGGTGTCCAGCAATGTCAGACCGGTGAACACCCGCATCGTGAGCTGCTTCTCGTGATCGGTCAAGGTCCCCCACGATGGCAGGTCGTTGGAGACCGGAACCTTCTCTGGCAGCCAGAAATTGCCGGTCAGACGGTCCCAGACCTCGGCGTCCTTGTCGTCTTGCACCCGGTTCCAGTTGATTGCCGAAGTGCGGTCGATCAGCTTCACATTTTCGGACACCAGAACCCCATTTCACCCGCCGAAATCTAGGTCTTCGACACTACCCCTGGGGGGCGACAACCCAGGCCAACACAAGAACTTGTGGTCTGCGTGTCGTGTCAGCCCACCCCGGAAAATCGGTACTCCCCCGCCCGCAACGTCCTGGTGGACTGCCAGTACTGCCAGGTCATGCCGCTCCACAGCGTCCGGTTCACACCGTGCTCGTCGAGATACCAGCTGTTGCAGCCGCCGGTGATCCACACCGAGCCGCCAAGCTTGTCCTGCAGCTCGGCGTTGTAGCGGTCCTGGGCGGCCCGACTGGGCGCCAACGCCTGCGCGCCGGCTTGGTCGGCCGCGGCGATCGCCTTGGCGACGTACCGGATCTGCGACTCGATCATGAACACCACCGAGGTGTGGCCGAGTGCGGTGTTGGGACCGAGCAGGAAGAACAGGTTGGGCATATCGGCCACCGCGATGCCGCGGTGCGCCTGGACCCCTTCGCGGTTCCAGCGCTCGACCAAATCCTCGCCATTCGGGCCGGTGATGCCGACGTAGGTGTAGGAGTCGGTGACATGGAATCCGGTGGCGTAGATGATGACATCGGCCTGGTGTTCCACGTTGTCGGCGGTGACGATGCCATCCCGGGTGATGCGGGTGATCCGGTCGGTCACCAGCGTCGTCTTCGGGTCAGCCACCGCGCGGTAGTAGTTGTTGCCGGAGTAGAGGATTCGCTTGCAACCGGCCCGATACTGGGGCGTCAGCTTACGGCGCAGTTCCTTGTCGCGGACCTGCCGCCGGATGTTGAGTTTGCCGGCGGCCTCGATCAGACGCAGCAGGCCGGGGCGCTTGGTCATCGCGAATCCGACACCCTCCAGCGCCCAGTAGATGGCAGCCCGGACCGACAGGCGCAGTCCCGGCACAATCGCGAAGGCGCGGCGTACCGCGTTGGGCAACGGCTGGTGTGGCACCGGTACCACCCACGGCGGAGTGCGTTGGTAGAGCTGCAGTTCAGCTACCCGGTCGACGATCGCCGGCACGATCTGGATTGCACTGGCGCCGGTTCCGATCACCGCAACCCGCTTGCCGGTCAGGTCCACGGTGTGGTCCCACTGGGCGGAGTGGAATGCGGCACCGGCGAATTCGTCGATTCCCTCGATGTCGGGAAAGCGCGGGATATGCAGGCCACCGACTCCCGAAACCAGGAATTGGGCAACGTATTCCCCGCCGTCCTCGGTGAAAACATGCCAGCGAAATTCGTCGTCGTTCCAGTGCGCACGGGTCACTTTCGAACCGAATCGGATCTGGCGGCGCAGGCCGTACTTGTCGGTGACGCCCTTGAGGTAGTCCAGGATCTCCGGCTGCGGGGAGAACAGTCGACTCCAGGTGGCCTTCGGCTCGAAGGAGAACGAATAGAGGTGCGACGGCACGTCGCAGGCGCAGCCCGGGTAGGTGTTGTCCCGCCACGTCCCGCCGATCTCGTCAGCCTTCTCCAGGATGAGGAACTCCACGCCCTGCTTCTGCAGCGCAATGCCCATGCCCAGACCGGAGAACCCGGTTCCGATGATGAGCGCCCGGGTGTGCACCGGCGCCCGGCGGCCGGCATCTTCAGTGGTGTGATCGGTCAGCGTCATCGCGCATCCCTCCCTTGTGGGGTCTTGATGTTCAGTGTGTTTGCCGGACCTGTGTCCGTCAACGCCCGTGCCGCCTTGCCGCAGGAGCCCCTGCGGCAAGGCGCCACGACGCGTGGTTGCTGCCGGCTCAGCCCATCAGGGCCGCCATGACCTGCTGGTTCAGATCGACCAGTGACTCCATCAGCGGCGAGTACGGGCTCAGGTCGAAGCTGTTGCCGGCGTTGAGAATTCCAGTCGACATGTCGTCACGCGCGTTGAGCAGGCCCGCGATTATGCCGGTGGTCGGGTCATCCCAGGCCGTATCGAAGACCGTCCCAAGCCTTTCCAGACCGCCGGTCAGAGTTGTCCAGGCCTGCGTCCAGTCGCCGGAACTGAAGTCACCCTGCAAGCCTTGCCAAGTCTGGTCCGCAACAGCCTTCGAACTCATCATGGCCAGCAGCACCGGCAACTCGATGTCTTTGAATGCCAACGGCATATTGCCGACGAACGCCGCCATGGCACCAGCCGGGTTGGTCAGGAACTCCGAGGCGACGGCGTCCAGGTTCGGCATCAGCGCAGGATCGGTCATCCGGTCCCAGATCGTAGGCGCGTCAGCCTGGCTGCCGAAGATCTTCTCGAAATTGTCCTCGCCCATCGAGGCCACAACCTGGTAGCGCAGGAGGTTGGCCCCCAGCCAGGAGATGTCGTGGTCCTGGTCTTGGTTGTAGTTCCAATTGAACAGGCGCTCGTGCAGCAGCGCCGCCTGCTCTTCGGGGCTGACAAGTGGGTGATCGGCCGGCAGGTAGTCCTTGACGTCGGCGACGTTGACCACCTGGGAAAACGTCTGGGAGCCCGTCGGATTGCCTTCCACGCCCTGCCAGCGGACTCCGAGCATGCCGTTGACCAGGCCGCCGGTGTCGATCCAGTTGGCGACACCAGGGTCTTTGGCGCTGACGACGTAATAGGTGTAGCCGTCGGGGTCGGCGAACGTCTGGGTGCTGTTCAGGCTGCCCTGTGCGGTCACGATCGGAACGTTCTGCCCCCACGCGTTGGCCAGCTCCAGGCCGGAGTAGCGGGCGTCCAGGTTGGGCACCTTGATGATCAGTGCCTCATCGTCATCGAGGCGGAAGTGTCCCATCGTGCTGTATTGACCGGGCATGAGTCCGTTGATCGCGGTGGTGGACGATGCGACCGGCGTCATCCAGTTGACCGGGAGCTTGTTCGGGATCGCGGTCTGGTCGTAGTACACCGCGTCGGCGTTGGTGGTGGGAATGTCCCTGGCGACGTTGCTCAACAGCGTCGTCAGCTGCTCGTCCGAGAGGAACGGCAGGTGGTAGGTCGGCGCGACACCCTCTTGCTGGAGTGAGAAGAAGTCGTGCGGCAGTCCGGCGTCACCGATCGAGTTGCGAATAAGCATGGTTTCAGCGCCGGTAGTGTCGATCCAGTTCCCGTCGTGCGGCGTCGGGCTGAAGGTGACCGTGTAGCTGCCATCGGCATTCGGCGTAGCCCCGGACAGACTGAGCACATGGCCGGTGGGCAGGTAGCCCTGCTCAGAGCCGATCGTGCCGGACAGCGTTGTGAACGAAACGTCGAGGCTGCCGGCACCGGGGTGGACCGTCATGGTGTAGGTGCCGTCCGCGCTGATCGGGATGACGCCGTACTGATTGTCCGGGTTCACCAAGATGTAGAACTGGCCCGGGTCAGCCGAATTGGCGTCCCACGGGAAGCCGAGCAGCCATTGGATTCCGGTATTGGGATTGAACATCTCGCCGTATTGCAACACCAGCTCGGTGGCTGACAGGCCCTGTATGTACTGCGGCAGCGAGTCAAGATCCGACGGAATGATGAACGGGTAGTGGCTATTCGTGTCGTACACCTGCTGCTGTGCGTCGAGCAGCTGGTCGATGATCGATTGCATGGCGGCCGTCGGGGCCGTCGCGGCGACCGCGTGCGGGGTTGCCAACGTCATCGCCAACGCTCCAGCCACCGCGCCCGGCGCGGTGGCGGCGACGACGCGCAGCCGCTGCCGCACCCGGCGCCGCTGAGCGGCCTTGCAGTTGGCGCGCTCGACGGCTGCGCGTTGTGTGGATCCGATGCGCGACATGTGGTCCTCCAGGGTGTGGTCAAGGCGAGCTGTGATGGCTGTCACCTGATAGCGACCTGATTGTTCGGCGAATGAGGGTCGTCGCGAAAGAGCATTTGGCACCTAAAAAGCACACCAGTCAGTGCACAATGCACCAGCGATATATGCTGCAGCTATGGACTGTGCACGGCCATCCGAACCGGTACGCGAACTGATCCGGCATGGCGCCCAGCTGATGGTCAGTGCTCCCCCGGAGTCACTCGACGAACTCCATGAGGCCACCCTGTCGGCCGTATACACGCAGGCCATAGCCTCGGATCCGGTTCTCGCCGAAGGCATCCGCCGCAGCAACCGCTCCAACCTGCTGCACTGGGCGGCCGCCAATGTCAGCCACCCAGGAGAACCGGTGCCGGCCAATCTCGCGACGGAGTCACTGCTCATCGTCCGGGACGGATTCCGTCGAGGCCTCGACGAATCGGCGGTCCTCGACGCCTACCGGGTGGGAACTAATGTGGCGTGGCGGTCGTGGATGCAGACCGCATTCACCCTCACCAACGATCCCGACCAACTGCGTGAACTGCTCGACGTGACCTCCCGGTCGTTGACCTCGTTCATCGATGCCACCATCGTCGGCATCGGCGAGCAGATGCAGCGCGAACGTGAGGCCCTCACCCGGGGCACCCACGCCGAGCGGCGGGAGACCGTCGCACTGATCCTGGACGGCGCGGCGATCACCACACAGCGCGCGCAAAGCCGGCTCGGCTATCGCCTCGACCAAAGCCATACCGCGGCGGTGATCTGGGGCGACGAGTCGACCACCAACCTGTCCGATCTCGATGCCGCCGCCGAGGCGTTGATGCGTACCCACGACGGTCAGCGCGCATTGTCGGTTCTCGCCAGCACGGCGACCCGCTGGGTGTGGGTGCCCGGCCCGGCAGGCCCGGACCTGACCGCCGTCTCCGCCGCGGTCAGCACCCTGCCGGGGGTGCAGATCGCGATCGGGACGACGGCCGCGGGCCTCGACGGCTTTCGGCGCAGCCACCTCGACGCCATCACCGCACAGCGCATGATGGTGCGGCTGAACTCCACCCAGCGTGTGGCCCGGTTCACCGATATCGAGCTCGTCGCCTTGATCAGTGCCGAACCGGAGTGGGCGGACCGGTACATCACCCGAACGCTCGGCGACTTCGCGACGGCCGACGCCGAACTGCAGCAAACCGTCCTGACATTCGTCCATCAGCAGTGCAACGCCTCGCGTGCGGCCGCCCACCTGTTCATTCACCGAAACACATTGCTGCGCCGGATTGCTCGCGCCGAGGAACTGTTGCCGAAGCCACTGGAAGACAGCAGCCTGTACGTCGCGGTCGCGTTAGAAGCGCTGCGCTGGCGTGGCGGCGCGGGTTAGCGCCGGCGGAAGCTTCGCGCCTCACCTGAGAATGACTTCGGTTTGACCTGAAATTTCTCTCCCGTGGGCGATACGCTCAACCCTCACCATCACTGACGAGGCGGTCCTGTAGTTGATCACTGTGCGTCGCATCCAAACGGCACTCGCCGCGGCCATTCTGGCCGCCTCAACCCTGACCGGCGCCGCCAGCCTGCCGACGACCAATCCCGGCGCGGCCCCGGCGATCGCAGCGCCGCAGGTGATCCACCTCGAGACGATCACCCTGGTCAATGCCGAGACCAGCGATGTCACCACCCAGGTTTTCGGGGTGGCCGACTCCGACCTGTACAACCTGAACCAGTCCGACCTCGTCGCCCAACTCAGCGAGATCCGCGACCTCGGGGTCACCGATCTGCGCCTGGCCGTGCCGTGGCTCTACATTCAGCCCACCGCCACCACCTATGACTGGGCCCAGATGGACAACGTGATCAACACGGCGCACTCGATGGGCTTCACGATCACCGGCGCGATCACCGGCAACCCCGCCTGGGATGGCCCCCTCATCTCGGGTGCCCCCGACCCGACCGCGTATGCGAATTTCGCCGCCGAGGTCGCCGAGCGCTACGGCAGCCAGATCTCGTCCTACGAGATCTGGAACGAACCCAACGGGGTGATCTTCTACTCCCCGGTCAGCGCCGAGACCTACACCACCGTGCTGCAGGCCGCCTACACCGCGATCAAAGCGGTCGACCCCGACGCCACCGTGCTGGCAGGCGCGTTGGGTGCGACCACCACCATCGCCGGGCTCAGCGTCAGTCCCCAAGAGTTCCTGGAGCAGATGTACGCCAGCGGGGCCCACGGCTATTTCGACGCGGTGAGCTACCACCCCTACCACTACACGTTGCCGTTCTCCGCAGGCCTGGGCGTGACCAACTCACCGCTGGAGCAGGTCCAGGCTCTCAATGCGATCATGGCCGCCAACGGTGACGGCGATCTGAAGATCTGGGCCACCGAGTACGGCAATGCCACCACCCCGGTTTTCGGTGTAAGCGAGACCGTCCAGGCCAATTTCCTCGAAAACTTCCTGATCGCCTGGTCCAAGCTCCCGTTCGCCGGGCCGGCGTTCATCTACAGCGCCCAAGACCTGGCGACCGGGGCGCTCAACCACGAGGGCAACTTCGGTTTGTTCACCGACGACGGCACCCCCAAGCCCGCCGCCGAGGTGCTGGCCAACCTGATCACCGCCAACGCCCACGGCACCCTGCCGGACTACACCGCGCCGCTGTTGCCCGACGCCGAGGTGGTCTACCTCCAGCTGGCCTCGATGGTTGCGGGCGTGATCAACCAGGGGCTGATCATCCCCAACGCCATCTTCGCGGCGATCTACCAAGTGCTGCCCGAGCCCCTGCAGCAGGCGTTCACCGCAGCGTCAGACTTCATCACCGCGACCGCGACCCAATTCCTGGAGGCCACCAAACCCATGGTCGTGGACACCATCAGCGTGTTGCTCGACCTCGGGCTCTAAACCTCTGACACCGGATCAGCCGAACAGGCCGGCCAACTCCGCCTGAATCTGGGACGTCGCGTGCATGATTCCGATCAGCTCGAATCCCGCCGCCAGCGACCCCAGCCCGGTAGCCGCGGCCAATGGAAGACCGATCGCGTCGAGCAGGTTCCCCTGGGAGAGTTCGGAGAAGAAGACCTGGGCCATGGCGGCCGGCAGCGTGGTGGTCAGTGCATTGAGGATGTCTCCGGTCACCATCAACGCCCCGTTGATCGCGGAGACCGAGCCGCTGAATGCGTTGGCGATGTCAACGAGGCTGGGCATCGTGAACGCAGCCATGTCCACACCTGTGTCGGGCCCGTCAGCAACGGCTGACGACAGCGAACCCAGGTCTTGAACGAAATCCTGCCAGCCCTGTTGCGCGCCGTTGACCAGGGCCGTCAGGACATCCATGGGGTTGACGTCCGGGAACAACCCAATCGTGGTGGGTACGTTGGCCGGCCCCGCGTCCCAGCCGTGTTCGATCTGGCCGTAGCCCAGGTTGACCAGCACCCGCAGGGAGGGCTGCACCAGGTCAGCGATCGCGTTCCCGAACGGACTCCCCCGGAACGGCTCCAGCAGGGGAAGGTTCTCGGTCGGGATCATCCAGTAGTTGGTCGCCGTACTCGGCGTCACGCCGTCGGGCAGCTCACCGACGTAGTCCACCGACCCCGGAAGCAGAATCGCGTTGGCGAGCTGGCCATCAGGTGTCATCGGCAGCATCGCGTACTGGTCGTGCGTGTACAAGATCCCGGCTACCGCGTTGAGGTTGGCAAGCAGATTCAGCGAGTAGCGCGGAAAATCGGCAAACCCGTCGTACTCCAGCGTGTAATTGTTGGTCGCCCAGGGACCGTCCGGGGTTGCGCCGTTGAGGGTCAGGCCCAGTGAGGCAATGGGCACCGATCCACCGAACTCCGGCAGATTGAAGATCTGCATCAGCCCGCCGTTGGGGGTGTTGGGGTTGCCCAGGAACGTGAACGTCAACGCATCCGCGTCTGGCCGTTGATCTTCGGGCAACGCGAGATACTGCCTCATCAGCAGCGTGTCGATGGAGGCACTTTGCGAGTAGCCGTAGAGGTTGACGGCATGGCCCAAGTTGAACTGCTGTTGGACGGCGAGCTGCAGGATCGTCAGCCCCTGGGCCATCGAAACGTCCAGCGGCAAGGTCTTGACACCGGTAAACGGCTGCAGTCCCTCCGGGGTGAACAGGGCCTGCGGGGTGAACCCGGGATGCAACGGCTGAATGAAGCGCTCGTTGACCGCGTCGATGTAGTCCTGGTGCGGTATGGGAATGCCGCTGCCGCCGAACACAATCGAGCATCCGAACACGTCCACCGCCATGCATGCGTACGGGTCACCCGGCGGGCCCCCGCCCGGAAAAGTGGGCAACGCCGCCGGCGCTACCGCCAACGCCGTGGTTACTTCGGACGCCGCGGTCGCCTGAGCCGCCGGCACGACCAGCGCTGCCGCGGTGACCGCCGACAGGAGCCCTGAACCCATCCGCCAGGCGTTATTGTGCTTCATTCAGCCGTTTATACGGCATTTATCAGGTTGTTGGGCGCGATTCAGGCAGATCGCGATCAGGCGACCGGCTGGCGCCGAACTGCCTCGTGGATCGGCTGGGCCGGGTCCATAACGATGCCGAGGTTCTGGGCGGTGCCACCGACGACGCTGATCATGATCGTCGTCAGGTAGTCCACGAAGGTGTCGCGGGGCATCCGCCGCGGGCTGTCCAGCTCCGGTCCGAGCCACCAGTCGGTGGCCGAGGTCGCGCTGCCGAAGGCCGCAAACGCGGCCAGCTCCAGCGCCCCACGGTTGAGGTCCAAATCCTGCAGTTCGTGGTTGATCATCTCCGCCATCGCCAGCGTGATGGTCCGGCCTTCGTTGAGTGCCCGCATCCTCGACTCGGACTGTGCGCGCGCCCGGCCCTGGATGAAAAACCGCAGCACGTTGGGGTGCTCGTCGACCAGCGTGACGTACTCTTCGACACTGCGCTGGACGATGTCGCGCAGCGAGTTGGTGGCGACGTCGATGGAGGCGAAGATCGCGGCCCACAGGTCGTCGCGCAGCCGAGCTCCGACCGCCTCGAACAGGTCATCCTTGTCGGCAAAATGCCGGTAGATCTTGGGCTTGGCGGTGCCGGCTTCCTCGGCGATCTCGCGCACGCTCACTTCAGGGCCGAGCCGGTCGATGGACCGGAAGGCGGCGTCGACGATCTCGCTGCGAACCTTCTTGCGGTGTTCGCGCCAACGCTCGCTGCGGGCGTCGACCTTCTGCCCGCCGTTTTCGGCCGGCTTGGGTCTCGTCGTTCCGCGCACGTCAAGCACCTTACAGCGTTGCCGTCGCTGACCTGGGCAGACCGGCCGTCGGCTACCATCGCCGCTGTGGTGCAGCGATTCGATCTTGCAGTTGTCGGCGGAGGTCCAGCAGGGTCAGCGGCCGCCTGGCAGGCCAGGCAGGCCGGCGCAAGCGTCGTGGTCTTGGACAAGGCCGAGTTCCCCCGGGACAAGCCCTGCGGTGACGGCCTGACCGCCCGCGCGGTCAGCTACCTGCAGAAAATGGGCCTGGCCGAGCAGGTCGACAAGTTCCACCGGGTCAACCGGGTGAAGGTGTTCAGCCCGAGCGAGTGGGAGCTGTCATTTCCGCGCCGGCCCGGCATGCCCGACCACGGCTACGTCGCGCGCCGCCCGGAACTGGACACGTTGCTGCTCAAGCACGCCGAATCTGCCGGCGCCGAGATTCGGCAGTCCGCCGAGGCCGCCGGCCCGGTGCTCGACGACACCGGCCGCGTGACCGGAGTACTGCTCAAGGGCGGCGAAAAGGTGCTGGCGGATGCGGTGATCGCCGCCGACGGCGCCTACTCGCCGATCAAGCGGGCGCTGAAGCTCGACTCGGACTACAACGGCTACTCCGCGATCGCGATCCGCGCCGAAATGCCCGCGGTCCGGCCGGATGTCGACTCTCTCGACATCTATATGAAGCTGGTCTTCCAGGGCGACCAACTGCCCGGCTACGGCTGGGTGTTCCCGCTGGGTGACGGCCGGGTCAACATCGGCCTGGGCTACGTCAACAGCTACAAGAACTGGCAGGCCATCAACGCCACCCACTTCCTCGGCGACTTCCTCGAGACGCTTCCCCGGGAATGGGAACTGCCTTCGATCACCGAACTCAAGCAGTCCAAGACCGTACGAGCCTGGCGCCTGCCGATGGGCTTCACCGCGTGGCCGCCGTGGCGGCCCGGGGTGCTGTTCACCGGGGACTCGCTGGGTGCGGGCAGGCCGACCTCGGGCGCCGGGATCTCCAAGGCGCTGGAGTCGGGGCTGGCTGCCGGCGAATGCGCCGTCGCAGCACTGACCAACGGCGGGCCCGACGATTTCACCAACTACGCCAACCGTATGGAAGAGGCGTGGGGCCGGGAGTACAAGCGCGGCAGGTTCTTTCACAAGCTGGCCGGTAGGCCGACGCTGGCCAACGCCGGGCTCAAGCTGCTCGACAACGCGCGATTCCGCGACCTGATGCTCGCCCGGCTCTACAAGGGCCAAGAGGGGCCGGCTCACACGCACTGAGGTCGTGGCCCCTGACCGAGTGTGAATCTCACGACGCGCCACGCCGACGAACGCGTCGCGAACCGCACAGTCGGCGCGCGCTTGGCCGATGAGTCGGCTACAGGTCCCGTTCGCCCAGCCAGACGTGGATGTGTTCTGCTACCGAGTCCCAGCCGGGTTCGAGCATCATGTTGTGCCCCATTCCGGAGAAGATCTCCGCGTCGGTGCCCACGGCGCGTGCCAGCGCCCGCACCGCCTGGATCGAGATGCAACCGTCGTGTTCGGCGCCCAGCACCAACAGCGGCGTCGTTATCCGCGTGGGGCGGGCGATATTCAACATCAGCACGTCCAGGATTGCTCGTTGGCATTCTTCCTGCAGACGCGCTGCATACCGGACGACATCGGCTTCGGCAGTTGTCGGCGAGAAGAATGCCTCCCGGGCGCGTTCGGGCGAGTCGACCAGCGGCAACGATCTGCCGGTGAACGCGTAAGCCGCCATCAGCCAGGGGTGTCGTCTGGTCTGACGCAAGGACAGTGCGAGCGCAGCGCGGCCGGTCACGGACGCCAGCAGAACTCCCGCAGCCGCGGGTGAGGACTCCAGATATTTCTGCACCAGGTAACCGCCCATAGAGTGGCCGATCAACACCGGCACGGTGGGCAGGTCATCGACCACCGCGTGAATGTCGTCGACGTAGTCGGCGGCCGAGCAGGAGCGCAGCCGCTGGTGCAGCGAGCTCTTCCCGTGGCCGCGCAGATTCACCGCCACTGCGCGATAGCCCTTGTCGGCGAAGAAGTTCAGGAAGTGTTCGGCCCAACACCACGCGCCGTGCCAGGCGCCGTGCACGAACAGCAGCGGCGCCGGGTGGGCGCGGGTAGTGACACCTACATCGAGGATCTCGAGCCGGGGAGCCACACCCCGCCCCGGCACACCGGGTGACGCTGGTTGCGCCGTCACCGCAGCGCGCCCGATCGCTGTGTGACGCGGGCATAGATCGGCGCGGCGGCGACCGTCGTGAACGGTACCGCCACCGGGAATTCGTTGCTCAGCGAACTGATCTCACGGTGCCGCACACAGGTGGCCAGCGCCAGGGTGGCTTCCAACATGGCGAAGTGATCGCCGACGCACTTGCGTGGTCCACCACCGAATGGCAGATACTGCCATCGATTACGGCCCGCCGAGCTCTCCGGACTGAACCGGTCCGGATCAAACTCCAGCGGCCGTTCCCACAGCGTCGGATCGCGGTGCAACGCGTAGATGCCGATCCCGACCATGGAGCCGGCCTGCACACGAAAGCCGTCGACCGCGATGTCGCGCAACGCAGTTCGACCGTTGAGCGCGCCAGGCGGGCACAACCGTAATGCTTCATGCAAGACCTGGATGGTGTACGGCAGTCTGGCCACATCGTCAGGGCTGAGGTCCGCGTCGAGTTCGGCGACCTCGTCGGCAACCCGGCGCTGCATGTCGGGGTGGTTGCCCAGCGCCCACAACGCGTAAGCGAGCGTCGTCGCGGTGGTGTCGTGACCGGCCAGCATGAACACGATCAGCTCGTCGCAGATCTCACGATCGGTCAGCCCACGGCCGGTGTCGGGGTCGGTGGCACTGATCAGCCCGCGCACCAGCGGCGCATCCCTATCGGGGTCGGCTCGACAGGCCTGCAGGATGTCGTTGGCGAGCCGGTGCAATGTGGCGCTGGCGGCCCGGGCACGGTGTCGCGCCGGGGTCGGCAGCCAGCGCGGCGCGCGTGCCGGAGCAAACGCCCGATCCGTGACGTACTCCTGCGCGACGCGCATCGGCGTACCCAACGCGGCAGCCTGTTCGTCAAGGTCGGCGCCGAGCACCGAGCGCCCCAACGCCCGCAGCGTCAATCGGCGGCACTCGGCGTCCAGATCGACCGTTGACCCGTCTTTCCAGCCGGTGGCGACTGTTTCGGCGGCCTGTCCCATATGCCCGGCGAACCCGCGGACATGCTGCTTGGTGAACAGCGGCTGCAACGTGCGCCGCCGCGGCAACCACGCCTCATTGGGTAGATCGAAGAGGTTCGGACCCATCAGGTGGCGTATCTCATCGTGGGCCAGAGTGCGATCGACGTCGCCGCTGCTGAGCACGTCATGCGAACCTTGCGGCGAGGTCACAACCACTATCGGGGGCGCGAGCCAGCGTGGTGCCAGTTCCAACCTGGTCACCGGCCCGCCGGCATCGCGCAGTATTTCGATTCCGGTACGCAGCTCCCGGAACTGCCGCACCTGCTGCCAATATGGCAATGGGTTCTTCGGCGCCAACGGCAGAGCCCGCACATCGACGCCGACATCCTGCACGGTCATGGGGGTCAGCCAACCAGGCACGATCCACCCCGCGCCTCATCCAAATGGTTGAGATTTTCGCCGGAAATCAGATTGCAGGCGACTTCTCCGGCGCACAATCTTCTCCAAGGTGGGAGACATTCCCCAGACCGGAGACGTGACATGCCGGCGGCAGCGACTCTTGACGACTTTTCGCGGATAGTCGCGGCCATCTATGGCACCGTCCTGGCGCCCACCAACTGGACCTCGACACTGAGCGACCTTGGGCAGATCGTCGATGCAAACTGCGCGGTGATACGCGTGGACGAATCGGGCCGGTCGATCCAGGCCACCAGCCTGGCACCGGAGGCCCAAGCCGACTACAACCGGCACTACCACCGGATCGATTACGTCCTCGACGCCGTCGAGAACGGCCCGGTCGGTGTCCTTCACAGCGGGCGGTCACTGGTGGCATTGCAGACCGAGTCCGAGTTCAACATCGACTGGCTGCGTCCACTGGACATGACGGACGGCTTGTTCGTGCGGCTCACCGACGGCCCGGCGCCGCTGGCGTTCCTTGCCGCCGCGCCACAGCCGCTGCAGCCCTTCGTCCCGCTGGTCAGCGCCCTGGTACCGCACCTGCAGCAAGCCCTGCACAGCCAACGGCACCTGCAACAGCTGCGCCGCCATGCCGACGACCTCGGTGCCGTCACCCAGGCACTGCGGCTGGCCGTCGTCGTGGTCGCCACCGAGTCGCACATCGTGTACGCCAACGACGCCGCCGAGGACCTCCTGCGGTCAACCGGCGGACTCCGCTCCCGCGCCGGGCGACTCGAAGCGGTAGCCGCCGGAACCGACCGTGCGCTTCAGTGCAGCATTCACGCCGCCTTGGCGGCCGGGACCAACCCGCCGTCGGGAAGCTCGCTGCTGTGCACCCGACCCGACGACCAGCGCCCCTACGTCATCGAGGTATTGCCCATCGATCCGGCCGACGGCACCGGACCCGGCAGGCGCGCCATGGTCATTGTCGTCGATCCAGAGCACGAACCCGAAACAGCGGCAGTGCTTTTGCGCCGCCACTACGGCCTCACGGCCGGCGAAACCCAGATTGCGCTGATGGTGTTGAACGGCAGCAGCGTCAAAGACATCGCCGAACGCATGTCGCTGTCACAGTCCACCGTCAAGACCCACCTGCAGCACCTCTTCGACAAGACCGGAACCCATCGCCAAGTCGACCTCATCCGGCTGCTGCTCGGCCTGCGCTCGCCCTGCCGCTGAGCTCAGTGGTGGGTTCACACCAAGCAGGGCACATCGAAGGTGGCCGTCTCGCGAGCTGGACGCCAGTAAAGTACGGCTAGCCGTAACTATTTGTTCGGGTAGCCGAATAACCGCTACGGTATGAGGGCGCAACAGCCCCACCCCGTCAAGGAGAACTACGCGATGCCGGCCTACCAACTCCCCGATCTGACCTACGACTACGGCGATCTCGAACCCGCGATCAGCGGCGAAATCATGGAGTTGCACCACGGCGCGCACCACGCCGCCTACGTCAAGGGTGCGAATGCAACGTTGGAACGCCTCGGCGAGATGCGACAGGCCCGCGACTTCGCGCCACTACCCGGGCTCGAGCGCACCCTGGCCTTTCACCTGGCCGGCCACAGCCTGCATTCGCAGTTCTGGACCAACCTGTCCCCCGACGGCGGCGACCGGCCCGGCGGAGAGCTCGCCGCCGCTATCGACGAGTTCTTCGGCAGCTTCGAAGCGTTCCAAGCGGAGCTGACGGCGGCCACCGCCAGCGTGCAGGGATCAGGCTGGGGCGCACTGGCCTGGGATCCACTCGGGGCGCGACTGGTGGTCAACCAGATCCACGACCACCACATCACCGTGGTCCCGACCAGCACCCCGCTGCTGGTGTTCGACGCCTGGGAGCACGCGTTCTATCTGCAGTACCGCAACGTCAAGACCGACTACATCGACCGGCTGTGGTCGCTGGTCGACTGGGCCGATGTCGCCGAACGATTCGACGCCGCCCGACGCTGTTCACCGTCGACGTAGGCTAGATCGTGGCCGTCGATCCGATCGAGGCGATCAACTGGAACGACATCGCCGACCAGCGGGACCTGGATGTGTGGAACAGGCTCACCGCGAACTTCTGGCTCCCGGAGAAAGTGCCGCTCTCCAACGACCTGCCCAGCTGGCACACCCTGAGCCCCGAACAGCAGACGCTGACCATCCGGGTGTTCACCGGACTGACCCTGCTCGACACCATGCAGGGGACCGTCGGGTGCATCGAGATGCTCGCTGACTCTGCCACACCGCACGAGGAAGCGGTCTACACCAACATGGCGTTCATGGAGTCGGTCCACGCCAAGAGCTACAGCTCCATCTTCTCCACCCTGTGCTCGACTCCCGAGATCACCGCAGCCTTCGCCTGGTCGCGTGAAAACACCTTCCTGCAACGCAAGGCCCACATCGTGCATGACTACTACCGGGGCGACGACCCGCTGAAGAAGAAGATCAGCTCGGTGATGCTGGAGTCGTTCATGTTCTACAGCGGCTTCTATCTGCCGCTGCATTGGGCATCGCGTTCGATTCTGACCAATACCGCCGACATCATCCGGCTGATCATCCGCGACGAGGCAGTGCACGGCTTCTACGTCGGCTACAAGTTCCAGCAGGGCATGCACACGGCCACCGCGCAGCGACGCATCGAGCTGAAAGACTTCGCCTACTCCATGCTCACCGAGCTGTACGACAACGAGATCGACTATGCGCGAGATCTATACGGCCCACTCGGCATGATCGAACCTGTCCTGCCTTACATGCGCTACAACGCGAACAAGGCTCTGTCCAACCTCGGCCTGGACCCGTTGTTCCCCACCGATGACTGTCGCGTGCCGGCCGAGATCATGTCCGCCCTCGACCCGGGAGCTGCCGAGAACCACGACTTCTTCTCCGGGTCGGGCAGCTCATACGTGATCGGCGCACAGCAGCCCACGACCGACGACGACTGGGATTTCTGAACTCCACAGCTGTGTCAGCGTCGACCGCGCCCCGCCCGGCCCGGTTTGCGGGCGACCTTGCCCGCAGCGGCGCGCGCGGCCTGTTTGGCGAGCGTCTTCTCCCGAGCGGTGCGCTTGGGCGCCGACGGGGCCTGCCCCCGCGACGAACCGGGTTTGCGGCCCCGCACAACGCCGACGAACTCTTCGACCAGTTCCGACTGCGGACCGCTGGGGAAAGCCAGCGACACCGGGCAGCTGGGCGCATCGGCGATCGGACGGTAACTGAGATCCTTGCGGTGATAGAGCCGCGCCAACGACTGTGGGACGACAAGTGCGCCCAGCCCGGCTGCAACGAGTTCTATTGCGTCCTTGGTGGTTTCAGGTCGATGGTCGATCGGGTTGCCGGGAGCGTCCGCCCATGCGACGACGTCGTCTAGCGGCAGCAGGACCGGCTCATCCTGGAGGTCGGCAGCGGCGATCTCGTCGACGGCGTTGAAAACGTGGTCCTTGGGCACCACGACTACCGTCGTCTCCTCATAGAGAGGAATGACCGCCAGCCCCTCGGTGTCGGCCAGCGGCCGCAGCAGTGCCACATCGACGGTGCCGGCCCGCACGGCGGCCGCCGCGTCTGCCGCGGCAACGGCGTGCAGCAGCAGTGGGACATCCGGGTGCCGCTCGGCCCAAACCCGAGCCCACTTCGCGGGCGTCCCGCCGGGGACGTACCCGAGGGTGAGGGAAGGCGGGTTCACCGCATCAGGCTACCGATAGGCTGACGCCATGAGCAGGCCGAACGCACAGTCCATGAAACCCGCTACGGCCGCCAAGAAACTGGACGTGTATCTGCCCGCGACACCTGGGGAGTTCCAGGAGAACTCGATCACCCGCACCGAGCTCGCCGCCTTGCAGGCCGAACCGCCGGAGTGGCTCAAGGACCTGCGCAAGAACGGACCGCACCCGAAGAATCTGGTGGCGGCCAAGCTGGGCATCTCGATCTCCGGTCTCACCCGCAGCGGCGTGGAGAATGCGCTGACCACCGAGCAGATCGTCGCGCTGCTCGAGGAGAAGCCGGAGTGGCTGGTCGCCGAACGTGAGAGCTACCAGGAAGTCCTGCGCGAGCAGCGGCGCATCAAGGCACTGCATGCCGACCAAGCTCGCGAAGGCTGATTCACGAAGACCGAAGAACGGGCCTCACGGCAGGTTGAGCTGCCAGGACACTCCGTACCGATCGTTGACCCAGGCGAACGCGGTCGAGAAACCGTAGTCGCCGAGCGGCATCAGGGTGGCGCCACCCTCGCCCAGCACGGCCACCAGCCGTTCCAGCTCCGGGCGGTCAGCAACGTCGACGAACAGTGAGCTCGACGGGGTGAAGTCGAAGCCATGCGTGACCGCACTGTCACTGACCAGCACCCGCTGCCCGGCCAGGTCGAGTTCGGCCAGCATGATGCCGGTGGCCGGATCGGGGTGCGCGGTCGAGGACACCACCGAGGCACCCGGGAATGCGGCCAGGTACAACTCGATCGCGGCGGCGGCGGTCCCGCCCTGGAACATGAGGAACGGTCTGATCCGGGTCATGCCGCCCACCCTAGCCACGCTGACAGCGCGCGGCTTTGAAAAAAGAAGCAGGCCAGGGAGCAATATCGCCTGGCCTGCAACTGTTTCGAAGCGGCCTGCCAGTCGCCGAGCACGAGCGCGAGCCGATCAGCACAGGTAGCGTTCGGCGGAATCCACCAGACGGCTGACGCTTCCGCGATCCAGTCCGTCGTGGCGGTTCACGCCCAACTTGCGCGCTGCCCTGCTGACGACTTGAGCGGCCTCACCGCGCGACGCGGGGGTCGCGCGTCCGTCCGGCCCCTTGCGCAGGACATGGCATGCCTCCCAACCCAATTGCAGCGCTTGGTTATCGCGTAACCGGACCCTGACCGTGCTGTGCACCTCACGCAGGTAGCTGTTGGCGTCGGCGTGTGCGGTACCAACTGCCAGCGAAGGGAGGGCCGCGAGAAGGATGGCTGCCAGCATGATCCGCGAGAACCTGGCTTTGAGCTGGGTCAATTGACGCCTTTCGTCGGTCAACCGCGCAGAAGTGAACGCCGAATCTGGTTTGTTCAGGACTTTCACATTCAGCATAAACGCTTGGTCGCGGGAGCCGAAAGTGCCACCTGCGTTGCGGCCGCTCGAGGCAGTAAGCAGTCGATCGACCTAGGACTCTGACCTCCCCCAACGAACAAACGGGCCAGAGGACATGTCCCCTGGCCCGCGTGTCGTCGGAAAAATGGTCACAGCATGCAGGACACGCAACCCTCGACCTCGGTGCCTTCCAGCGCCATCTGCCGCAGGCGGATGTAGTAGAGCGTCTTGATCCCCTTGCGCCAGGCGTAGATCTGAGCCCTGTTCACATCGCGCGTGGTCGCGGTGTCCTTGAAGAACAGCGTCAAGCTCAACCCCTGGTCCACGTGCTGGGTGGCCGCGGCGTAGGTGTCGATGATCTTCTCGTAGCCGATCTCGTACGCGTCCTGGTAGTACTCCAGGTTGTCGTTGGTCATGTAGGGCGCCGGGTAGTAGACCCGGCCGATCTTGCCTTCCTTGCGGATCTCGACCCGCGCCACGATCGGATGGATCGACGACGTCGAGTGGTTGATGTAGGAGATCGACCCGGTCGGCGGGACGGCCTGCAGGTTCTGGTTGTAGATCCCGTGGGCCTGCACCGACTCCTTGAGCCGGCGCCAATCGTCCTGGCCCGGAATCCGGATGCCCGCCTCGGCGAACAGCTCACTCACGCGCGCGGTCTTGGGCTCCCACACCTGCTCGGTGTACTTGTCGAAGAACTCCCCAGAGGCGTACTTGGAATTCTCAAAGCCCACGAATGACGTACCCCGTTCCAGGGCAAGACGATTCGACGCGCGCAGTGCGTGATACAGCACGGTGTAGAAGTAGATGTTGGTGAAGTCGATGCCCTCTTCGGAACCGTAGAAGATCCGCTCCCGGGCCAGGTACCCGTGCAGGTTCATCTGCCCCAGCCCGATGGCGTGCGAGGAGTTGTTGCCCTGCTCGATCGACGGCACCGACCAGATGTGGGTCTGATCCGACACCGCGGTCAGCGCCCGGATGGCGACCTCGATGGTCTGGCCGAAGTCCGGCGAGTCCATCGCCTTGGCAATGTTGAGCGAACCGAGGTTGCAGGAGATGTCCTTGCCCACCTTGGCGTACGACAAGTCGTCGTTGAATTCCGATGGGGTGGAGACCTGCAGGATCTCCGAGCACAGGTTCGAGTGGGTGATCTTGCCTTCGATGGGGTTGGCCCGGTTCACCGTGTCCTCGAACATGACGTACGGGTAGCCGGATTCGAACTGCAACTCGGCCAGAGTCTGGAAGAACTCGCGCGCCTTGATCTTGGTCTTGCGGATGGCCGCGTTGTCCACCATCTCGTAGTACTTCTCGCTGACGGAGACGTCGGCGAACGGCACCCCGTAGACCTTCTCGACGTCGTAGGGCGAGAACAGATACATGTCCTCGTTCTTCTTCGCCAGCTCGAAGGTGATGTCGGGAATCACCACGCCCAGACTCAGCGTCTTGATCCGGATCTTCTCGTCGGCGTTCTCCCGCTTGGTGTCCAGGAAGCGGTAGATGTCGGGGTGGTGGGCGTGCAGGTACACCGCACCGGCACCCTGACGGGCGCCGAGCTGGTTGGCGTAGGAGAAGGAGTCCTCCAGCAGCTTCATAATCGGGATGACCCCGGAAGACTGGTTCTCGATGTTCTTGATCGGGGCGCCATGCTCGCGAATGTTGCTCAGCAGCAACGCCACTCCCCCACCACGCTTGGACAGCTGCAGGGCGGAGTTGATCGACCGGCCGATCGATTCCATGTTGTCTTCGATGCGCAGCAAAAAGCAGCTGACCGCCTCGCCGCGCTGCTTCTTGCCGGAGTTCAAAAACGTCGGGGTGGCGGGCTGGAAGCGACCGTCGATGATCTCCTCGACGAGTTGCTCGGCCAGCTTGGTGTCACCGGCGGCCAGGGTCAGCGCGACCATGCACACCCGGTCCTCGAACCGCTCCAGGTAGCGCTTTCCGTCGAAGGTTTTCAAGGTGTAGGAGGTGTAGTACTTGAACGCCCCCAGAAACGTCGGGAACCGAAACTTCTTGGCGTAGGCCCGATCCAGCAACGACTTGACGAAGTTGCGCGAGTACTGGTCGAGCACCTCGCGCTCGTAGTACTCCTTCTGGATCAGGTAGTCGAGCTTCTCGTCCTGATTGTGGAAGAACACCGTGTTCTGGTTGACGTGCTCCAAGAAGTACTGACGGGCGGCCAGCACATCCATGTCGAACTGGATCTTGCCGTCGGCGTCATACAAGTTGAGCATCGCGTTGAGCGCGTGGAAGTCCAGCTCGCCCACCGGTGCGCTGCGGGTGGTTGCGGTTACCTGCTCTGCAGTTGCAGCGGTTGGTGGCATGCCTCGTCCTTCCAGAAATCGGCCAAGCCCGCGCGGACGGCTTGTACGTCCTCGTCGGTTCCCATCAATTCGAATCGATACAGGTACGGCACCCCGCACTTGCGGGACACCACGTCACCCGCGTAGCAGAACTCCGCACCGAAGTTGGTGTTGCCGGCCGCGATCACGCCGCGCAGCAGCCCCCGGTTGTGTTCGTTGTTCAAAAAAGCGATGACCTGCTTCGGCACGTAGCCGCCGTCGTTCATATCGGGCTGCTGACGTCCGCCGCCGTAGGTCGGCAGGACTAATACATAGGGGTGGTCGACCTCGATGCGTCCGTGCAGCGGGATCCGGATGGCCGGCAGGCCCAGCTTCTGCACGAACCGGTGGGTGTTCTCCGACACCGAAGAGAAATACACCAGGCTGCATTCCGAATCCGCAGACATGGCGACCCCCTTCAGCTCTCAGTCAGACTCCACCCGTACCCGACCCGACCACCGGCGCCTACGCGCTGAGCGCGGTCTGCGTCAGCGCCTTGATGCGGTCCGGCCGGAAACCCGACCAGTGCTCGTCGCCGGCGACCACAACCGGGGCCTGCAGGTAGCCCAGCGCCATGACGTAGTCACGGGCGTCGGGGTCCAGCGAGATGTCGACCTTCTCGTAGGAGATGCCCTGCTTGTCCAACGCCTTGTAGGTTGCGTTGCACTGCACGCACGCGGGCTTGGTGTAGACAGTGATGCTCATGGCGGCAGGCTCCTCAGCGAATCGTCGACAACGAAAGGATGACGGATCGGGCACTACGTTCAGCTAGCCGCCAGGACTTTCCGTTCTCCAGCTCCGCAGCCGTGGCAGAGCACCGAAATTGGTGCCGGTTGCCGCGGCCCGGATAACTGGAAGATCCCGGGCCTGTCGGTCCCCCGAACACTACACCTAGTGGTCATCCCTCGGGGTTAATACTAGATGTTCTGAACGACATTGTTGAAATTCGCTGGTCGTAAGCTTGCGGCGCCGTGTACGTCGGCGTGTCGCATCTCACATTCGAGCATCTCTCTCTTCATAACCGCAGGTCTACCACTCGGCACCGACAAGCGATCGGCGCAGGCACCCGCCGGCCTCCTGCCAGCAAAGCTGCCCAGCCTCCCCATCAACGCGTCCCGGCAGGCACAGATTCCCGCAGATCCGCCACGGCAACGGGGGCCGGCCGGCGACGGTTCCGGCGCAGACGGCCGCCCACGACGCCCAGCAGCACCGGTACCAGCGACACTGCGATGACCGCCAGCAGAACCAGGTCCAGATGTGCGCGGACGAACCCGATGCCGCCGAGCTGGTACCCCAGCAAAGGGACGCCCGCACCCCAGGCCAAAGACCCGGCGATGCTGTAGCCGGTGAACGTTCGATGGCGCATTCCCGACGCCCCCGCCAGCACCGGCGTCAGGGTCCGCGCCACCGCGACGAAGCGCGCCAGGAAGACCGTCGCCTTGCCGTGGGCAGCGAAGTAGCGCTGGGCGCGCTCCACCTGATGGCGGCCGAGCCGTCGGGCGCCCCGCGACTCCAGCACCGCCGGCCCCGCCTTGACCCCGAGGAAGTACCCGCACTGATCGCCGGCGATCGCCGCGAGCGGCACGGTCAGTATCAGCAGCCACAACGGAACCGCGGGGTGAACTTGAGCGGCCAGCACGCCCGCGGTGAACAGCAGCGAGTCGCCGGGCAGGAAGAAGCCCACCAGGAGACCGGTCTCGACGAACACCACCGCCAGCACGCCCAGCAGACCGAACGTGGCGATCAAAGTGTCTGGATTGGTAGTAATTCCGGTCATGGCACCAGCTTGTCCGCGAGGCGCTGTGGGACCGCTGAGAACGCGGCGAGCCCGGTGGTCGCGCTCTGCTGTACTGGTGTGGTGCGGATACTGCTGGTCGAAGACGAGGCTCGGCTGGCTGAGACGGTGCGTCGTGGACTGGTCGCCGAGGGCTTCGTCGTCGACGTCGAACACGACGGCGCAGATGGTCTGGCCGCCGCCACCACCGGCGACTACGACGTGGTGGTGCTGGACATCATGCTGCCCGGCCTCAGCGGCTATCAGGTGGTTCGCGAGCTGCGAGCCCAGCAGGTGTGGACGCCGGTACTCATGCTGTCGGCCAAGGACGGCGAGTACGACATGGCGGATGCCTTCGACATCGGTGCCGACGACTACCTGACTAAGCCGTTCTCATTCGTCGTGCTGGTGGCGCGGCTACGCGCACTGCTGCGCCGAGGCGCCCCGGCGCGTCCGACGGTGCTCACCGCCGGCACCCTGACGCTGGATCCGGCTCGGCGCCGGGTGACCCGCGGCGACACGGTGCTCACCCTGACGCCGCGGGAATTCGGGCTGCTGCAGTTCTTGATGCGGAACCAGGGTGACGTCGTCACCAAGCCCGAGATCCTGCGGTCGGTGTGGGATACGAACTACTCCGGCGACGAGAACGTCGTCGAGGTCTACATCGGTTATCTGCGCCGCAAGGTCGACGTGCCGTTCGGGCTCGCCACCATCGAGACCGTGCGTGGCGCCGGCTACCGGCTGCGCTCGGACAGCGATTCTTGATCGGGGCAACCCTGCCGCGGCAGTGCGACGGTGAACACCGCACCACCGGCGGCAGCATCACCGACAGCGACGGTGCCCCGGTGGGCGCGCACCACCTCCGCGACGATCGCCAGGCCGAGCCCGGTTCCACCTGACGCCCGGGCCCGGGCCGCGTCGAGCCGAACAAACCGTTCGAAGATCCGGCTCCGATCCCGCGCCGGGATCCCGGGACCATCGTCGGCGATCGTGATCACGACGCCGTCCGGGACCGGACGGCAGCTCAGCGTCACCGTGCTGCGGGCATACCGGGCCGCGTTGTCGACCAGGTTGCGAACCACCCGGGTCAGGGCGGCGCGATCGCCCGTTACCCGGCAGGCCCGGATTTCGGTCGCGACGCCGACCGCCCCGTTACCACTCAGCCGGGCCGCCTCGGCCTCCATCAGATCGTCGATGTCGACGTCCTCCCACCGCAGTCCCAGTGCCCCTTCGTCGGAGCGGGCCAGCAGCAACAGGTCTTCGAGAAGTCGGCTCATCCGGCGTGATTCCGGAAGCAGCGATTCGTCGATCAGTTCCCGGTCCATCAGCTCGGGCCGGCCACTGGCCAGCTCCAGCGCGGTGGTGATCGTGGCGAGCGGGCTGCGCAGTTCGTGCGAGACATCGCTGACCAGGCGAAGTTGGGCGGCCCTGCCGTGTTCCAGGCGAGCGAGCATGGCGTTCATCGTCGTCGCCAGTTCGGCGATCTCGTCATGGGTTCGGGGAACCGGAACCCGCTCGGTCAGGTCAGCGCTCGAGATCGACGCCACCTGGGTGCGGATCGCTTCCACCGGGCGCAGTGCGGCGCCGACCAGGCGGAAAGTTCCCGCCGCCACCAACACGATCAGAATCGGCGCGCCGAGCGCCAGCAGCACACCGACCTCGGCGACGATCTCTTCGACCGGTTCGCGGTCCACCCCCACCAGCACGGTGACCGGAGCTCCGTCGGCGGCGGCGCCGCGGGCCGATACCCAATACTCCTCGCCAGTGGCGGATTCGACGCGGCCCACGTAGCGCGCTTTGCCCTCATCGAGGGCTACCGCGGCCAGTGGAGATCGGGGTGCGCCGTTGGAGGCGGCCCGGATCACGCCCGACGCCCCGATCACCTGCACCACGGCGATCTGCCCATCGGTGGCCAGCAGCGCCGACTCCAGATCGTCGAGATCGTCAGACCGCAGCTGGGCGGCGATGTTTTCGGCGCGAAGTCCCGCCGCGGTTTCGGCGGTCGATTCCAGCGACCGATACAGCACCAGCAGGAGCAGCCCGCCCGCAATGGCGAGGCAGATCGTCATCACCGCCGCGGCGGCCAGCGCCGATCGGGTCCGCACACCGCTGTACAGCGAGCGAAGCCGCTCGATGACGGCCCGCATCCGGTGCGTGCTGCCCCTCACCCCACCTCCCAGTTCATCGCGTCTCGACACAGCATGCCCGTCATCGTGGCCCGCCGCCGCTGTGACGCCACTGAGGCCGCGGGTGGCCATCCCCTGTCGGAGGAGCCCGCTAACCTGCCGAGCATGCTTTCGACGCTGGCTGTGCGCGGGTACCGCTCGCTGCGCGACCTGGTGCTGCCGTTGCGCCCTCTCACGGTCGTCACCGGGGCCAACGGCACCGGCAAGTCATCGCTGTATCGGGCGCTACGACTGTTGGCCGACTGCGGGCGTGGCGAGGTGATCGGCTCGCTGGCCCGCGAGGGCGGCCTGGAGTCGGTGCTGTGGGCCGGCCCCGAACAGCTCGGCGAAGCGCGGCGCAGCGGAGCCGCCCAAGGCAGTGTGCGCACCCGACCGGTGTCGCTGGAGATGGGTTTCGCCTCTGACGATTTCGGCTACCTGGTCGATCTGGGACTGCCGCAGGACCCCGAGCAGGCGTCGGCGTTCGCCCACGATCCGGAGATCAAGCGGGAGATCGTGTTCGCCGGACCGGTGCCGCGGCGCGGCGCCACCTTGGTCAGCCGCACCCGGGCTTTCGCGCAGTCCAGCACGGACTCCGGTGTCGAGGAACTGTCGCGGACCCTGCCGACCTATCGCAGCGTGCTCGCCGAATTCGCCCACCCCGCCGCACATCCGGAACTGGCCGCAGTACGGGACCGGCTGCGGGACTGGCGCTTCTACGACGGCTTCCGGGTCGACGCCGGCGCACCGGTGCGACGGCCGCAGGTCGGCACGCGCACGCCGGTACTCGCCGGCGACGGCGTCGATCTGGCTGCGGCGGTACAGACCATCATCGAGTCCGGCGACGACGAGCTGGACCGTGCGATCGCCGCCGCATTCGACGGGGCCACGCTGTCGGTCAGCTCCCACGACGGCATGTTCGACGTTCAGCTGCGCCAGCGCGGCATGCTGCGGCCATTGCGTACCGCCGAACTGTCCGACGGCACCCTGCGCTTCCTGCTGTGGGCCGCCGCCCTGCTGAGTCCCCAGCCACCGTCGCTGATGGTGCTCAACGAGCCGGAAACCTCACTGCACCCCGATCTGGTGGCGCCCCTGGCCGAACTCATCCGGGCCGCAGCCAACCGGACCCAGGTCGTGGTGGTCACCCACGCGCGCGCCATGCCCGAACTGCTCGCCGCCGTGCCGGTCGCCGAGGCCGACCGCCACGACACCGCGGAGATCGAGGTCTACAAAGACTTCGGCGAGACGCGAGCCGCCGGGCTGGGTCTGCTCAACACCCCGGCCTGGAACTGGGGCAGCCGCTGAGCCATCTGGCGGCTCAGGAGCTGCGCAGTGACGCCTGCGACGGCCGCAGTGCCCGGCTGAACAGCGCGTTGGCCTGACGCATGGCCACGCTGTAGGGCAACCAGGCCAGCCGCTTGAACGCGTACAGCGCCCGGATGTCACCGGAGGTGTAGACCAGGTAGCGGTTGCGGGCCACCCCGGCCAGGATCTTGTCCGCCGCCTTCTCCGGCGACACGGCATGGCCGGCAAAACGGCCCACCCATTTCTCCACGTGCGGGTCCTCGCGGTCCACGCCGGCGATCTCGACGGTGTGGACCAGCCCGGTCTTCACCGCGCCGGGCACCACCACCGACACCCCGATCTTGTGCCGGGCCAGGTCGAAGCGCAGCACCTCCGACACTCCGCGCAGGCCGTACTTGCTGGCGGAATAGGCCGCGTGCCAGGGCAAGGCGACGATTCCGGCCGCCGAGGACACATTCACCAGGTGCCCGCCGCGGCCGGCGGCGATCATCTGCGGCAGCAGCGACTCGATGACGTGGATCGGGCCCATCAGGTTGATGTCGACCATCTTTCGCCACTGCTGGTGGGTCAACCGGTCGACGGTCCCCCACGCCGACACCCCGGCAATGTTCATCACGACGTCCATCGCCCCATGCCGCTCATGAATGTCGGCGGCGAAAGCGGCGACATCGTCGTAGTCGGCGATGTCGACCACCCGGTGCTCGGGTACCAGCGCGCCCAGCGCGCGTGCGTCCGCGACGGTTTCGGCCAGGCCTTCGGCGTTGCGGTCGGTCAGGTACAGCTCGGCGCCGTGCTCAGCCAGCCGCAACGCGGTGGCCCGCCCGATCCCGCTCGCCGCTCCGGTGATGAAGCACCGCTTGCCCCGGTAGTACTGCGCTACGCGTGTCATGGGTGCAGACGATACCGGCGGTACCGCTCACCGATGATTCAATCCCCCGGTGAGCTGCTGGCGGCGAGCCGTTAGCGCTTGCGGCCGCCCCACAGCGCGTTGCGCCACAACGCCTCGAGCACCTGCACGCCACGACCCACGTCACCGGTGGGCCCGACGAAGGCACTGTCTCCGGAAAGCATGTAGGCGGTGGTAGCGCCCAGGGTCCGCACCAGCGCCGGGATGTCGTCGCTGATCGGGTTCGCGGTCCCCGCGGCGAGTTCGTCGTTGACCACGCCGACGATCTGGTCAATCACCGCATCGATCTGCGCGTCGAGCAGCTCTCGGATCTCGGCGTCGCTGTTGCGGGCCAGGTTGCACGCCGACATCACCGGATCGTTGTGGGCGTAGACCGCGGCCGCACTGCCCACCATGCGCTCGGCGAATGCCTCCGTCGATTCGTCGGCACCCCGCGGCGCGAAGTAGTGGGTCAGTTCTTCGAGCTCGTGCGTGGCCTCCGCCAGGATGTGGGCGAGCACGGCGTACTTGGAGTCGAAGTAGAAATAGAAGCCCGAGCGCGCTACACCGGCCCGATCGCTGATGGTGCTGACCGACAGTTCCGCGAAGGGTTTCTCCTCCAGCAGTTCGCGCACCGCCTGAACAATCGCCTGACGTTGTTTGTCGCCCCGCCGCATCGGCAGATCGTCGGCAGACCGCCCACCCGCGCCATCCTCGCTATTCACCTTTGCACCTTGCACCACGCCGCGCCGGATTCAAACTTGACAGGCGTCAAACTTACTTCAAGGATTAGGGCCGAGTGACGGTTACCACAACCTGTCCGGGCCGTTAGAGGAGCGTCTGTGACCACCATCAGCACCCCGCGTTACCTGCTCGACCAGGCAAAACGCCGGTTCATCCCGACCGTGAACACCATCCCCGGGATGGGATTGCTGGAAAAGCGGCTGATGACAGTCGACTGGCCGCAACGGACGCTGGCTACCCCGCCGGAAGGCAGCGATCTGAAGCCCATCGTCGGCGACTCGGGGCTGCCGCTGCTGGGTCACATCGTCGAGATGTTCCGCCAGGGACCCGACTTCCCGCTGCATCTGTACAACACCCGGGGCCCGATCACCTTCGCCGACTCGCCCATCCTGCCGTCGATCGTCGCCCTGGGACCCGACGCCACCCAGACGATCTTCACCAACAAGAACAAGGACTACTCACAGAAGGGCTGGCTCCCGGTGATCGGGCCGTTCTTCAACCGCGGCCTGATGATGCTCGACTTCGACGAGCACATGGGCCATAGGCGGATCATGCAGTCCGCCTTCACCCGGCCCCGGCTGGCCAGCTACGTCGAGGACATCGACCGGGTGGCCTCGGCGATCGTGGCCGACTGGCCCACCGACGACGGCCGTTTCCTGGTGTATCCGGCGATGAAGGAATTGACCCTCGACGTCGCCTCGGTAGTGTTCATGGGCCACGAGCCGGGCAGCGACCACCAGCTGGTCACCAAGGTCAACCGCGCCTTCGAGCAGACCACTCGGGCCGGCGGCGCGATCATCCGGACCGGCTTGCCGCCGTTCAAGTGGTGGCAGGGCCTGCAGGGCCGCAAGCTGCTCGAGGACTACTTCGTCGAGCGGGTCAAAGAGCGTCGCAAGGCCGAGGGCACCGACATGCTGACCGTGCTCTGTCACACCGCCGACGAGGACGGCAACAGCTTCTCCGACGCCGACATCGTCAACCACATGATCTTTTTGATGATGGCCGCCCACGACACCACCACCTCGACGGTGACCACGATGATCTACCACCTGGCCGCCCACCCGGAGTGGCAGGACCGAGCGCGCGACGAGTCGACGCGCCTGGGCGACAGCCCGCTGGACATCGAGTCGCTGGAGAAGCTGGAGACCCTCGACCTGGTCATGGACGAGTCCCTTCGGCTGGTGACGCCGCTGCCGTTCAACATGCGCCAAACCGTGCGCGACACCGATCTGCTGGGCCACTACGTGCCGGCCGGCACCAACGTGGTCACCTGGCCGGGCATGAACCACTGGCTGCCCGAGCTGTACACCAACCCGCGCCAATTCGACCCCGAGCGGTTCCTCGAGCCACGGGCCGAGCACAAGAAGCACCGCTACGCCTGGGCGCCGTTCGGCGGCGGGGCGCACAAGTGCATCGGAATGGTGTTCGGCCGTCTCGAGGTCAAGACGGTGCTGCATCGGCTACTGCGCCAGTACCGGATTGAGCTGGCCCACCCGGACTACAAGCCGCGTTGGGACTACGGCGGCATGCCGATCCCGATGGACGGGATGCCGATCGTCCTGCGCCGGCTCTAGCCGCGCGCCGGCACGATCACCTTGCCGTCAACAGCCGGTTGACACACGTGACGACGGCATCCACGGCCGAGGCCCCTGCGTCGGGCGCGAAGCCCACCGCCCAGGCCGTCGCGCGGCCATTGGATCCGTGGATGAACGTCGCCGTCTCGGCGCCGCAAGCGAGCTGATGAAATCCTAGGATTTCCAACGTGATTCCGCGCCCGTAGAGCATCTCGGTCAGCGCGGCCAGCGGTCCGTGCGCCGCGGCGGTGCACGTGCCGGTCCGGTCTCCGATGGCGATCGTCGCCTGATAGGTGCGGCCCTCTAGCCCCACCCGTGCCGTGGGTCGGTCGGCGTCCAGGCAACGCCACCGGCCCAGCCGCAGCGGCCCAGCGCAGCGCCCATAGTTGGCCACGAAGCCTTCCCACGTGAGCTGGGCGGCCGAGTCGCGCAGTTCACGTGGGAGTCGGGTGCTGAACCGATCTGCGAAGGATGTGTATGCCATGGTGCGGTCTTTTCTGCTCGAAGAGAGCGACCGACGGGTAGTAGCTTCCGACCCACAGCGGGGGGCCGGTCTGGATCAGACCCCGCTGCGGGTGCTGGCTACTACGACTAGGTACCGCATGATGTCACCCAGGCTAGTAGCGGGTCCGCCGGACGCGCAATGCATTTATGGACCAGCATCGAGATCGATATCAATTCAAGATGCGGCGGGCCACGTTGGTGGTCACCAGATCCAGCAGCTCGTCGGCGCGACCGGCCAGGATGGTCCGGATCGCATACAGCGAAAATCCTTTGGCCTGCTCAGCGGTGATCGCCGGGGGGATCGACAGTTCCTGGCGGGCGGTGACGACGTCGACGACCGCCGGACCGTCGTAAGCGAATGCCTCGGTCAGGGCCGCTTCCAAATCGGCGGGATGCTCCACCCGACGTCCGAACATGCCCAACGCGGTGGCGACGGCGCCGAAGTCTGGATTGTCTAACTCGGTACCGAAGTTGACGATGCCGGCGGCCTTCATCTCCAGTTCGACGAAGTTCAGCGACGAGTTGTTGAACACGATCACCTTGACCGGCAAGCGATTCTGCGTCAGCGTCAGCAGCTCGCCGAACAGCATCGCCAGCCCGCCGTCACCGGCCAACGCGATGACCTGTCGCTCACGGTCGCTGGACTGGGCGCCGATCGCGTGCGGCAGTGCGCACGCCATGGTGCCGTGGTTGAACGATCCGATCAGCCGCCGCCGCCCGTTCATGGTCACGTAGCGAGCCGCCCACACGACCGGAGAGCCGACGTCGACGGTGAACACCGCGTCGTCGTTGGCCAGTCGATTAGCCAGCGCGGCAACATATTCGGGACGTATCGGGGTGCGATCCCGATCGTTGGACGCCAGCGCGTCCAGTCTCTTGCGGGTCTTGCGGTAGTGCTTCAGCGACTTGTCCAAATGGCTGCTGTCGTCCTTGCGCACCAGCAACGGCTGCAACGCGGCGACGGTGTCGGCGACTGTGCCGCGCAACCCGAGATCGATCGGGGTGCGCCGGCCCAGGTTCCGACCGCGAATGTCGACCTGAATGATCTGCGCCCGATCGGGATAGAACTGCTGATAGGGAAAGTCCGTGCCGAGCATCAGCAACACGTCGGCTTCCCTGATCGCCTTGTAGCCCGAGGCGAAGCCCAGCAGTCCGGTCATCCCGACGTCAAAGGGATTGTCGTACTCGATGTATTCCTTGCCGCGCAACGCGTGCACGATCGGAGCCGCCAATGTGCGCGCCAGCTCCATCACCTGGTCGTGCGCACCGGCGACGCCCGCACCGGCCAGGATCGTGACATTGGCGGCGGCATTGAGCATGGCCGCGGCCGCCCGCAGCCCCTGCTCGTCGGGGTGGCACACCGACCCGGTGGGCAGCACCGGAAGCGCTCCCCAGCCGGTCTCGTCGAGGCGGTGGCCGAAGATCTCGCCCGGCACCACCACGACGGCGACGCCGTTCTCCTCCACCGCCGCCCGCATGGCCAGCTCCAGGATGCGCGGCGCCTGCTCGGGGGTGCTGACCAGCTCGCAGTAGACGCTGCACTCGCGAAACAGGTTCTGCGGATGGGTTTCCTGGAAGTAGTCGGAGCCGACCTCGGCCAGTGGGATGTGGGCAGCGATCGCCAGCACCGGCACCCGGCTGCGCTGGGCGTCGAACAGGCCGTTGATCAGGTGCAGGTTGCCGGGTCCGCAGCTACCTGCGCACACCGCCAAGTTGCCGCTGAGCGCCGCTTCGGCTGCGGCCGCGAACGCCGCGGTCTCCTCGTGGCGCACCTGTTCCCACCTGACCTCGCCGTCGCGGCGGATCGCATCGGTGAGCCCGTTGAGACTGTCGCCGGGTATCCCGAAGATGCGCTGCACCCCGCTGTGTTTGAGGGCGGCGATCACATGGTCTGCGACAGTTGCCATTTCGCGTTCTCCTCACCGCGATCCAGGGTGCGCGGAATGCCGCTGCACTCGGCGTGTCGCTGTGCAAACACGCTCCCCCGCAAGCGGGGGTACCCCCACCTGGCGCAGTGAGAAACGCTACTTGATCAGCGGGTCGCGGGGCATCCCCAGAATTCGCTCGGCGATCTGGTTGCGCGTCACCTCCGAGGTGCCGCCGGCGATCGCGATACCGCGCGCGCCCATCACCATCCGGCCGGCCATGGCGCCCGGCCCGTCGTCCAGGGCGACGTCGGGGCCCAGCAGCGCCGCTCCGATGGCTGCCCCATCGCCCATGTGCTCGGCGAGCTTGAGCTTGGTGACGTTGCCCTCCGGTCCCGGGCCGGCGCCGGCGATGCTGCGCGCCACCCGGCGCAGGTTGAGCAGTCGCAACGCGTGCTCGTCGGCAACGAACCGGCCGATCCGCGCCGCGGCGTCGGCCACCGTATTCCGGTGCTGCTGAGCCAGTGCGATCAGCCGCTGGTCGACCCCGGCGGTGTAAGAACCACCTCCGCCGATGCTGACCCGTTCATTGCCCAAGGTCGCACGGGCCACCTTCCAGCCCTCGTTGACCTCGCCGACGACGTCCTCATCGGGAACGAACACGTCGTTGAAGAACACCTCGTTGAACTCCGACCCACCGGTGATCTGGCGCAACGGCCGCACTTCGACGCCGGGCGCCTTCATGTCGATGATCACCATGGTGATGCCGGCGTGCTTGGGCACGTCGAAGTCGGTGCGCACCGTGGCCAGGCCGCGCCGGCACAGGTGGGCGCCGGAGGTCCACACCTTCTGACCGTTGATCTGCCAGCCACCCTCGACCCGGGTTGCCTTGGTCTTGACCGCGGCGGCATCCGAGCCCGCAGCGGGCTCGGAGAACAGCTGGCACCAAATCTCCTCCTGGCGCAGCGCCTTCTCCACGAATCGCTGGATCTGCCAGTCGGTGCCCTGCTGAATCAGCGTCAGGATCACCCAGCCGGTGATCGAGTAGTCGGGCCGCTGGATACCGGCGGCGCTGAATTCCTGCTCGATCACCAGCTGCTCGACGGCGTCGGCGGCCCGGCCCCACGGCTTGGGCCAGTGCGGCATCACGTAGCCGGTCGCGATCAACCGGTCCAGCTGGTCTTCGGTGCCCAAACCCGCGATCTCGGCGGCGTCGGCGTGGATTCGGACGCGCAGCTCCTCGGCTTCGGGCGGCAGGTCCAGGCTGTTGGCCCGCGTGATGCCGGCCGCGGCGCTCTCGAAAACGGCCAGGGCCGGCGCGTCGCCGCCGAACAACGCCTGCACGGTCAGGGCCCGACGCAGCTGCAGGTGGGCGTCGTGCTCCCAGGTGTAGCCGATACCGCCGTGCACCTGGATGTTGAGCTCGGCGTTGCGCACGTAGGCGGGAAACGCCAGCGTGGCCGCTACCGCCGCGGCCAGCCGGAAGGCGTATTCGTCCTCCCCGTCAGCCCGCGCGGCATCCCACACCGCGGCGGTTGCCGACTCGGCGCCGACCAGCATGTTGGCGCAATGGTGCTTGATGGCCTGGAAGGTGGCGATGGTCCGGCCGAACTGTTCGCGCACCTTGGCGTACTCGACGGCCGAATCGGTGCAGTCGGCCGCACCGCCGACCGCTTCGGCGGCCAGCAAGACCCGGGCGCGCGCCAGCGCCGACTCACGCCCACCGGACAGGACGTCGTCGGCGCTGACTCCGACACCGGTCAGCGTCACTCGTCCGGACCGGCGGGTGGAGTCGAGGTTGCCGGGCACGTCGACGTTGACCCCGGCGCGGTCCCGCTCGAGCACCAGCACGTCCTCACCGGCGGCCACCAGCAGCACGTCGGCCAGGCCCGCGCCCAGCACCACGCCGGCGTCACCGGAGGCCACGCCGCCGTCCAGGACGACGTCACCGGCCAGCCCCACGCCGGCGGTGTGGGACCCGTCGATCAGCCCGGGCAGCAGACGGGCCTGCTGCTCAGGGGTGCCGGCAGCAGCGATCACCGCCGAGGCGATGACGGTCGGAACGAACGGCCCCGGCGCCACCGCCCGGCCCAGCTCCTCGATCACCACCACCAACTCCGGCAGCCCGAAGCCCGAACCACCGTGCTCCTCGTCGATATGCAGGCCCAGCCAGCCCAGCGCGGCCAGTTCGGCCCAGAACGGTGGCCGAGTCTCCTCGGCCGCGTCGAGCAGCGCACGGGCCGCCGAGCGGGCCTTCTGCGCGGTCAAGAATCCGCGGGCCACTTCGGCCAGTTCGCGGTGGTCTTCGGTTACTGCGATGCCCATGGGCTGTCTCCTGGCTTTCGTTTACTTGGGGGCGAACCGCTGCCCGGCGTCGAGCCGCAGGCATTGTCCATTGAGCATCGGGTTGTCGACGACGGCGGCAACCAACTTGGCGAACTCTTCGGGCCGCCCGAGGCGCTTGGGAAACGCCGCGTCCTTGGTCAGGGCACTGGCGAACTCCTCCGGGATGCCCTTGGTCAGCCCGGTGGCGAACAGGCTCGGCGCGATCGCCAGCGCCCGGATGCCCACCGAACCGAGGTCGCGAGCCATGGTCAGAGCCATACCGGCGACGCCCGCCTTGGCGGCGGTGTAGGCGACCTGGCCGATCTGACCCTCGAACGCAGCGATAGACGCCGTGTTGATGATGACGCCGCGCTCGTCGTCTTCGGGCTCGTTGGTGCTCATGTGCGCGGCGGCCAGCCGGTTGATGTTGAACGTGGCGATCAGGTTCAGGTCGATCACCGCACGGAAGGACTCCAGGTCGTGCGGGCCGGACTTGCTCAAGGTGCGCTTGGCGATACCCCCGCCCGCCGTGGTGACGATGACGTGCAGCCCACCCAGGCCCTCGACCGCCGCAGCCAGAGTCTTCTCGGTGGCGTCGAAATCGGTGATGTCCACCGGGTAGAAGGCGCCAGCCCCACCCTTTAGACCGGCGGCTACCTCTTTGCCCTCCGAGCCTTCCCGGTCGAGCACCGCGACGTCCGCCCCGCCGGCAGCGAGCAGCTCCGCGGTGGCCCGGCCCATTCCGGAAGCGCCGCCGACGACGACGACCTTCTTGCCGTTGATGTCCATGCACACCCCTTCGCCGCCGTTACGGGAAATCTAGTAGTTGAGAATCTAGGACAAGTTATCGTTCCGCTCGGAAACCGCTGCCCCTCGGGCATCAGAGAAGGCCTCAAGGAGGTACCCGTGGCCGCACCGACGGCGCCGGAGGTAGTCGAGCGACACGACGGGCCGGTGACCTATGTGCACACCGACCCCGAGTTGCCCGCGGTGGCGGTGATCGACCGCTCCCCCATCTCCGCACGGCACAAAATGGTGTTCGGTGCGGTCGCGGTCGCGGGCGCGGTGGCGTGGGCATCGATCGCGTTCGCCCGCGGCGAGTCAGTGAACGCCGTGTGGTTCGTCATCGCCGCGGTGTGCACCTACATCATCGGATTCCGTTTCTACGCACGGTTTATCGAGCGCAAGATCGTTCGCCCGCGCGATGACCACGCCACGCCCGCGGAGATCTTCGAGGACGGCACCGACTATCTGCCGACCGACCGGCGGGTGCTCTTCGGCCACCATTTCGCGGCAATCGCCGGCGCAGGCCCGCTGGTCGGCCCGGTGCTGGCCACGCAGATGGGCTACCTGCCGGGCGCCATCTGGATCATCATCGGCGCGGTGGTGGCCGGCTGCGTACAGGACTACCTGGTGCTGTGGTGCTCGGTGCGCCGACGGGGCCGCTCCCTGGGACAGATGGCCCGCGAGGAACTGGGTGTGGTCGGCGGGGCGGCCGCGATCATCGGCGTACTGGTCATCATGGTGATCCTGATCGCGGTGCTGGCCCTGATCGTGGTGCGGGCCTTGGCGGTCAGTCCCTGGGGCGTGTTCTCCATCGCGATGACGATCCCGATCGCCCTGTTCATGGGGTTCTACCTGCGGTACTTGCGACCGGGCCGGGTGTCCGAGGTGTCTCTGATCGGAATCGTCGCGCTACTGGCTGCCGTGGCATCGGGCAAGTGGGTCGCCGAAACCTCTTGGGGCGTCGCATGGTTCACGTTGTCCCCGGTGACGTTGTCCTGGTGCATCATCGGCTACGGCTTCGCCGCCTCGGTGCTGCCGGTGTGGTTGTTGCTGGCGCCGCGTGACTACCTGTCGACGTTCATGAAGGTCGGCACGATCATCCTGCTGGCCGTCGGCATCCTGATCGCCCGGCCGCTGATGGCCGCGCCGGCCGTCTCGGAGTTCGCCCGCACCGGCGAGGGGCCGGTGTTCGCCGGGTCGTTGTTCCCGTTCCTGTTCATCACGATCGCGTGCGGCGCGCTGTCGGGATTTCATTCGCTGATCGCCTCGGGCACCACCCCGAAACTGCTCGAAAAAGAGAGCCAGATGCGGCTGATCGGTTACGGCGGGATGCTCACTGAGTCTTTCGTCGCGGTGATGGCGCTGATCACCGCATCGATTCTGGACCAGCACCTGTTTTTCACCCTCAATGCTCCGGTCGCCGCGACCGGCGGCACCGCCTCAAGCGCCGCCGCTTACGTCAACGGCCTCGGGCTGGGCGGGTCGCCGATTACCCCCGATCAGATCACCGAGGCCGCCACCGCGGTCGGCGAACAGTCGATCGTCTCGCGTACCGGCGGGGCCCCGACCCTGGCGTTGGGAATGGCCGACGTACTGGGGCAGGTGTTCGGCGGGCCCGGCCTCAAGGCCTTCTGGTACCACTTCGCGATCATGTTCGAGGCGCTGTTCATCCTGACCACCGTCGACGCCGGCACCCGGGTGGCCCGATTCATGCTCTCCGACGCGCTGAGCAATCTGGGCGGACCGCTGCGCCGGCTGTCCAATCCGAGTTGGCGGGTCGGAGCGTGGGTGTGCAGCCTGGCGGTGGTCGCCGGGTGGGGTTCGATCCTGTTGATGGGTGTCACCGATCCGCTCGGCGGGATCAACACCCTTTTCCCGCTGTTCGGTATCGCCAACCAGTTGCTGGCCGCGATCGCGCTGACCGTGGTGACGGTGATCGTGATCAAGAAGGGAAACGGGACCTCAGGGCTGAAATGGGCACTGATCCCGGGCATTCCGCTGCTGTGGGATCTGACCGTCACGATGACGGCGTCGTGGCAGAAGATCTTCTCCGGTGATCCGCGGGTGGGCTACTGGACTCAGCACTTCGCCTACCGGGCCGCCGAACGCGCCGGCGAAACCTCCTTCGGATCGGCGGCCACCCCAGCGCAATTGCACGACGTCGTCCGCAACACCTTCATCCAGGGCACCTTGTCGATTGTGTTCGCCTCCGTGGTGGCGGTGGTGGTCATTGCGGGAATTCTGGTGTCACTGCGGGCGATTCGCGGCACGGGGTCGACCGCCGAGCCGCCGCCGGTGCCCTCGCGGCGATTCGCGCCTGCGGGGCTGATCGCGACCGCGGCCGAACGAAAGGTGCAGGCGCAATGGGACGCCCGCTGCGCGGATTAAGCCGGGCCGCCCGTCACGTCGGCTGGTACTGGGCGTCGTTGTTGGGCGACAACCACTACCGCCGCTACCTGCAGTACCGCCGTCGCGCCCATCCCGGCGAACCGGTGCTCTCCGAGCGCGACTACTGGCGGCGCCGGCACGACGGCGATCCCGGGGCACGCTGCTGCTGACGCTGCCGTGTCCAAAACTTAATGAAGCCTTGACCGACTCGTGGGCATGTGCGCGAGGCTTTCGGGCGCGAATCTCCCTACCATCAACGGCGATAACCCAAGGTAAGAAGATCGGGAAGGTATGCCGACGATGTGGACATCGGTGCGTTCAGCAATGGTGGTGATCGGGGTCGCGGTCACAACGCTCGTGACGCCGCCCGGGACGAGTTCGGCCGCGGCCAGCCAACCGCCCGGCGCCGGGATCGCATCGATCCAGCCGGCCTCGGGTGCCGTCGTCGGTGTGGCGCACCCGGTGGTGGTGACCTTCTCCGCACCGATGATCGACCGCCGGGCCGCCGAGCGCAGCATCGCGGTGCGGTCTAGCCCGCCGATGACCGGAACCTTTCACTGGGTCGACGACACCGAGGTGCAGTGGGTTCCCGACCACTACTGGCCGTCGCACAGCGCCGTGGCACTGTCGGTGGGCAAGCTGTCCGTCGACTTCAGCACGGGCGCAAAGGTGGTGGGCGTCGCCAGCATCTCGGCGCACACCTTCACCGTGACCGTCGACGGTGACGAGGCCGGCCCGCTGCCCACACCGCACCACCGCCCGCACTGGGGCGAAGACGGCGTCATGCCCGCCACCATGGGCAAGACCGAATACGAGACGCCGACGGGCAACTACACCGTGCTGGGCAAGGACCGCAAGGTCATCATGGACTCCAGCAGCGTGGGGATCCCGATCGACTCCGCCGAGGGCTACCGCTTCGAGGTCGAGCAGGCAGTACGCATCACCCGGCGCGGGCTCTACGTCCACTCCGCACCGTGGGCGCTGCACTCACTGGGGCTGGAGAACGTCAGCCACGGCTGCGTCGGCCTGAGTCCTACCGACGCCGAGTGGTACTTCGACCGGGTCAACATCGGCGACCCGGTGATCATCAAGGAGTGACGCGGGCCGCGGGGACGCCCGCTAGGACGCCGACGCGCTGCCGAATTCCACGGGCATAGCGTCGATCCCGTTGATCCAGGGCAGCACGGACCGCGATGGGCGATCCAGCTGGTGGATGTCGGGAATGATGTCTGCCAGCGCGCCGAAGATCAGGTTGATCTGCATGCGGGCGAGGTTCGCACCGATGCAGTAGTGCGCTCCGGGAGCCCCGAAACCCAGGTGGGGGTTGGGGCTTCGCAGGATGTTGAACGTGAAGGGGTCCTCGAACACCTCGTCGTCGTAGTTGGCCGAGCCGTAGAACATGCCGACCCGCTGGCCCTTGCGGATCTGCACTCCGCCGAGCTCGACATCGCGTAACGCCGTGCGCTGGAAAGAGATGACCGGCGTCGCCCAGCGGACCACTTCCTCGGCCATGGTGGTGGGGCGTTCGGCGACGAACAGCCGCCATTGGTCGGGGTGGTCGAAGAACGCCAGCATCCCCTGCGAGGTGGCGTTGCGAGTGGTCTCGTTGCCGGCCACCATCAGCATCATCACGTAATAACCGAATTCCAGTGCGGTCAGCTCTTCGCCGTCGATGGTCGCGGTCACCAGGGCCGTCGCGATGTCATCGCGCGGGTGCGCCTTGCGGTCTTCGGCCATTTGATAGGCGTAGCCCAGCAGTTCGGCGGAGGCCTGGAGCCCGTCGGCTCCGGCATCCGGCTCGCCGTTGCCGCCGCCCACCAGCCGATTGCTCCAGTCGAAGACCTGCTGGCGCTCATCCGCCGGGACACCGATCAGCTCGCAGATGGTGGCCAACGGCAGCTGCGAGGCCACCTCGGTGACGAAGTCGCCGGTGTTGTGCTCAGCGGCGGCCGTGACGATCTCGCGGGCTTGGCGGTCGAGCGAATCCCGCATACCGGCAACTACTCGGGGCGTGAATCCCCGTGACACGATCCGGCGCAGCTTGGCGTGCTTGGGTCCGTCGAGAAAGAGCATGATGTTGTCGCGACTGGCGTCGTGGAGCTCTTGATTGTTCGTGGTATTCGTCCGGATCAGTGAGGTGTTCTCGTGTGAGGAGAACACCTCGTCCTGCAGAGACACCGCCCGGACGTCGGCGTGCTTGGTGACGACCCAGTAGCCCTCGTCAGGGTAGCCGGAGGCGCCGAAGGGCTGGGCGTTCCACCAGATCGGTTCGGTCTTGCGCAGGAGGGCGAACTCCTCGTGCGGGATCCGCTCGGCGATGAGTGCGGGGTCGGTGAAGTCGAACCCCTCCGGCAGCAGGTGCTGTGTGTCGGTCATCGTGCTCCCTCTCGCTCTACCAGCGGTTGCCACGCCAGGCCTGCACCGGCGCTGTTGATGTAGCCGCCCGACGGGGCGGCGAAATGTGATCCGAGCAGTAGTGCCCGCTCATCGGCGATCCGGCGCAGCAAGTCCAGCCGGCTGGCGCGAGCAGCGCGCGGGTCGGCGTCGGGCAGGGCACTGATCTCGGGGTCGCCGATCTGGACCGGATGGTGCACGACGTCGCCGCTGATGTAGGCCACGGCGCCGGCGGACTCGATGCGTACCGACACGTGACCAGGGGTGTGACCGGCGGTAGGGACCAGCCGGATGGTCTCGGTCAGCTGATGATCCGGCGCGACCAACCGGAGCTTGCCGTGCTGGGCCAACGGGTCGACACATTCGGGCGCCACCCGGTCCTCACCGGTGAACCCGCACCAATGCGCGTGCTCAGCCTCGGTCACCAGATAGTCGGCGTGGGGAAACGTCGGCACCCACTGCCCCGCGCGCTCCACGGCGTTGCGACCGGCGTGGTCGCGGTGCAGATGCGTGCACACCACCGCCGTGATGTCGTCGGGCCCGAATCCGGTGGCCGCCAACGACTCCTCGAAGCGATCCGGCAGGTTACGGGTCCGTAGGAAGCTCTCGGCGAAGCAGGTGTCGACCAGCACCCGCGACGACTCGGACGCGATCAGGTAGGACTGGATCGCCATCAAGATGTTTCCCGCCGCGTCGGAGTACTCCGGCAGCGAATCGTCCGTACAACGCTGGGGTGCTCCCGCGAAAAGCCGGGCGGGCGGGATCGGGATGACCGCCTGCAGGACCGCGTGGATGTCAACGTCGCCGACAGTCCAATGCTGCACGCCATGGTCCCCTTCTCGCAGCGCGATCGTATGCCACGAATCATTTGGAAGTGAGCGATTCGACGAACCGGATCCGTACGGCCTGATCTGGCACACTCGACTCGTGGCAGCACCCACCATCCGCTTTCGGCGGCTCGCTGAACAGGTCGCCGACGAGCTCCGTCGGCGCATTCTCGCCGGCGAGCTGACCGACGATCATGTGCTCCCCAAAGAGGACGAACTCCTGGTCGAGTTCGCCATCAGCAAGCCGTCATTGCGCGAGGCCATGCGCATCCTCGAGGCCGAGGGACTGCTCACCGTGCGCCGCGGGAAGCGGGGCGGCGCGGTGATACATCGACCCACGCCAGCAAACGTCGCCTACACCATGGGTCTGGTACTGGGCTCACAACAGGTGAGCCTCGCCGACGTCGGGACCGCGCTGCTGCAGGTCGAACCGGCCTGCGCGGCACTGTGCGCGCAGCGGCCGGACCGAAAGAGCACAGTGGTGCCCATTCTGCGCCGGTTGCACGAGGAATCAGTGGCCGCGGTCGACGACTTGCAGAAGGCCACCTCCGCCAGTCGCCGCTACCATGAAGCGCTCGTCACGCACTGCGGCAACGCCACCATGCTTGTGATGGCCGGTGCACTCGAAGCCCTGTGGTCCGCTCACGAGCAAAGCTGGTCAAGTCAGGTCACCGACCACTCGACGGTGCCCGTTCCCGAGCGGCGCGCCGTCTTGGAGGACCACCGTCAGGTGATCGATGCCATCGATGTCGGCGACGCCCAGCGGGCCCGGGACCTTGCCGCGGCGCACCTGTTGCATGCCCAGCACTACCCCGGCCGCTCCGGGATCGTCGACCCCGCCATGGTCCGTCCCCGTGGCGTCTTCAATGCTGCGGACGCCCAGCACTGACGAAAGGGTCGACAGCGTTGACGGCGCCCCTTATTTCCATATGATTTGTTCATGACGGAGTCCGTCGACGTCCAGTGCGCCCGTCCCGGTGGCTCAGCGGTCTGGTCGCCGTCGGTGGTCCCGCCGATCGGCGTCGAGCTGAGCAACCCCCAGGCGCTGGCCATCGCGTTTCGCCATCTCGCCGGAATCGGTTTCGCCGAGAACATGGCCGGTCACATCACTTGGCAGCCCCTCGGCCAGACCGAGATGCTGGTCAATCCGTGGGGACTGTGGTGGGCCGAACTCACTGCCTCCGACATCTGCACCGTCGACGAAGACGCCCGCGTCGTCGCGGGCCGCTGGGATGTCACCCCCGCCATTCATATCCACACCGAGTTGCACCGCGCCCGCCCGGACGCGCGCGTGGTGATCCACAACCATCCCTACTACGTCAGCCTGCTGGCGTCGCTGCAGACGCTGCCCGAACTCGTCCACCAGACCGGCTCGCTCTTCCTCGACGACCTGTGCTTCGTCGACACCTACGACGGCGAGGTGGACACCGCTTCGCGGGCCCGGGATCTGGCCGGCCGCATCGGTGATGCGAACCTGACGATCCTGGCGTCGCACGGGGTGATCGCCACCGGGAGCACGCTGGCCGAGGCGGTTTATCGGTCGGCGACCATCGAGCGAGTGTGCAAGCTGGCTTACCACGTCATGCTGACCGGCCGGAAGCCCACGCCGATGAAGCGATCCGACATGGCCGGGATGCAGGCGTCGCTGATCGAACGTGCCGCAGACGTGTACTGGGCCGGCGCGGCCCGCATGACCATCAAGGCCGACCGGCATGTGCTCGACTGATCCTCCACGCCCGAAGACTGAGGTTCGCAGGTGAAATCAATCGACGAGCTCAGCTCAGACCTGAGCTTCACCACCGCCAAGGCCGGAGCAGAGCGCACCGTGACCTTCCTGCCGGAACCGCCACGCGCGCAACGCCGCTACACGGTGATCTCGGTAGACGACCACATCGTCGAACCCCCGGATACCTTCTGTGGACGAGTGCCGTGCAAACTGGCCGACCGGGCGCCGCGGGTCGTCGAGACCGAAACCGGCGGCCAGACCTGGATGTACGACGGCCAATCGCTGCCCAACGTCGGGTTCAACGCGGTGGTCGGGCGTCCGGTGTCGGAGTACGGCTTCGAGCCGGCCCGCTTCGACGAGATGCGCCGCGGCGCCTGGGATATCCATGCGCGCATCAAGGACATGGACATCAACGGCGTGTACGCTTCGCTGAACTTCCCCTCCTTCCTGCCCGGGTTCGCCGGCCAGCGCCTGCAGCTGACGACCGGCGACCGTGAGCTGGCGCTGGCCTCGGTGCGAGCGTGGAACGACTGGCACCACGAGGTATGGGCCGGCTCCTACCCCGACCGCATCATCGGATGTCAGCTGCCCTGGCTGCTGGATCCCGAAGTCGGAGCGGCCATGATCTACGAGAACGCCGAAAGAGGATTCCGCGCCGTCACCTTCAGTGAGAATCCGGCCATGCTGGGACTGCCGACCATCCACTCCGGGCATTGGGACCCGATGATCGCCGCCTGCGCCGACACGGGCACCGTGGTCAATCTGCACATCGGTTCGTCGGGCACCTCACCGTCGACCACCGATGATGCCCCGCCGGACGTCGCCGGCGTGTTGTTCTTCGCCTATGCCATCTCCGCCGCCGTCGACTGGCTGTACTCGGGGTTGCCCAGCCGCTTCCCGGAGTTGAAGATCTGCCTGTCCGAGGGCGGTATCGGCTGGGTCGCAGGCCTGTTGGACCGCCTCGACCACATGCTGAGCTATCACGAGATGTACGGAACCTGGAAGTCGCTCGGCGAGACGCTCTCCCCTGCCGAGGTGCTGCAACGCAACTTCTGGTTCTGCGCGGTCGAAGATCAGTCGTCGTTCTGTCAGCACGAGCGCATCGGCACCGACCACATCATGCTGGAAGCCGACTACCCGCACTGCGATTCGACATGGCCGAACACCCAGCAGGTGATTCACCAGGAGATCGGTAACCTGCCTTCCGACGTGATACGAAAGTTCACCTGGGAGAATGCCTCTCGCCTCTATCAGCATCCGGTTCCCGAGGCGGTCCAGCACGACCCGGATGCGTTCTGAAGATGGCCGCCACCGCGGCGCCGCTGCGTATCGCGGTGCTCGACGATTACCAGGGCATCGCCGAGACGGTGGACTGGACGCCCATACCGCGGCCGGTACATCTGCTCGCGATCCGCGAACATCTCGCCCCCGGCGACGAACTGGTGGCCCGGCTGGCCGATTGCGAGGTGGTGGTCGCGATGCGCGAACGCACGCCGATCGGCGCCGAACTGCTGTCCCGGCTGCCGTCGCTGAAATTGCTGGTCACCACCGGACCGTTCAACGCCGCCATCGACGTGGCCGCCGCGCACCGACTCGGGATCACCGTGTGTGGGACCGGCGGCACCATCGCGCCGACGGTCGAACTCACCTGGGCGTTGATCCACGCCCTGCAACGCCATCTGATCGTCGAAGACGCGGCACTGCGCGCCGGCCGATGGCAACAGACCGTCGGCGCCGATCTCGCCGGCGCGACGCTCGGGCTGGTGGGGCTGGGCCGGATCGGCCGACTGGTCGGCGCAGTCGGACACGCCTACGGAATGCGAGTGACGGCGTGGAGCCCGCATCTGACCGCCGAGCGCGCCGCCGAGGCTGGGGCGCAGCTGCGGGACCGGCACAGCCTGTTCGAGACCGCCGATGTCGTGTCGATCCACATGGTGCTCTCCGCGGCGACGCGGGGACTCGTCGGTCGCGATGAGCTGACCGCGATGAAACCCAGCGCGATCCTGGTCAACACCTCGCGCGGTGGGCTGATCGATGAGGCCGCGCTGATCGACGCGCTGCGCACCGGCCGGATCCGCGGCGCCGGGCTCGACGTCTACGACCAGGAGCCGCTGCCGGCCGGACACCCGCTCACCACGCTGGGCAACACCGTGCTGACCCCGCACCTGGGCTACGTGACCAAGAACTGCATGAACATGTTTTACCGCGATATCGTCGAAGACGTCGCCAGTTACTGTGCCGGCACTCCGCGACGCCTGGTGAAAGCTTGACCGCACGGTTCACCCAAATTGCGATAACAGTTGTTCGTAACAGAACTGTCGCGCCGGAATAACGGTTCTACAAATAAATTCTCGTCAGCGATATTCGAAAAAAATGCCGCAATAGAAAAAGCCCGCGAACGTAATGTTCGCGGGCCTTTTCTGCCACGTGCTATTTAGTACCGCCGGCCAAGCCGATAGGGGCGCTGATGGCGTCTGTCATCAATCCCGCGATAGGACTGGCGGCGGCGGCCCCGGCCGGCCCCGGCGCCACCAGCGGCACGGGCGGCGGCAGTCCGGGCACCACCGGAATCGGGGCGATCGGAATAGGAGGCACCGGACCCGGTAGCCCCATCGGGACAGGCCCAGCAAGAGTGGTCAGATCTGCTGCGCACGGCACCGCGCCGGCCGCTCCGACCACGCCGGCAGGCGCCCCACCGTCACCGGATGTTTGAGCGACCACACCACCCGCGCACACCGGCCCCCCGAGGGGCAGGGGCGCGACGGGAACAGCACCAGCCTGGCCGCTGAAAAACAACCCGCTCGCAGATATGCCGATACCGGCGAATATCGCTTTACCGAGTCTCCCGAGGCTCTTCACGTACACTCCGATGATTAGTATCCAGCCCCCCCGGACACGCAATCTTTCGATTGCAAAGGAACCGTATCACAGGCTTGTAAGTCACCGGGCCGGCCAATTGACTCGTTAGCGTAACGATGCGACTCGTCAGCCGTGACACTGCGTTTACCAAACGATCTGATCACAATTCCGCGCGATCAGCGCAGAGTGAACGGAATACCCATCGAAATGAGTGGAGCTAAGGGGACTCGAACCCCTGACCCCCACACTGCCAGTGTGGTGCGCTACCAGCTGCGCCATAGCCCCGCGTTGTCGTGCTCATCGAAGCTACACCACAGCCACACCAAGGTTCAAAACAGCTCCTCAGTCGGCCTGTGTTCAGGCCGGATGCTGGGTCTGATGCAGCCCGTAGGGCACCGCGTCGAGCAGCGTCACCGTCACGTTGGCCCCACTGGGCACCTGGTAAGTGCGCTCCTCCCCCGGCCGTGCTCCGGTGATCGCCATGCCCAGCGGCGACTGCGGCGAGTAGACCTCCAACCCGCCCTGGTCGTCGTCGCGCACCCCGAGCAGGAAGGTCTCGGTGTCCCCGTCGCTGTAGCGCACGGTGAGCACCATGCCGGGCTCGGCGACCCCGTCGTCCGGCGGATCCTGTCCGACAACCGCGACCGCCAACAGGTCGTGGATCTGGTGGATCCGGGCCTGACGAGCTTGTTGTTCATCTATGTCTTCGTTGCCCGAAGCAGCTTGCGGCGCAGACAGTTCCGCCAACTCCGCCAGCAGCCGGTCCTTGGCCTGCTGGGTCATCCAGACACCGTGCGTATCAGTCATCGACAGTTCTCCTTTACAACAGCATTTTGATTCGAAACTCACCGACCCAGACGGGTCAGCGCAAGGGATCGAGGTCACGCAGCACGGCGGATTGCTTGCCGGTGGTGATCTGCTCGGCCAACAATCGGCCTGTCACGGGGCCATGCGTCATGCCCCACATGCCGTGCCCACCGGCGACGTAGACGGTGCGCGGGCACACCTCCCCCACCAGGGGCCGTCCGTCGGGGCTGACCGGGCGTGGGCCCACCCACACGTCGGTGCGCTCCTCCCAGCGCACGCCGTCGAGCAGGGGGCGGGTGGCGGCGACGATCGCTTCAACGCGGGCCGGGACGATCGGGGCGTCGGGGTCGCCGAACTCCATGGTGCCGGCGACCCGAAGGCGGGCGTTCAACGGCGTGCAGGCCACCCGGGCATCGGGCAGGTAGATCGGCCCCGTGACCGGCCCATCCACCGGCACGGAGAAGGAGTAGCCGCGCCCGGCCCGCACCGGCACACGGATCCAGCGCGCCGCCAGCCGCGACAACCAGGCACCGCTGGCGATCACCGCCGCATCCGCCGTCAAAGTCGCGCCGTCGCTGCTGGTCACGGCCACGCCGTCACCGTGGGGCGACACATCGGCGACATCGAGAATGTGCAGAACGGCACCGCGCTGTACCACCGTGCGCCCCAGCGCGGTCACGAACCGGCCTGGGTCAAGGAAGCGCTGACCGTCGATCTGCACCCCGGCGGCAACCGCCGCGGATGCCAGCGGCACCCGCTCAGCCAGCGCCGCGCCGGTCAGTTCGGTACCGAACACCGGCTGGCCGGCCTCGGAGAACCGGCGCAGCTCGTCGAGCAATCGCTCCGCGTCGGCGGAGGTCCGGAAAATCGCGGTGATCGGAGCATCGGTGACCGGGGCGTCTACCCCGTTGGCGAGCAGAACGTCATAAGCCTCAATGCATTCCGCGCTCAGGGGCGCGTTGGCCCGCACCGCGCGCCGCCAGGCTGCGGGACGGCTGTTCGCGGCGAAGCGGGCCAAGAAAGTCCACAATGCCGGGCCGGCGTTGAGCGGTACCTGCAGCGGCGCGGTCCGGCTCAGCAGGGACCGCAGCCCGAAGCGGAGGTTGGCCGGCTCGTTGAGCGGAATCGCCAGTGCCGGGGAGATCCAGCCGGCATTGCCCCACGAGGAACCGGCCGCGACTCCGACCCGGTCGACCACGGTGACTTCGACACCGCGCTCCTGCAGAAACCAGGCGGTGGACAACCCGACGACGCCGGCGCCCACCACGATCACCGATCGTGGCGCGCCGTCGATTCGGTTGGCCGCACCCATCTCTCCATGATGCGACTGCGCTCAGACGCCCGGTTTAACCGAATCGCACAACAGCAGCGTCAGGGTTTGTCGAGTTCCGACATGTCACCCGCCGCGAGCTCGATCATCGCCGCGAATCGAGTGCGCGGATCCTCCAGCCCCAGTGGCGTGACCTCGGCCATCTTGCGCAGCCGGTAGCGGACCGTGTTCTCGTGCACGCCCAGCTGCTCGGCGGCCCGTGCCAGATCACCCTGGGCGTCGAGCCAGGCCCGCAGCGTGGCCACATACGGCGTGTTGTGGGCCGCGTCGTGATGACGCAGCTCTGCGACCGGCCCACGGGTCGGCACCCGTCCGGCTCGTGCCGCGGTGTGCAGGCGGCGCAGCACGATCTTGTCCCAGGACTCGTCGTAAGCCGGCGCTACGCCGCCGGGTGGCCCGGCCTCGTGCAGCGCGAGACATTCTTCGGCCTCCCGGCGCGCGGCGGCCAGCTCGGCGACCGTGGCAACCGCACTGATCCCGGCCAGCACGCTGGCGTGCGGCGGCAAGACGGCGGCCAGGCCGCTCACCCACTGCCGGGCGGCGGCGGCATCTTCAGCCGGCAGCAGGGTGTAGACGGTGTTGGCAGCCAGTGCGCTGCGGCCGGGACGCGACCAGCCGAACCCGGTGGTGACGGCCTCGAAAGCCAACAGCAGCCCGGCATGCGGTTGCGTGGCGATCCGGGTGTGCACGGCGATCACCCGCAGCGGGGCTTGCGGCAGCCCCAGCCTGGCGACGAGGGCGACCGCGTCGGCCGGCTCCGTTCGCTCATCCAAAAGCCGGGTCACCCAGTCGGATTCGACTTGGCGCTCCAAGTCCGCACTCGCCCGTGACCGCAGCACGTGCAATGCCACCGTACGAGCACCATCAGCGAGGGCGGTCAGCCGCTCACCGCTCAATGGGTCCGGGCAGGCCACCCATACCGCACCCAGCAGCTCTCGGCCGGCGCGCACCGCCACCACCATCCGGCCGGTCAAGCCGTGCTCGGGATCGGCACCGACGTACAACGGTTCGTCGTGGAGGTCCAAATGCGCTATAACGCCGCGCTTTTCGAACAGCTCCCGAAGCGGCTCGGACTCCTGCCGGTTCAGGATCGTCGCCGAACGCGCCGGGTCGGCGTACCGCTGGCCACGCGAGTAGGCCAGCACCCTGCCCAGCTGATCCTCGATGGTGACCGCACCGGCCACCGCCTCGGCCAGGCTGTCGGCCACGGCGAACAGATCCGTTGGCCCGCGACCCGATTCGGTCTCCCGGCCTTCGAGCACCAACCCGTAGACCACCGCGGCCAGCTCGCTCCAGGACACCGCCGCGTCCACCACCAGCACGGCCAGCGACTCGCCCTCCCCCACGAAGGAGGTCTTGTCCTCGACGTCGCGGACCAGCACGGCGACGGCCTTGGCGGCCACCGCCCAGCGCACCGCCTCTTTTACCGAGCGGGCGCCGACCGCCAGCAGAACGTCGCCGACGACGACGCGCTCACCGGTCACCTCGTGCATCACGACACTGCTCAGCCGCGTCGTCCTCGGAATGGAGCAGAACCTCAGCCGAACCCCGTAGCTGCCCACCACGTTGACCAGCCGGTCCAGTGTCACCATCAACCGAGCCTAGCCACGTCTCATCGGCCAGCCCGCCGATCGGGTTGCTCGCCCTGGTCTCCGGCGCCCACACCCACGTGAGCGCTGCCACCAGCAACACCCCACCACTGATCGCAAAACCCCACTCGAAGGACAGCCGCTCGGCGATCTGGCCGACGGCGATCGAACCCACGATCGATCCGAAGTCGGCCATCATCTGGTACGTCGCCACCGCGGTGCCGGCCCGGGCCTGGTTGCCGACCAGGTCGGAGATGACGGCCTGCTGCGGCGACCCGTAGATCCCCGAAGCCACCCCGGTCAGGTACGCCACCACCAGAAACACCGCCAGCGAGGCGCTCGCGCCCAGCAAGACCGTGGTGACGCCCGATGCCGCCAGGCCGGCGATCAGCAGCCCCTTGCGGCCGATCCGGTCCGAGAGCTGGCCGCTGGGCAGGACCGCGCAGACATTGCCGATCCCGACCATCGCCAGCGTCAAGCCGGCGAAGGAGGGCCCGCGGCCCAGGACTTCGGTGACGAACAACGGCACCAACGCAACCCGCAGACCGAAGACCGACCAGCCCGTGGCGAAGTTCGACAGCAGCGCCGAGCGGTAGGCACGATTCCCCAGCGCCGTCCGCACCGACACGGTGGGCCCGGTCGACTCGGCCGCCTCGGCCAAATGCGAGTGGCGCAAGCTGACGAAGACGCCGGTGGCCGTCACGATCAGCACCGAACCGTAGAACAAGAACGGCGCGCTGAGGCCGAAACCTGCTGTCAGGCTTCCCAATATCGGTCCACCCACGGTGCCCAGCAGGAACGCCGTGGCGAACAGCCCGGCGACGCGGCCGCGAGCATCCTCCGGGCTGATCCGGATCATCAGGCCCACCGCGGCGATGAAGAACATCGTCGATCCAATGCCGCCGAGAGCACGGAAAAACAGCAGCTGCCCGTAGGTCTGCACGAAGGCGCAGGCCGTGGTGGACACCGAGACGATCAACAGGCCGGCCACGTAGACCCAGCGCTCGCCCAGCCGTTGAACCAGCAGTCCGCTCACCGGCGCGAAGAGCAATCGCGTCAGCGCGAACGCGGTGATGAGGAACGTCGTCGCGGAGATGCTCACCCCGAAATGGCGCGCGTAGACCGGCAGCACCGGCGACACCAACCCGTAGCCGAGCGCGATCAAAACGTTCGCGACGAGCAGTACCCAGATCTCCCGCTGCAGCCGCGGTTTAGCGGCCGGGGAGTCGTAGGTCACCCGATAACTTTAGACAGCCTCGGTAATCTCTGAATCGGGAGGCTTGACCATGAACCACGCTGTCGATGCGGGCCCCGATCACTCGTCGCCGCGGCCGGTGCTGCTGCAGCTGTGGGAACAGTGGACCGCGTTCAAACCGTTCGCCGTAGCCGGCGCCACCGCGATCGTGGTCGGTGGCGTGATAGCCGCCGCCATCGCGGCCCCCGCGCCCACCCGTCACGGGGTCTGGGCGGTGGCCTACCTGGTGCTCGTGCTCGGCGCCGGCCAACTGGCGATCGGGGCCGGCCAAGCGCTGCTGCCGACCACGGCGCCGTCACCGCGCGAGGCAACGCTGGGCGCCGCGGCGTTCAACGTCTCCGGCGCCGCCATCGTGCTGGGCGTGGTCACCGACCATGTCGCGGTGTTCTACGCGGGTTCTGCGCTGCTGTTCGCCGTGCTGGTCTGGCTGCTCTACCGGGTTCGGCGCAAAACACGTCGGGGCTGGGCGCTGTTCGCCTACCGGTTTTTTCTGGCGGCGTTGGTGGTGAGCATTCCGATCGGAATGGCGATCACCACCGCGGGCCGCGGCTAGTCACTGCCGGGCCAGCAGCTTGGCCAACACCGCCGCCTGACTTCCGTCCACGTCCCGGCTCGCCGTCACCAGGGTGACGGTCTTCTTGCCGCGAGCCAGCGCGCGCAAGCCGGCGAACCCCGCGGCCCCCTTCGCGGTCTGCAGTTCGTCTTCGTAGCGGGCGACGAACTCGTCGAACCGCTCCGGTTGGTGGTTGTACCAACGGCGCAGTTCACTCGACGGCGCCGCGTCCTTGTACCAATGCCCCACCCGGGGGTCGTCCTTGCGGAAGCCCCGCGGCCACACCCGGTCCACGAGGATTCGTTCACCGTCCTGCGCACCGGGTTCGTCGTAGACACGGGCGACTCGGAAGGTGGTTGTGGGACTCATACCCCAGGCTATCGCCGGCCCGCGGCGCATGTCAGCCGTCGTCCCACCACCATCGACGAGTTCGAAGTTAGCTTAGGCAATGCTATCTTGTCGATATTTACAGTTCCGCTCGTAGAAATTGGTGGCCGGCGTGAACGGTGGTTGGATCGCATCTCCCCCAGAGGTGCATTCCGCGCTGCTGAGCGCCGGGCCCGGTGCCGGTGCCCTGCTGGCTGCCGCCGGCGGCTGGTCCACGCTGAGCACCGAATACGCGGACGCGGCCACCGAACTGATCAGCGTGCTGAGCGCCGTCGGGTCAGCCGTCTGGCAGGGCCCCAGCGCGGAGAGCTACACCGCGGCGCACGCGCCGTACCTGCAGTGGCTGATCCGCGCCAGCATCGAGAGCGCCCACGCCGGAACCCAGCACGAAGTCGTCGCGGCCGCCTACACCACCGCCCTGGCCGCCATGCCCACCCTGGCGGAGCTGGCGCTCAACCACACCGTCCACGGCGTCTTGACCGCCACGAATTTCTTTGGCATCAACACCATCCCGATCGCTATCAATGAGGCCGACTACGCCCGCATGTGGGTGCAGGCCGCCACCGCCATGGCGACCTACGAGGGCATGGCCGGCGCTGCCGTGACGTCGCTACCCGGCACGGACTCGCCGCCGCCGATCCTGGCCGCAGACACCGGAACCGGTGGCGACGACGAGCCGACGGATCCGGTCGAGGAGGCCAACCGCTGGTTCTGGTTCATCTTCTGGAACATCGTGTTCTGGTCGACGTTCCTGTTCATCGTGACGATTCCGGTTCGGATCCCGATCGTGCTGCCGCTGCTGATCAACGCCATCAACGACTTCATCGCATCGATGCAGGTGCCACCACCGGAGCCGGTCATCGAACAGCCCGCGCCACCGCCCGTCGCGGTACGGCACCCGATCGCGGCCCGACCGGCTCACGAGCCGGTCGCCGTTGCCGTCGGTGTCGCGAGCGCTATCGCCGGTTCGGCGGGGACATCCTCGGGCCCGGCCGGCGCAACGACCACCGGGCCGGCGCTACCGGTAAGCGGCGCCGAATCGCTGGCCTATCTGGTGACCGGCGGCCACGCCGAAGGCTTCGGCCCCACCTTGACCGACCGCGACCGGTCCCCAGCGCCGGCCGCGGGCGCCTGCGCGGCGGTCTCGGCTCGCGCCCCGTCGGCGCGTGCACCGCTGCGCTCCCGGCGTCGGCGTCGCGCCCAGATGAAGGAATACGCCGACGCCACCATGACTCTGGATGCCGACGTCACCGGATCACCCGTCGAAACGACCAGATCCGACGGCTCGGATTCCGGCGCCGGAGCACTGGGATTCACCGGGACAGCGCAGCGCAGCGACGCGGGGGCGACAGGACTGGCCCGGTTACGCGGCAACGCTTTCGGCGGCGGCCCGGTGGTACCGCTGTTGCCCGAGACCTGGGATCACGACTCGGACGAGTGGTCGCCCTCTTAATTGCTTGGCCGTGAACCGAACCGGCGCCGGCCCCGCGCCGAGAAGGCGCGCATAGCCCCCAGCGCCATCGCCATCTGGCGCTTCGACGCCGGATACCACAGCAATTCGGACTTCTGAGTGGGTAGCCGCGGACTCGTAATCGCCTGCTGCCGACAGTATTTGATAATTCCAGACGCTCCGCCGGCACGATAGCCGATCCCGGATTCCTTCCAGCCGCCCATCGGCAACCCCGGACAGAAGACATTGACCAAGGCATCGTTGACATTCACCGCGCCCACTTCCAGCCGACGGGCCAGCCGCTCGCCGCGGCGCTTATCGCCGGTCCACACCGTGGCCGACAACCCGTACGGCGAGTCGTTGGCCAGCCGGATGGCCTCGTTCTCGTCGGCGACCTTGATCACCGGCAGGGTCGGTCCGAAGGTCTCTTCGGTCATGCATGTCATGGACGAGTCGACGTCGGCGATCACGGTCGGAGCGAAGTACGTCCCCACGCCGGTTGCCTTGCCGCCGGTGACCACCCGCGCCCCGGCGGCCGTCGCCTCCTCGACATGGCGCGCCACGATGTCGCGTTGCGCTTCGGTGGCCATGGCACCGGTGTCACCGTCCTGGCCCTGCTGCACCTCACCCACCCGGGCAGCCAGCTTCGCGACGAACTCGTCATAGACCGGGGCTTCGACGTACACGCGCTCCACCGACACACATACCTGTCCGGAGTTGAACATTCCGCCCCACGCAATGCCGTTGGCGGCGCGGTCGAGGTCGGCGTCGGCCAACACGATCGCCGGGTCCTTTCCACCGAGCTCCAGACCGTAGGGAATCAGCCGCTGCGCGCAGGCCACCGCGACCTTGCGCCCGGTGGCCGTCGACCCGGTGAACTGCAGGAAGTCGGCTTGCTCGATCAGCGCCTGGCCGGTGTCGCCGTAGCCGGTGGTCAGGTCGAGCACTGGCGGGGCACCGATCTCGGCCCAGCCGCGCACAAACTCGACCGCCGACAGCGGCGTCACTTCGGAGGGCTTGAGCAGCACGGCCGCGCCGGCCGCCAAGGCCGGCGGCACGTCAAGGCCGGGCATCGCGAACGGGAAGTTCCACGGCGTGATGACCCCGACCAGCGGGTAGGGACGATAGGCGGTGGTGAACCGCTTCACCCGATAGATCGGGCTGTGCGCCTTGGGATGCCGGTCGGCGAGAAACTCCTTGGCCTGATTGGCCCAGTAGCCGATGGCGTCCGCGGTGGCGACGGCCTCCAGGCTGGCGTCGACGTACGACTTTCCGGTCTCGGAGATCAACACCTCGGTGATGTGATCGGCGTGGTCCAGAATCCAGTCCTGCCACGCCAACAGCCAGCGCTTGCGGCCCGTCGGCCCGAGCGCCTCCCATTCCGGTTGGGCTGCAATGAGTTGGGCGGCCTTGGCAGCCACCGTCTGGGGGTCGTCGATCGGCACGGTGCCCGACACGGCCCCGGTAGCGGGGTTGTGCACGGTGATCATCGACTCGGCCCTGGATTGCACTGCGGTCATGTTGCGCTCCCGATCTAGACCCTGCGGAAAGGCTGTGACCTCGCCGTACCTGATCGTCAGTTGCTGCCTGCGAATTTGTCAAGGTCAACCATCGCGGGAACTTTGCCCGAGGCGCCCGGAGTACAGGGAAATCCCTGTATCCGATCGGTGCGAAGTCGCCTACTGTCCGAAATCAGCGGATGGTCATGCAGGGACTGGAGAGGCCGATGACTGATTGGGTAGGGACGCGTTCTCGCCGAAGGGCTGGGCGCTTCGGCGTCACCGCTGCCAAAGCCGTCTCGGCCGGGGCCGCCGCGGGCATCGTCCTCGCCTGTGCACCGATGTCCTGGGCCGACCCGGAGCCCTCAACCCAGCAGGAGCCGGCCGAGAACCAGGAACAGCAGGACGAACAGCAGCAAAAGGGGTTCTCGCCGCCGCGCCCGGATGCCCCCGACAACAACCCGCCGAACAACAACCCGCCGAACAACCCGCCCAATAACCCCACCAACAACGACGCCTCCAAAAAGGGCGACCTGGCGGACAAGAACTGCTGGATGTACAGCACCGGCCCCGAATGGTTCGCGCCCGGCGCCATGCCCAGGCCGGGGCTTCCCGGGGAGAAGGTCTGGCCCTGCTACTACGTGGCGGGGCTGACCCCGCATTAGGACTCCACCATCCAGGGCAACGCAGCGGCGAGGGTGCTATTGCGCGAGATACCCCCCGTCGACGGGCAACACGGCGCCGGTGATGAAGGAGGCATCGTCGGAGGCGAGAAAGACGATGGCGCTGGCAACTTCGGCCGGTTCGCCAATGCGGCCCATCGGGTGCATGCGTTCGACCGCCGCCAAATACGCTGAGCCACCCGGCTCCTCCGGGAACCGCTGGACCCGCTCGGTGCGAATCGTCCCGGGGGCAACGGCGTTGACTCTGATTCCCCGATCGGCCCACTCGACCGCTAAGTGCTTGGTCAAACCGCTGGCGATGAACTTCGCGGGCCCGTAGGCCGCCTGCCGCTTCTGCCCGGCCAGGCCCGAGATCGACGAGAGGCACACGATCGCGCCGCCGCCGGTTGGCAGCATTGCCTCGATTGCGAATTTGCACGTGAGGAACATGCCGCGGCCATCGATGGCCATCACGTTGTCCCAGTCGGTGGCGGTCACCTCTTGCGCATCTCCGAGCGGGATGATGCCGGCGTTGGCGACCAGCACATCGAGCCGTCCGAATCGGTCGACCGCCGCGCCGATCATTCGCTGCGCGTCATTCTGGACCGAGACGTCGCCGACGACTGCCTCAACCTCCGCCCCGGCTTGCCGCATCTCCTCGGCGAGCGCCAGCAGCGGCTCGCCTTGAATATCGGTCACGACCAGACGCGCACCTTCACGTGCGAAGAGCACGGCGGTGGCCCGGCCGATGCCAAACGCTGCCCCGGTGATCACAGCCGACTTTCCGAGGAGGCGTCCTCGTCCTTCGGTTATGCCGTCCGTCATCTGCGCATCGCCTCGGCCAACGCTGCCCCTACTTCCTTGTGCGCCGAGCTTTTCAACGCGGTAGATGGCCGCTCGATTTCGCGTGAGCCCAGGGAGATCTGGAGCTCTGGGCTACATCGCGATCGAGGCCTCGCCACAGGGCGGGACGCGAACAGGATAAGTCCGAGCGGATGATCCTCCGGCGCAATCGCCACCGTGAGGGAGGAAGCGAGAGCCAGGTGCCTCGGTTGAGGTCGAGCTGAAGCGGGACGGGCCAGGACTATTTCGTCCTGGCCCGTCCCGCTTCTTCAGTTGTGGAGCTGCCGGGAATCGAAACCGCATATAATGCGCTTGAGCTGCACAAACAGCTATCGAGTCAACATGGTTGGCCATGGGCGTTTACGGATGTTGACGGAAGTTTTGTTGACCTACGTCAACCAGTTCAGATCGAATATCTGTTCGAATAATCTCAGCGACGCGCCGCGGTCCCGGCTGCTCTTGCCAGCCCGGTTCCCTATACTTCCACCTGGCACGGCAGGTAGCGGTGACCGTCCAGGGAGGCGGGCCGTGTCGGATGCGCCCGAGGCAGGGCGCACCTGAGATACACCGAGAAACAACTCAACAATGGAACTCATTGGAGTTGAAGAAGTCGCGTCAATCCTCGGCGTGAGCGCCAGCACCGTTAGGTGGTGGAAGCAGATGGGCAAAGGCCCCCGTTCAGCGAAGATTGGCAAGCACGTCAGGTACAGGCGGGCTGACGTCGAGTCCTGGATCGAGTCACGGTTCGAGGCCGGTCCTGCGCCGGATGTTCTTGAGACACAGTTGAACCCCCTGGGCCGACGCCGGATTGCGAGCGTCGCGAATGACTGAGATGCAGCTACATCGGGCGTTGGACATGGCAGCCTCGCAGCCGGTCAGGTGGGCACTCAGCCCCGGCTACCTCGCCAAAGGGAAGCCCAACCTCCTCGTCGGCGCGGAGGGAATCGGCAAGTCGCTATGGACGATTCGGGCGATGGCGGCTATCACGACCGGGCAACCCTGGGGGCCGTTCACCATCACAGATGAGCCGGCTGATGTAGTTTTGATCGCCACAGAGGACGGGTGGGCGGACACAATTCGTCCTCGGTTGGAAGTTGCAGGCGCGGACTTGTCTCGACTGTATGTGCTTTCCGCCGAGGACGACGGCACCGGCCCAGGCACAACGAGAGATATCGATGTGCTCAAAGCTCGTGATCTCAAGCCTGGACTTGTAGTCCTCGACGCTTGGATCGATACGGTGCCAGGCGGGTTGAACGTCAAGGACCCTCAGCAATGCAGGAGTGCAGTCAAGCCGTGGAAGGACTACGCGGCTGACACCGGAGCGGCCGTCCTGCTAGTGACGCACACGAACCGCCTCGATACTGGATCATCGCGCGACACGTACGGCTTGTCGGGCGCGTTACGGCAGATTGCGAGATCTGCTCTGTACGCCATTGAAGATCCGGAGACTTCGGCACTCGTTGTGGGCCCCGACAAGTCAAACCTTGCATCGAAGGCCGTTGCGCAGCGATTCGAAAAGTCATCTGTCGAGAAGTTCAAAGCGACCGCCGATACCGATGGCGTCGTCCCCCTGTTGAACTACATCGGCCCTGACGATCGCACCGTCAGCCAAATCGTGGCAACCCAGCACAGAGGTCAACAACAGCCGGCACGCACCAAGAATGACGAGATCGACGACATCGTCCGGCAAGCTCTAGAGAGCGGACCTATGGCGTCCAAGGAACTTTCGGACTTGGTGAGCATGTACGGATTCAGCGAAGATCAACTCGACCGATCAAAGAAGCGGATCGGGGCGAGAAGCCGCCGAGACGGAGCGGTTTGGATTACCGAGCTGACGAGCACCGGAGAATAGTTCGTATGACCGCAAGACCGCGCGTCAAAGAGCTAGACCACCTGACGCGCGGTCTTCGGTTGTCACACCCAACAGACCCCGAAGACCGCAGAACCGTTGCTCTTGGCAGCTGCGCGGACTTGCGGACTTGGCGCCTTCCAGCCGAGATGGTTTCGGACCATCAGGGACATAGCCGTTCCCCTCAGATCGCGGAGAGAGAGGCGGCGCTGGCCGTTCGAGGCGCGGCCCAGCCATCGGGTAGGGGCACCCCCCACCCCTCTTACCGCCGGTTGCGCGACCACAGAGCAGATCTCCCCGTACTCAAGTGACGCTCTCGCTGTCTTCCGTTGCAATGAGTGACGACCGCCAGTCGTTCACTCCCGGGAGGATGCCGGAGTTCTCCATGATTGCAGTGCGCCAGTACTCGGCCCGCGAGGGATTAGTCTCTACGTCCACGCGTATCGCGAATAATTGAAGGCCCGTGATCAAGCAATGCCCACGACTCTCGCAATACGGAATCATCTGGTCAGGAAAGTCGATTTCCACGCGCTCGCTTAGATCTATGTCACGCCACGTGTTGACGATCAAAATTCCCTTTGGGGCAATACCCGTCTCCTCGAACTCGCCAGCGACCCACTTTTCGAGCTGCGCAGCGTGTTTTTCGGCCGCACTCTTGGATACACCCTTTACTTCTACTACAGCGTTACCCTCAGGGAAAGCAACCTTCCAATCATCCCGATCCGGGTCAGGCTGTGTCACCTCACCACCTAGCAATTCAAGGGTTACTCCAACCTCCGACGCCAAAACGTCGCCTGTCCCAAGAAATAACTGGTTCTTAGCATCCGCATTCTCGCGTCGCTCAACTAGCTTAGCAAGCTTTGCCCGAGCTGCTTCAATCCGGGACTCTTGCCTCGTAATCTCTTGGCGCACCAACGACTGATCCGCCGTCGCGTAATTCAATGACCACACCGGGCGCGACCTGATCGCTTTTGACGTCATTGCAGCGACCGCTTCCATGAGATCTTCTTGGACCTCAGGGGATACATCTAGCCAGCGGTCATCGTCGTCCTCATCATCCTCGTCGCCATGTTGGGGTCTAGCCAAACTGAATGACGGGGATAACACGAGCAGTCCACCAGCCTTCGGCCTACAGAATGAACCAACAACCCTGGTCGTGCCCGCAACTGAAGCGAAAGGCGTGCCATCGAGCCACGAAAAGACGGCGTCGTACTTAACGAGTTTTTTGTACTTCCGGAGGAACGACGCAATTACACTATCCCCCTGGATTGTTATCCTGTTTCCGCTGGCAACTTGAAGCGAAAAACCGTTAGCGGGCAGCGCATCCCATAGATCGACCTTTGCGAGCCTTCTAATCCTCTGACGATTCCGACCAGTTCCGGAATACTCAGCTTCTCCGGTAGCGGCATAGTACTCTTGAGGCGGTCTAACGATTGCAATAATAGTTCTGCCAGCTTCGAGAAATTCCTTAAACTCCGCATGCCTCCGAGTGATATCTGCCCTAAACCTAACAGATTCGTCGTCGCTCAGGCTCGGCAAGCCTTGGAAAGATGACCGACCGTATTGGTTGTAGTTACGGAATGATGCGGCAGGGTCCCATATCACGGCGTCAAAATCGAAGACACTTATATCACTACCAAAGGAGCTGCGTTTTGTTTCGTCCCCCTCGCCATATACCGGGTCATAGTCCAGCGACAAAAGTCTCACGCACAGAAGCGTACCGTGACCGGCCATGCAGGTGAGCGACTCTGCCCTAATACACGTCGAGCTGACCGCACCCCTAGGACGCCGGATCTGCCAGCACTCGATAAACCGTGGCACGACTGACGCCTAGCGTTGTCGCAATGGTGTTGACCGGCTCGCCGCTCACATGCATCCGCTGCGCCAAAGCCGCTTGCGACTCATCGAGCGCCTTTGGCCTACCAATAGACTGCCCTCGTGCCCGGCGGGCTTCCCGCGCCGCTGCGCGCCGCTCCCGCCCCAACTCCAACTCAAGCTCGGCCAAACTGGCCAGAACACCTGCAACCATTCGACCGGCCGCGTTCGACGTGTCGATGCCCTCACGCAAAGAACGCAGCACGATACCCCGTTCGCCAAGTTCGCGAATGGTTGTCATCACCTCCGCGGCATTTCTGCCCAAGCGGTCAATCCCAACGACCACGATGGCGTCACCCTCGCGGGCGTAGTCCATAAGTGCCGCCAGTCCGGGTCGCTGCTCGCGGGTCGACGTGCCCGACAACCGATCCGAGTAGAGGCGATCGCCGTCGACACCTGCGGCGGCAAGTGCATCGACCTGTTGGTCGAGTGATTGATGTCCGGTGCTGACGCGGGCATAGCCCAGCACGGCTCCGGTGGCGACAAGAACGCTGCTTGATGTCATGCAGCCAGTGTCGCAAAAGTCTCATAACCCGTCAATATGCGACATCTATTTTGAGCCGATTTATGAGACACTACGAGCTGGTATCTCTTTCAGGGCAAGTCATCCCGTGGAGGCGTCTCATTTCCTTAGATATGAGACACGCCATCTCCTGAGCCTTACCAGCCTCAACACGGCGACCTCCGCATCTCTCGCCGCCCGAGCCGATAGGCTTCCGCAATGCGATTCCATCTGTTCGAGTTCCGAGGCTTCAAATCGCTGCGCGACGTTTCACTTGACCTTGACCAAGTCACCGTTGTAACTGGGCCTAATGGTGCGGGGAAGACCAATCTTGTCGAAGCCCTGAGCTTTTTCTCTGAAGCTGTACAGTACGGGCTTGAAATCGCTATCGCTCGCGCTGGAGGATTCGAGAACATAACTCACCATTCCAACGGAGATAATCAAAAGTCAATCGGCTGCACGTTCGTTGCAACATTCCATTTATCAGAGATATTCGGGCGACGTCCATACATCGTCGACCGCGCGGGCGAACTCAGCTCAGTGATCAACATGGCTTATGATTTTACAGTAATTCAACGCGACGATAGCGACCCGTCGAGCTTCAAAATTGAATTTGAGTACCTAGAACTTCGCGACGAACCAGGCTTGATATTTAAAGCCACAAGAACGGGAGAATCCCCACCAAAGTTTTTCCGCTCTAAGCGCATGAAGGGTGGACGGCGCGGCCCCCTTTCTGCCGCTCTATATCCACTATCGGATGATGACTTTATCAAGTACACGAGAGAGCGAATAGACGACACCACTCTCCTTGTGCGAGGTTTGGATTTTTCGACCAACGTATTTGATCTTATCGCGCGCCAGCTAGGCCAGACTAAGGTTTTCCAGCTCTCGCCTCAACAATGTCGACAGCCCGGAGTCTCTACTCCCAATGCTCTACTAAGTAGGTACGGGGAGAATCTTCCATCAGTTGTCGATTACCTTCGCAAGAACCGACCTGAGCCTTGGACTCAGATCGAGGCGGCAATGCGGGCTGTCCTGCCGCAACTTGAAGTAATAGAAACGACTTTTACTCAAGACCGCCGACTGTCACTGAGCTTCAAGTTTTCTGATTCAGACCGAAACTGGAATGCAAATGAAATGTCCGATGGCACTGTTCAGGCCTTAGCGCTTTTCGTCGCATTATTTGACGAAAGATCACCCGTCTTGGTAGTTGAGGAACCAGAGAATGCCCTGCACCCTTGGATACTACGACATTTTCTAGACCTGTGTCGAGGGCAATCCAAAAAACAGATACTGCTAACCACACACTCGCCGGTAGTAATCGATTACACAGCACCCGAGAACCTGCGCATTATGTGGAGTCGAGACGGAAGTAGCCATCTATCTCTAGCCACAGACCTGAACCCCGAAATCGTTACCCTATGGAAGTCTGGCGAGGTCAGAAGTTTCGACATATTCGACTCAGGCATGGTTCATGAGTATCTCCCTGAAGAGTACGTTCCCGAGGAGCCCAACGAATGAGAATAGCATTGATTACGGAGGGAGCTAGCGAGTTTAAGGCCCTCCCGCAGCTTTTCCCACAGCTCCAACAAAAGATGCCAAGACGGTCAAGAATTGTGAGAATTCTTAGAGCTAATATTACACCCGACGCTCCTCACCCCCAGGTAATTTCATCATGCCGCCCCGCTCTAAAGATCGCATCTAATATCGCAGACATGGCTATTGTACTGCTTGACAGAGAACAGCAACAGAACTGCCCTGGAGACATTGCGGCAAAGCTGGAAGAGCGATTCAAAAAGGCCGCGTGCATCGATATCCGAGTGGTACTCAAAGACCGGAAGTTTGAGAATTGGCTAATTTCGGACTTAGTAGGCCTGAAATCTCATCCCGCGCGATTCAACTACGACAATGCCCTCAGCAGACGAGTCCATCCCGATAAGGCTGACAGAATAGACGCAGAAAGGGAACTAAAACGAATATCCGGAGGCAAGTACGACAAGATTCCTGATGGGAATCGACTTTGTAAGACTGCATCTGTCGACAGGATTGCCCACAACAGTCGCAGCTTCCGACATTTTTTGCATTTGCTTAACTATGAACCCTACAGAACCGATTGCCGAACTCCGGCTGCCGCAACACCAAACGGGTCTCCCAAGCGCAGAAGAACGAAACCCTAGCGCTAAGCGACCTTAAGGCAGCATCTTACCTATCGCTTCGGCCGCCACCTCATGGTTGCGTCGATCAAGATGTGCATAGTGTCGCCGGGTCGTCTCATACGAGTCGTGCCCCAAGTGGTCCTGGACCACCGCCAGATCAATGCCGTTCTGAACCATCCATGACCCGCACGTTGTCCGGAGATCACGGATGCACGGTGTCCGCTCCAGACCATTCCTCTGCGCCTTTTGTAGCGACTTGTACCAAACGTTGGCACGCCAGCTGTAAATCCTGATCGGCTTTCCATTCGTCCCAACGAACAACCATTCACCAGAGTAGTCGAGCTGCTCTAACACCCGGGTCGGAACATTGATGGTTCGGACCGACTTCTCAGTCTTAGGTGGCCCGAGGTAGTAGCTGTCCGGGCCTCCCTTGTGCCATGCGCGAGTAATCGAGACGGTCCCCTGTTTGCGGTCAACGTCCGACGGCCGCAGCGCCACAGCCTCCGAGAATCGGCAGCCCGAGGCGACCAAGAACTCCACCAAGGGTTGGTAGTGCTCGCTGAACGCTGCCTTAAGCACCTGGAACTCGTCGCGGGTGAGATAGAGATAGGGCCGCTTCTCAGTGCGGGGCATCTTCATCCGGTGGCAAGGATTAGCCGCTAAGTCTCCAACTTCCACAGCCCGAGTTAGCGCACCAGACAGAAACCCATGCTTGTTCTGGATCGTCTTACCCGACGCCCCGCCTTCCGCCATGCCGTTGACCCAAGCCGAAACGTCGTCGCGAGTCAGCTTCTTCAACGGGATAGCGCCGAGGGCCGGACCGATGTCATTCCGGAGATATCGCCGGTACTCGACGACCGTCTTCTTCTCAACTCCGGTCAGGCTTTGGATGTGCCGTTCCAAGTACTCCGCGACCGTCTGCGACGACATCGTGCGAGGCGCGATGTCCGCGACGCCCGCGATTTCCATCGCCCGCGACGGACCCACCGCACCGACCAAGTCCCGGAACCACTGAGCCTCCTTCTCATCAGGAAACGACGTACTGGTCTGCCTGCTGCCATGGCGGTACAAGACCGCGTAATAGACCGAACCATCCTTGCGGGTGCGCATACGAACAGAGGCCACGTCGCGCATCCTAGCGCCAACAAAATGTTGACGCAGCGTTGACGTGACCTCTGCGCGGGTAGTTTGTCTACCCTGGCCTGCTGTTTAGTTGTGGAGCTGCCGGGAATCGAACCCGGGTCCTACGGCATTCCCTCAAGACTTCTCCGTGCGCAGTTCGCTATGTCTCTACTTGGATCTCCCGGTCACGCGAACAAGCCGAGATGACGATCCCAGTCGCTGTTGGTGTCCCGATACATCCCGCGACCGGACGTATCGGTGGATCCCTCTAGTCGATGCCAGGGTCCGGGCCGAGGGAGCTCCCGGTCTGACAGGCCCGCCTCGCTTAGGCAGCGAGGGCGAAGTCGCTCTGAAGAGCGACCTTAGCCGGCGTAAGTGCCTTGGCGCTTACTTGTTTACAGCGACGCTTACGGTGGTCTCCTGCCTGCACCGGCACGCTTCCCTTGATTCGACACACGCAGTCGAAACCTTTCAGCCCCCTGTCTTGGGTATTTGCCCACCGACCGTCGGCGGACACTTCATGGTACGCGGTTTACAACGACGAACCGATGCCCGTTCATTCCATCGGCGCCGCACCGTCACCGGGCGGTGATCATCGCCACCGCCACCGCCGCCAGCACCATGCCGAGCACCTGTCCGCGGTGCACCCGCTCGCGTAACACCACAATGGCCAGCACCACCGTCACCGCCGGGAACAGCGAGATCAGCACGCTGGCCAGCGACAGGTCCGAGCCGCGCAGCGCGAGCAGCATCGCGACATTGGCTGCGGTATCCGACAGCCCCGCCACCAGCGCCAGCTTCAACGGCCGGCCGGTGGGCAGGTGCAATTCACGCGCCCCGGTCGCCGCGGTGAACACCAGCAGCGCGGCGGCCACCCGCGCGAACGCCAACGGCCACAGCCCGGAGTCCGCCGGCGCCTCGTGAATGAACACGAAGTCCAATCCGAACGCCACGCCGGCTCCCACGGTCAGCCAGGCCACCTTGCGGGTGAAGCGGTGCGGCCGGATGTCTTCGTCGGTGGCCTGCCGGCTCACCAGGACCACCGCCAACAGCGCCAGCACGATCCCGCCGTCGGCTACCAGCCCGGGCCGCTCCCCCTGGATTAAGCCGGCCCCCACCGGAACCCCGGCCGTCAGCACCGCCGAAATCGGAGACACCACCGAGATGGGCCCGGCACCCAACGCGGCGTAGAACCACCAGCCGCCCAACCCCAGCGCGACACCGGAGGCCAGGCCCCAGCCGATCGCGCCCAGGGGAATCGGTCCACCCACCGCAATGGCGAACGTGCCCAGCAACACCAGCGCCACCGGGTAGGAGACCAGCACCACCCGCAGTGCGGGTACGCGGCGCGCGGCGAGGCCACCGGCGAAATCGCTGACCCCGAACCCGGCCGCTGACAGCAGCGCCAGGACGGCGCCGGTCACATGCCCTTGGCGCGCCGACCCAGCGCCCGGGTGACTTCGCGTTGTGCGTCGCGCTTGGCGAGGTCCTGACGCTTGTCGTGGGCCTGCTTACCGCGCGCCAGCGCCAATTCGACCTTCACCTTGCCCTCGGTGAAGTACACCGACAGCGGCACCAGGGTGAGATTGCCGTCGCGGATCTTGCCGATCAGCATGTCGATCTGGCGTCGATGCAACAGCAGCTTGCGGGTGCGTCGCGGTTCGTGGTTGGTCCAGGTGCCGTGGTGGTACTCCGGAATGTGCATGTTGCGCAGCCACACTTCGCCGTCGTCGACGGTGGCGAACGCATCGACCAGTGAGGCCTGCCCGGCTCGCAGGCTTTTCACCTCGGTGCCGACCAGCGACACCCCCGCCTCGTACACGTCCAGAATCGAGTAGTTGTGGCGTGCTTTGCGATTCGACGCAACGATCTGTTTGTCGAGCTTCTTCTTGCTGCCCTTGTCCGCCGCTTTCTTAGCCATCGCTACCGCCGCACATACAGCCGAAGCGTCACGTATGCGGTGGCTCCGGCCATCGCCGCGCCCAGCAGCAGCAGGATCGGCGAGATGTAGAGGATGTCGGCATAGTCGATCCGCGCGATCAGATGTGCTTGATAGAACTGGCTGAGCGCGTTGTCGAGGAAAAGCGCCCGCACCACCAAAAGCCCGATGATCGCGATGATCACCCCCACCGTCGCGGCCAGCACCGCCTCCACCAGGAACGGCAGCTGGGTATACCAGCGACTGGCGCCCACCAGACGCATGATGGAGACCTCGGTGCGGCGCGTGTAGGCGGCGACCTGAACCATGTTGGCGATCAACAGCACCGCCCCCACCGCCTGCACGAGGGCGACCGCGAACGCAGCACTGCTCAGTCCGTCGAGCACGGCGAACAGCCGGTCGATGAGCTTCTTCTGGTTGAGCACGCTGAGCACGCCCGGCTGGCTCTGCATCGCGGCGTCGAAATCCTTGCTCTGCTCCGGATTCTCCAGCTTGACGATGAACGAGGCCGGGAACGAGTCCTTACTCGCCACATCCTTGAATTCCGGGAACTTGCGGATGGCGTCGGCATACGCGTCGTCGGAGTTGAGGTAGCGCACCGACTTCACGTCGTTGCGTGTTTCGATCTGCTCCCGCAGCGCCTTGCATCCCTGCCCCTCGCAGTTCGGGTCATCGGCGGCGACGTCGGGGTCCAAGAACACCTGCGATTCCACCCGGTCCAGGTAGATGCTGCGGGACTGGTCGGCCAGGCGCACCACCAGCAGGCCACCGCCGAACAGACCGATCGAGATGGCCGTGGTGAGGATCATCGCCACCGTCATGGTGACGTTGCGACGCAGGCCGGTCAGGACCTCGTTGAACAGGAATCCAAAGCGCACGTCAGCGATCCATTCCGTAAACGCCGCGCTGTTCGTCGCGCACCAACCGTCCCAGTGACAGCTCGACGACGCGCTGGCGCATCGAGTCGACGATGTGGTGGTCGTGGGTCGCCATCAGCACCGTGGTTCCCGTGCGGTTGATCCGCTCCAGCAGGTCCATGATGTCCTCACTTGTCTCCGGGTCGAGGTTTCCGGTCGGCTCGTCGGCCAGCAGCACCAGGGGCCGGTTGACGAAGGCCCGGGCGATCGCCACCCGCTGTTGCTCACCTCCGGACAGCTCGCCGGGCAGCCGGTTTGCTTTGCCGGACAACCCGACCATCTCCAGAACCTCGGGGACAACCCGATTGATCATCTCCGGCTTCTTGCCGATGACCTCGAGGGCGAACGCGACGTTTTCGAACACGGTCTTCTGCTGCAGCAGCCGGAAGTCCTGGAACACGCAGCCCAGCACCTGCCGCAGGCTGGGGATGTGGCGGCCGGCCAGCTTGTTGACGTGGAACTTCGACACCTGAATGTCGCCCGAGGTGGGTGTCTCCTCGGCCAGCAGCAGCCGCATGAAGGTCGATTTGCCCGAGCCCGACGGGCCGATCAGGAAGACGAACTCGCCCTTGTCGATCTTGACGTTGACATTGTCGAGCGCCGGGCGGGCCGACGATTTGTACTGCTTGGTGACATGGTCGAGCGTGATCATCACGGCACGCAGTTTAGCCGTGCGAGACGCCCGGGCCGGGCGGGGACGCGGGTGTTGCCGGGCCGGGCTGGGCCGGTGGCTGCGCAGCGCCGGGCGGTGCCGCAGGCGCGGAAGGCTCGGGCGGCGGTGGGTTGGGCGCCGGTTCCACCGGCGGAACCGGGGCCGGCGGCGGGCACAGCGGCGGACAGAACGGGAATCCCGGCACCGGTGTCGGCGCCGGCGGTTCGCCGGGCGGCGGCTCGGTCGGGGCGGGGGTCTCGGTCGTGGTGGGCGTGGGTGTGACGGTCTCGGTGATGGTCACCGGCGGTTGTTGCAGCTTGGTGCGCGGCACCCAGGTATAGGCCGGGTCGGGGATGAAGCCCGGCGGCACCACCTGCGGGGCGGGTGGCGGCGTCGGCTCTTCCCGGTAGGTGTCATAGACCCACCACACCGCGGCGAAGGCGATGATCAGCGCCACCGTGGAGGTGCGGACCCGACCGCCGAACAGATGCTCCGGCCACTTCCATCGCTTGCCGTCTGCCGCCTCCGGCTGCTCCGGGGTGTCGGCGGGCTTTCTGATGCTGAGCCTCACAGTGTCTCCACCGGCTTCACATCACCGGCGGTGACGACGCCGGCCGACGCCAGGGCCCGCACCACCTGGATGCGCAGCCGACGTCCCACCTCGAATTGCTTCCCGGGGAGGGTACGGGCCACCATCCGCAGGTTGACGACACCGAGCTCGATGCTCTCCACCCCCATGATCGACGGCTGGTCCAGCAGCAGATCCCGCAGCGGGGCGTCGGCCTCGCGGGCGTTCTCACAGACCTGATGCAGCACCTCGTTGACCCGAGTCAGGTCAGCACTGGTGGGTACCGGGATGTCGACAACGGCGCGCGCCCAGTCCTTGGACAGGTTCAGCGACCGCACGATGTTGCCGTTCGGGACGTTGTAGACCTCGCCGTTGGGAGTGCGCAACTTCGTCACCCGCAGCGTGACCTCCTCGACGGTCCCGAGCGCTTCGGTCGGCGCTCCCGCCATGGACAGCTGCACCAGATCGCCGAAGCCGTACTGCTTTTCGGTGATGATGAAGAAGCCGCTCAGCAGGTCCTGCACCAGCTTCTGGGCGCCGAAACCGATCGCGCCACCCAACACCGCAGCCGGCCCCACCAGAGAGCCGACCGGAATATCGAGGATGCTGGTGATCTGGACGGCGACCATCACGCACAACAGCACCACCGACACCCAGGAGATCACCGAGGCGACCGCCTGACGGTGCTTGGAGGCCTCCGAACGCACCAGCGCGTCGCTGGCTGCAAAGCCGCGTTCCAGCCGCCGCGTGACGCGGCGCGCCGCCCAGGTGATGAACCGCGACGCCAGCACCGCCCCGATCAGCAACAGGACGATCCGCAATCCTTTGGTGATGACCCACTCGCCGATCTGACCGCGCCACAGCTCATGCCAGCGTTGTCCCGGGGCGAAGGCCAAGACCATGCGCTCAGTCGCCTTCAGGCCTGTTGCGCCAGCGGATTCCGGCCTCCAGGAATCCGTCGATGTCACCGTCGAGCACCGCGGCCGGGTTGCCGACCTCAAACTCGGTCCGCAGGTCCTTGACCATCTGGTACGGGTGCAGCACATAGGAGCGCATCTGGTTGCCCCACGAGCTGCCGCCGTCGCCCTTGAGCGCGTCCATCTCGGCGCGCTCCTCAGATCGCTTGCGTTCCATCAGCTTCGCCTGCAGCACGCGCATCGCCGAAACCTTGTTCTGCAGCTGCGATTTTTCGTTCTGACAGGTGACGACGATCCCGGTCGGGATGTGGGTGAGCCGCACCGCCGAGTCGGTGGTGTTGACCGACTGTCCGCCGGGCCCGCTGGAGCGGTAGACGTCGACTCGGACGTCGCCCTCGGGGATGTCGATGTGGTCGGTGGTCTCCACCACCGGCAGCACCTCGACCTCGGCGAACGACGTCTGCCGGCGCCCCTGGTTGTCGAACGGGCTGATCCGCACCAGCCGGTGGGTGCCCTGCTCCACCGAAAGGGTGCCGTAGGCGAAGGGCGCGTGCACCGCGAACGTGGCGCTCTTGATCCCGGCCTCTTCGGCGTAGGAGGTGTCGAACACCTCGACGCCGTACTTGTGCTGCTCGGCCCAGCGGATGTACATCCGCATCAGCATCTCGGCCCAGTCCGCGGCGTCCACGCCGCCCGCACCGGAGCGGATCGTGACCAGCGCTTCGCGCTCGTCGTACTCACCCGAGAGCAGGGTGCGCACTTCCATGGTCTCGACGTCGGTTCGCAGCGACGCGAGCTCGGCGTCGGCTTCGGCCAGGGCATCGGCAGCGGCCGCGCCCTCTTCCTCGGCCGCCATCTCGTAGAGCACCGGCAGGTCATCCAGGCGGCGGCGCAGTTCCTCCACGCGGCGCAACTCCCCCTGCGCGTGCGACAACTCACTGGTGACGCGTTGGGCGCGGGCCTGGTCGTCCCACAGATTCGGGTCGGACGCCTCGTGCTCGAGTTTGTCGATACGGCTGCGCAGTCCGTCGACGTCAACCACCCGCTCCACCGTGGTCAAGGTGGTGTCGAGGGCGTCGATGTCAGGCTGGCGGTCTGGTTCCACGTTTATCGAGGTTACCGGCGGCCACTGGCGTGCGACCTCTAGCATCGGGGTTACGCGGGTGCATGAACGACTTCCGAGGAGAAAGAAGGTTCGAGGATGCGGCCCTACCACGTCGCGATCGTCGGCTCCGGTCCCTCCGGCTACTTCGCTGCGGCATCGCTGCTCAAGCTGGCTGCCGGCGGTGAAGTCGACGTGCGCGTCGACATGCTGGAGATGCTGCCGACGCCGTGGGGCCTGGTGCGCTCGGGAGTGGCGCCGGATCATCCGAAGATCAAGTCGATCAGTGCGCAGTTCGAGAAGACCGCGGCCGATCCTCGATTCCGGTTCTACGGCAACGTCACCGTCGGCGAGCACGTGACGCCCGAGGAACTGGCCGAGCGCTACGACGCGGTCATCTACGCGATCGGCGCGCAGTCGAATCGGCAACTGGGCATTCCCGGGGAGGACCTGGCCGGCAGCGTGGCGGCGGTGGACTTCGTCGGCTGGTACAACGCCCATCCGCACTTCGTCGACCACGCACCCGACCTGACCTGCAAGCGCGCCATCGTGGTCGGTAACGGCAACGTGGCCCTGGATGTGGCCCGCATCCTGGTCAGCCAGCCCGACGAACTGCGCCGCACCGACATCGCCGACCACGCCCTGGACCTGCTGGGTCCGCGCGGCATCGAAGAGGTGGTGATCGTCGGCCGGCGCGGCCCGCTACAGGCCACGTTCACCAGCCCGGAGCTCCGCGAACTCGGCGATCTCAAGGGCCTCGACGATGTCGACGTGGTGATCGACGCCGCGGAGTTCGCCGGCATCACCGACGAGGACATCGAGGCGGCCGCCAAACATCCCAAGCAGAACGTCAAAGTGCTGCGCACCTATGTCGGACGCGAATTGCGACCGGGCCATCGCCGAATCGTGTTCCGGTTCTGCACCTCTCCGATCGAGATTCGCGGCGACGGCCGGGTCGAGGAAATCGTGTTGGGGCGCAACGAGCTGACGACCGACGAGCAGGGCCGGGTCAGCGCACACGACACCGGTGAACGCGAGGTGCTGCCGGCTCAGCTGGTGGTGCGCTCGGTCGGTTATCGCGGCGTACCGATGCCCGGACTGCCGTTCGACGAACGCAGCTGCACCATCCCACACACCGACGGGCGCATCGAAGGCACCAGCAATCAGTACGTGGTCGGGTGGATCAAGCGTGGACCTTCAGGGGTGATCGGCTCCAACAAGAGCGACTCGCAGGCCACCGTCGACACGCTCGCCGCGGATCTGGCCGCCCGGGCAGCGCAAACCGGTCTTCCCGACGTGGACGCCGACTACGAAGCCCAACTGCACCGGTGGCTGTTGTCCCGCCAACCGGATCTGGTCACCGCCGAGCACTGGCAGCTGATCGACGCCCACGAGCGCTCCACCGGTGAGCCGCACGGCCGGCCCCGGGTCAAGCTGGCCAACGTCGCCGAGATGCTGCGGATCGGGCATGGGCCGGGCTCGAATGACTCCTGCCCGGACTGTGATGACGCGGGCTTGACGTCCTACCCGGTGCCGTTGCCGGAGTCGCAGCCGCGGTAGACGGGAGCGTCAGTCTCCTATTGGCCCGGTCAGATTCCAGTTGTCCGGGTTGCGCGGCGAGTACCGCACCGGCAGCAGGTCGCCCACGCTCGGCCACTTGCTGACGTCGACCGCGAACCGCTGATAGACCTCGTGCTCATCCACCGTCGGACCATGCAGGACGCCGGTGATGGTGACGTATTGCGCGCCGGTCGCCTCGGGCCGCGGACTGACGCCGGTGACCAGGACGGTGCCCTCTTGGGCTCCACCGCCCGGCCCCGGCCGGAACAACCGCGGCGCCAGGAACACCGCGAGAATGGCCAGTAGCAACAGCAGTGCCCCGAACTCCCACATGCGGTCATGGTAGGACTTTCGCCATGGCGCAGATCAACGACAATCTCGACGCAGACCTCACGCTGGCCCTGGCTCTGGCCGACCGGGCGGACGAAATCACGCTGGCGCGGTTCGGTGCGCTCGACCTGCGGGTCGACACCAAGCCCGACCTGACTCCGGTGACCGACGCCGACCAGGCGGTCGAAACCGCACTGCGCGAGGTGCTGGTCGCCGAGCGTGCCGACGACCAGATCCTCGGCGAGGAGTTCGGTGGCACCGCGACTTTCACTGGGCGCCAGTGGATCATCGACCCGATCGACGGCACCAAGAACTTCGTGCGCGGGGTGCCGGTGTGGGCCACCCTGATCGCGTTGCTCGAGGACGGCGTGCCGATCCTCGGCGTGGTCAGCGCCCCGGCATTGCACCGGCGCTGGTGGGCGACGCGCGGCCGGGGCGCGTTCGGGTCCCACGCCGGCGCGCCGGCCCGACCGCTGTCGGTGTCCTCGGTGGCCGAGGTGGGCTCCTCCAGCCTGACGTTCGCCGGGTTGAACTACTGGGCGGCGCGCGGGCTGCGGGAGCAATTCCTGGGGCTGACCGAGGCGGTGTGGCGGGCACGCTCCTACGGCGATTTCTGGGCGTACTGCTTGGTCGCCGAGGGCGCTGTGGATGCAGCCATCGAGCCGGCGGTGTCGGTGTGGGATCTGGCCGCCGTCGACATCCTTGTGCGCGAAGCGGGCGGGGTGTTCACCGACCTGTCCGGCAACCCGGGCCCGCACGGGAACTGCGCCGTGGCCGCCAACCCCGCCCTGCACCAGCAGGTGCTGGCGGCTTTGACCCCGGAGTAAACGGGCGTCCGGCGGGGGCCGATTGAGGACTTCGTCACACCTTACTTCTGAGTTAACTTACTTCGGAGTAAGGTGGCCTCATCGATACCTTCCATCGAGTGAGGCTCTGACATGACTGATATCGCCCCCGCCACCAACGGCTCAAAGGTCCGGCTGAACAGCCGCGCCAGCGGCGTCGGGTCGGCTCCGCACAAGCGCAGCCCGATGGCGGCCGCACTGTCGCTGGTCACGCCGCTGGTCAGCCGGGACTTTCTGGACCGCTACCGCCTGCGAGAGCCGCTCAACTGGAGCCTGAACTACGGCGTGAAGACGGCCTTCTCCGTCGCCGGAGCCTCCACCCGCCAGTTCAAAAAGGTTCAGGGCCTGGGCAAGGCGCCGGCGCGCCTCGCCCCCGGCGCCAAGGGCGGCAAAAACACTGACTACTTCGACCTGACCCCCGATGACGACCAACAGATGATCGTCGACACCGTCGAGGAGTTCGCGGCCGAGCTGCTGCGGCCGGCCGCCCACGACGCCGACGAGGCCCTCGACTACCCGCGCGAGCTGCTCGGCAAGGCCGCCGAATTGGGCATCACCGCGATCAACATCCCGGAGGACTTCGACGGGATCGCCGCACACCGTTCCGCGGTCACCAACGTGCTGGTCGCCGAGGCGCTGGGCTACGGCGACATGGGCCTGGCACTGCCGATCCTGGCCCCCGGCGGGGTGGCTTCGGCGTTGACCCACTGGGGCAGCGCCGACCAGCAAGCCACCTACCTGCCCGAGTTCGCCGGGGAGAAGGTCCCCCAGGCCTGCGTCGCGATCGTCGAGCCACAGCCGTTGTTCGACCCGACCAACCTCAAGACGACCGCGGTACGCACGCCCAGCGGCTACCGGCTCGACGGGGTGAAGTCGTTGGTGGTGGCCGCTGCCGACGCTGAGCTGTTCATCGTGGCCGCCCAGCTCAACGGCAAGCCCGCACTGTTCATCGTCGAGTCCTCAGCGCCCGGCCTGACCGTGAAGGCCGACCCCAGCATGGGTCTTCGCGCCGCCGCCCTGGGCCAGCTCGAGCTGAACCAGGTGTCGGTCCCGCTGAGCGCCCGCCTCGGTGAGGAAGCGGCGACCGATGCCGACTACTCGCAGGCCATCGCACTGTCCCGGCTGGGCTGGGCCGCATTGGCGGTCGGCACCAGCCACGCGGTGCTCGACCACGTGATGCCCTACATCAAGGAGCGTGAGGCGTTCGGTGAGCCGATCGCCAACCGCCAGTCGGTGGCGTTCATGTGCGCCAACATCGCCATCGAACTCGACGGGCTGCGGCTGCTGACCTGGCGCGGCGCGTCGCGTTGCGAGCAGGGACTGCCCTTCATCCGGGAGGCCGCCCTCGCCAAGCGGATCGCGACCGACAAGGGCATGCAGATCGGTCTGGACGGGGTGCAGCTGCTGGGCGGCCACGGCTACACCAAGGAGCACCCGGTCGAGCGCTGGTACCGCGATCTGCGGGCACTCGGCGTCGCCGAAGGCGTCCTGGTCATCTAGTCATCCGAGCTACCAAGCCAACTCCGCTGCGAACACGAAAGTCTGATCATGGCAATCAATCTGGAACTGCCCCGTAAGCTCCACGAGGTCATCGAGATGACCCATGCCGGGGCCGCCGAACTGCTGCGCCCCATCTCGCGCAAGTACGACGCACGCGAGCACGCCTACCCGGTCGAGCTGGACACCCTGGAAACCCTGTTCGACGGGGTCTCCGGGGCCGGCGGTAGCGCGATGGCCGGCGCCGAGGCCTTCCGCGACGCCGGCGCGCAGACCGGCAACCGCAACGCGTCCAACATGGCGGCAATGCTGCAGGTGCTCGAGATGAGCTGGGGCGATGTGGCTTTGATGCTGTCGGTGCCCTACCAGGGCCTTGGCAATGCGGCCATCTCCGGCGTGGCCACCGACGAACAGCTCGCTCGCCTGGGCAAGGTGTGGGCCGCAATGGCCATCACCGAGCCGAGCTTCGGCTCCGACTCGGCGGCGGTGACGACGACGGCCACCCTCGACGGCGACGAGTACGTGATCAACGGCGAGAAGATCTTCGTCACCGCCGGTTCGCGATGCACCCACATCGTGGTGTGGGCGACGCTGGACAAGGCTCTGGGGCGGGCGGCGATCAAGTCGTTCGTGGTGCCGCGCGAGCACCCCGGCGTCATCGTCGAGCGCCTGGAGCACAAGCTCGGCATCAAGGCCTCCGACACCGCGGTGATCCGGTTCGACAATGCCCGCATCCCCAAGGACAACCTGCTGGGCAGCCCGGAGATCAACACCGAGAAGAGCTTCTCCGGAGTCATGGAGACCTTCGACAACACCCGGCCGATCGTGGCCGCCATGGCGGTCGGAGTCGCGCGCGCCGCACTCGAAGAGCTGCGCAAGATGCTCACCGCCGCCGGCATCGAGATCTCCTATGACAAGCCGGCACACGCCCAGAGCGCACCGGCCGCGGAATTCCTGCGGATGGAGGCTGACTGGGAGTCGGCGAACCTGCTGACCCTGCGTTCGGCGTGGCAGGCCGACAACAGCATCCCCAACTCCAAAGAGGCGTCGATGGGCAAGGCCAAGGCCGGCCGAGTCGCCAGCGACATCACCCTCAAGGCCGTCGAAATGGCCGGCACCTTGGGCTACTCCGAGCAGATGCTGCTGGAGAAGTGGAGCCGCGACTCGAAGATCCTCGACATCTTCGAGGGCACCCAGCAGATCCAGCTGCTGGTGGTGGCCCGCCGGCTGCTGGGCCTGTCGTCGGCCGAGCTGAAGTAGCGCCCTACGCCGGCGGTTGGATCAGCGGGCCGAAGCTGGCGCTGACGGCCTTGAGCGCCCGGGTGTCGCGAGCGGACAGCGCGATGACGAACGCACCCTGAATCAGCGCCAGCACGCTGTGCGAAAGCTCGTCGGCGGAACGGTCGTCACGCACATCCCCACATTGCTGGCCGGCCCGCATCAACTCGGCCAGAGCGCGATGCCAGCCGGCCAGCGCGGCATCGAGGCAGTCGCGAAACGGTTCGGAGTCAGCCGCCAGTTCGGTGGAGAATTTCCCGGCCAGACAAGCCCGCTGGAAGTCCGACCGCACGAACGCCTGAGTGAGTTCGGCGAAGTAGCCGGTGAGTTTGTCAGTGGTACTGAGGGTTTCGTCGTCGGACCACTTGGCCAGGGCGTCCAGCTGCATGTGCATATAGCGGTCCAGCACGGCCAGGCCGAACGCATCCTTGGACCCGAAGTGGTGGTAGAACGAGCCCTTCGGCACCCCGGATGCGGCCAAGATGGCGTCGACAGTGGTGCCGTGAAACCCGGACGCATAAAACGACCTCATGCCCTGGCGAAGCAGTCGCTCCTTGTGGGTCAGCGCTTTTGCCGGAGCTGCCATCGATCCTCCATTCTTGACGATCTGGTCTAGACGATTTAGTCTAGCCGATACGCCCGGCTTCCAGGGAGGACACCAGTGAACTACGACATCTGACCGTCCGCCGCGACGGCCATGTGCAGATCATCGGCCTCAATCGGCCCGACAAACGCAACGCGTTCCACTCCGCCATGCTGCGCGAACTAGCCGCCGCCTACGGGGAATTCGACGCCGACGACAGTCTGCGGGCCGCCGTGCTCTACGGCGAAGGGCCGATGTTCACCGCCGGGCTGGACCTGGCCAGTGTGGCCGGCGACATCGCCAACAACGTCTCGCAGGTTCCCGATGGCGGTATCAATCCGTGGCAGGTCGACGGCAGGCAGCTGTCCAAACCGGTCGTCACCGCCGTACACGGCAAGGTGCTGACGCTGGGTATCGAGCTGATGCTCGCCGGCGACATCGCCATCGCCGCCGAGTCGGCCACCTTCGCACAACTGGAAATCGCCCGGGGCATCTACCCGTTCGGAGGGGCCACCATCCGATTCCCGCGGGCGGCGGGCTGGGGCAACGCCATGCGGTGGATCCTGACGGCCGACACCTTCGACGCCCGCGAGGCCCATCGAATCGGCATCGTGCAGGAGGTGGTGCCCGACGGCGGGCAGCTGGCCCGCGCCATCGAGATCGCCCAGACCATCGCGCGGCAGGCGCCGCTGGGCGTGCAGGCCACCCTGCGCAGCGCCCGTCAGGCGGTGCGTGATGGCGACACCGCGGCCGAGGCCGACCTGGTGCCCACCGTGCAGAAACTGTTCGCCAGTGAGGACGCCGCCATCGGGGTACAGGCGTTCCTGAGCCGCAACACCGCGGAATTCGTCGGCCGCTGAGTTCGCGGAGGCTCTTGCCCACGACTGAAACAAAAAGTAACGTCACTTTTAGTTTTGGTCCGATATTCGCATGAGCTCCCCGGGAGTCGCCGATGGAATCCTTCGTCCACCTGCGCAAAGGCACCACACCGCGCCGCCTGCACGCCGATCTCGACGGCCTCAAGGACGACGAACTGGGCCGCGGCGGCTTCACCGGTCGCACCGCGAACCTGTACCGGCGCAACGACCCCACCGCTTACCGCGCCGAAGGTCCGCTGCGGCCCGTCGACGTGCTGGCCGCACTCCTACAGCCGAGCGACGCCACCGACGCCGCCGGCGAGCCGCTGCTGCTGTTCAGCAACGCCGACTGCCGCATCCGGCTGTCCCGACGCAACGCGGAGATGCCGTTTCACGTCCGCTACGTCGACGGCGACCTGCTCTGCTTCGTACATGCCGGATCCGGCCGACTGGAGACCGAATTCGGCCCGCTGGACTACCGCCAGGGCGACTGGCTGTATCTGCCCAAGGCGACCACCTGGCGCCAGCTCCCCGCGGCCGAGACGACGCTGCTGATCATCGAGGCCACCGACGAGTTCCGGGTTCCCCCGCCCGGACCGCTGGGCCGGCACTTCCCGTTCGACCCTTCCCTGATCGTCATCCCGGATCCGGCCCCCTTCGACCCAGATCCGTTCGGGGACGGGCGCGAGAGCTACGAGGTCCGGCTGATCCATGATGGCGGCCCGACAACGCTTCACTACCAACATAATCCGATCGACGTCGAGGGCTGGCGCGGCGACAACTTCGCCTTTTCATTCAACATCGCCGACTACAACGTGGTGACGTCTGACAGCGTGCACCTGCCGCCGACGGTGCATCTGTTCATGCAGGCCACCGGGGTGTATGTGATGAATTTCCTGCCCAAGCCCGCCGAAGGGGTGGCCGGAACCGAACGGACTCCGTGGTATCACCGCAACGTCGACTACGACGAGATCGCCTTCTTCCACGGCGGTTCCCTCTACGGCATTCCAATGCCGCCCGGCCTGATCAGCCACGCCCCGCAAGGCGTACATCACGGCGCGCCGGAAAAGGCCCGCGAGCGGGCGCGCCGCAAATTCGACGACTATGCGCGGGTGGACTGGCAGGTCATCGCCATCGACACCCGACGCCGTCTCACCCCCTCCCCCGAAGTTCTCGCCGCCGACCTAGGACAGCACGCATGACCACCAAACACGACTACGATCGAATCCCCTACCTGATTGCCTACCAGAACAATTCGGGTGTCCGCGACGTCTACGGCGGGGTCGCCGAGCTGGTGGTGCTGGAGAGTTACCTGCTGCGGCCCAAGGCCACGCCGAGCGACACCGTGCTGGTGTTCATGCACCCGATCGGCGGCGGCGCGTACCTGCCGATGGTCAATGCCCTGGCCCGCGCCGGGCACCACGTCATCTACTGCAACAGCCGATTCCGCGGCACCGACTCGGCGCTGCTGATGGAGAAGGTGGTCGAAGACCTCGGCCAGTGCATCGCCGACGCCAAGAACCGGCTCGGCTACGCCAAGGTGGTGCTGGCCGGATGGAGCGGCGGCGGCTCGCTGTCGCTGTTCTACCAACAGCAGGCGCAACATCCGACGGTGACCGCAAGCCCGTCCGGCGACGGTCCCGACCTGACGAAGCTGAACCTGATCCCGGCCGACGGCGTGATGCTGCTGGCCGCCCACATCAGCCGCCACGGCACGCTCACCGAGTGGCTGGACGCCTCGATCCTCGACGAGTCCGACCCGACCAAACGCGATCCGGAGCTGGACCTCTACAACCCGGACAACCCGAACCAGCCGCCCTACAGCGCGGAGTTCCTGGACCGCTACCGGGCCGCCCAGATCGAGCGGAATCGCCGTATCACCGCCTGGGTCAAGGCGAAGCTGGCCGATTTCACCGCGGCCGGCCTACCCGATCGGGAGTTCGGGTTCGTCGTGCACGGCACCATGGCCGACCCGCGCTGGCTGGACCCGACGGTCGATCCCAACGAGCGCACCCCGGGCAGCTGCTATCTGGGCGAGCCGGAGGTGGTGAATATGAGCCCGGTCGGGCTGGCGCGGTTCTGCACGCTGCGCAGCTGGCTGTCCCAGTGGAGCTACGACGACGCCCACGGCGACGGGGTGGACTGTGGCAGCGACGTCACGGTGCCCACCCTGGTGATCGGCAACATGGCCGACGATGCATGCACACCCAGCCACACCCGCCGGCTCTTCGAGGCGATCGGCACCGGCGACAAGCAGATGCACGAAATCCCCGGAGCCAACCACTATTACGCCGGGCCGGATCAGCGCGATGCACTGCGACAGGCCGTAGCGATTATCAGTGATTGGCTGGCCCAGCATGATTTCGTAGGCTCGTCGGCATGACACCTACCGGCGCACTCGACGGCATCCGGGTTCTGGAGCTCGGCACGCTGATCTCCGGGCCGTTCGCCGGGCGACTGCTCGGCGACATGGGCGCCGAGGTCATCAAGATCGAGCTGCCCGGCAAACCCGACCCGCTGCGCACCTGGGGACAGGCCGAACTCGACGGGCACCACTTCTTCTGGACCGTGCATGCCCGTAACAAGAAGGCTGTCACCCTCGACCTGCGTACCGAGCGCGGTCGCGAGCTGTTCCTCGAGCTCATCGACAAGACCGACATCGTCGTGGAGAACTTCCGCCCTGGCACACTGGAGCGCTGGGGGCTGGGCTTTGACGTCCTGCGTCAACGCAATCAGGGAATCATCCTGGTGCGAGTGTCCGGCTACGGGCAGACCGGACCGGACGCCCACAAGGCCGGCTACGCCTCAGTCGCCGAGGCGGCCAGCGGGCTGCGGCACATGAACGGTTTTCCCGGCGGCCCGCCGCCACGGCTGGCCCTCTCGCTGGGTGACAGCCTCGCGGGCATGTTTGCCGCCCAAGGCGCCCTGGCCGCCCTCTACCGTCGCACGGTCACCGGTGAAGGCCAGGTGGTCGATGTCGCCCTCACCGAATCCTGCTTGGCGATCCAAGAATCCACCATCCCCGACTACGACGTCGGCGGTGTGGTGCGCGGGCCCTCGGGCACCCGGCTCGAAGGCATCGCCCCATCGAACATCTACCAGTCGGCCGACGGCAGTTGGGTGGTGATCGCCGCCAACCAGGACAGCGTGTTCTCCCGGCTGTGCCAGGCCATGGGCAGACCAGAGCTGACAACCGATACCCGGTTCGCCGATCACGGCGCGCGCGGTCGCAATCAGGACGAGCTGGACGCGATCATCGGCGAATGGGCCGCACAGCGGGCGCCGGATGCCATCATCGCGACGCTCAGCGATGCCGGGGTGATCTCCGGTCCCATCAACACCGTGGCCGAGGTCGTCAAGGACCCGCAACTGCGGGCGCGCGGCATGCTCGCCGAGCACTGGGACGAGGGCGCCGAGCGCACCGTGCTGGGGCCCGGGGTGATCCCGGTGCTCTCGGAGAGCCCGGGCACCATCCGCAACGCCGGATCGGCCCGGCCCGGCCAGCACAACGACGAGATCTACGCCGGCCTGCTCGGCAAGACCGGCGCGGAGTTGGACACCCTACGCACCGAGGGGGTGCTGTGAGCACACTGCCCGGCCAGGTCACGATCCGCGAAGTCGCGCTACGCGACGGCCTGCAGATCGAAGCGCCGATCCCGTTGAGCGCCAAGCTCGAACTGTTGGCAGCAATCGCCGCCACCGGAGTCCGCGAGGTCGAGGTGACGTCGTTCGTCTCCCCGACCAAGGTCCCGGCCCTCGCCGACGCGGCCGAACTCGCTGCCGAGCTGTGGCGCTACCCCGAACTGGAGTTCTCCGCTCTGGTCGCCAGCCCCGGCGGAGCCACCCGGGCGGTGGCCGCCGGGCTGAAATCCATCGAGTACGTGGTGTGTGCCTCGGATGCCTTCAGCACCGCCAACGTCGGCCGCCCCACTGCGCCGGCGGTCGCAGCGATCACCGACATCGCCGGCATCGCCCACGACGCCGGTGCATCACTCGAGGTCATCATCGCCACCGCGTGGGACTGCCCGTTCGACGGCCCGACCGAACCCGGACGCGTCACCGACATCGCCGCCTCGGCAAGCGCTTTCGGGGTCGACCGCCTCGCCATCGCCGATACCATCGGCACGGCCACTCCCCGGCGAGTCACCGATCTGATCGCAGCGGTGCAGCCGATCATCGGCGATGTTCCGCTGGGAGCGCATTTCCACAACACTCGCGGCTCCGGCCTGGCCTGCGCCTACGCGGCGGTTCAGGCGGGCATCACCCGGCTCGACGCCTCGGCCGGCGGATTGGGTGGCTGTCCGTTCGCCCCCGGCGCCACCGGCAACATCGCTACCGAGGACCTGGTCTACCTGCTCGGTGACTGCGGCATCGACACCGGTATCGATCTGGATGCCGCCATCGTCGCGGCCGGCGTGGCCAGCACGGTGGTCGGCCACGGGCTGCCCAGCGCCCTGCTGGCCGCCGGAGATCGGAAGCGGGTCTGAGCGCCTCGATGTCCACCCAGCGTGAGCTCAGTTCGAAGGGACGTCTGACCCGCGGGGCGATCGAGCAGGCTGCCCGAGAACTGTTTGCCGAGCGTGGATTTCATGGCACCACGCTGGCCGACATCACATCGGCGGCCGGAAAATCCACGGCAGTGCTGTACCGGTATTTCCGCGACAAGGAAGATCTGCTGGCCGCCTTGGCCGAATCGTTTCTCACCGAAGTGGTCGAGCCATCCGGACTCAAGATGCGGCTACCGGAGTCCCCGGAGGACACCGAGTTCTTCTCGTCGGTGGTCAGTGCCTATTGGGCCATGTTCACACCGAACATCGGTGTCATGATCGCGGTGGCACAGCTGGCCGCCACCAGCGAACGATTCGCCGCGCTGCAGAACGAGTTCCGCCGGTTCGGTATGGAGATCGTCGCCGCCTCGGTGCGGCGCGCACAACAGCAGGGCTATGGCCGCGAGCTCGACCCCGACCACATCGCGGCGGCCATCGCGCTGCTGTTCGAGAATTTCACCGTCGTGTTCGTCGGCCCGTCGGGGCCGGGATGGCGGATCAGTGACAGCGATGCCATCGAGACGCTGTCGACGATCTGGAGAAAGACCCTGTACGGCCGTTGACCCCTGCTAGCTGAAGGAACCGCCATGGATTTCACACTGCCCGAACACCTTCCCGGGGTTCTCGCCGAGATGGACGACTTCATCGAGCGCGAGATCGCACCGCTGCAGGCCGAGCACATGCAGTATTTCGACCACCGGCGCGAGTTCGCCCGCACCGACGTGGAGAGCGGTGGCATTCCGCGACGCGAGTGGGAGGACCTGCTCGATGAGATGCGCCGCCGCGCTGATGCCGCCGGCTGGCTGCGCTACGGTTTGCCGGCGTCTCTGGGCGGCCGGGACGGAACCAACGTCGACATGGCGGTGATCCGGGAGCACCTGGCGCACAAAGGCCTCGGCCTGCACAACGATCTGCAGGACGAGTCGTCGATCGTCGGGAACTTCCCGCAGGTGATCATGATGGAGCGGTTCGGCACCGACTCCCAGCGCCGCGAGTTCTCCCAGGCCATGATCACCGGCGAGCGGTCGATGGCCTTCGGTTTGACCGAACCGGACCACGGTTCGGACGCGACGTGGCTGGAAACCCGCGCCGAACTCGACGGCGACACCTGGGTGATCAACGGCGCCAAGCGGTTCAACACCGGAGTACATCGGGCCACCCACGACCTGGTGTTTGCCCGCACGTCGGGCGACGCCGGCTCGGCGCGCGGCATCACCGCGTTCCTGGTGCCCACCGACACGCCGGGATTCACCATCCCGTTCTACTGGTGGACCTTCAACATGCCCACCGACCACGGCGAGGTCGAGCTCCGCAACGTGCGGGTGCCCGCCGAGGCGGTGCTCGGCGAGGTCGACGGCGGATTGGATGTGGCCCAGACCTTCCTGCACGAAAACCGGATCCGCCAGGCCGCATCCAGCCTCGGCGCCGCGCAATATTGCATCGACCGCGCCGCCGAGTACGCCCGGCAACGCATCGTGTTCGGCAAGCCGCTGTCGGTTAACCAGGCGGTGCAGTGGCCGCTGGCCGAATTGCAGACCGAGGCCCAGATGGTGCGCCTGCTGGTGAACTATGCGGCCTGGCACCTGGACCGCGACCACCACCTGGAGGTGTCCGACAAGGTGTCGATGGCCAACTACCGTGCCAACCGGCTGGTGTGCGAGGCCGCCGACCGCGCCATCCAGATTCACGGCGGAATCGGCTATACCCGCCACGAGCAGTTCGAGCATATCTACCGCCATCACCGCCGCTACCGGATCACCGAAGGCGCCGAGGAGATCCAGATCCGCCGGGTCGCGCAGCGCCTGTTCGGGTTCGACCGTCGGCGATGACCGCCGACCAGCTCCCCGACCGGCTGGCCGATGTGCTGGCGCCGGTGTTGGGCCCCGTCGCGGTAGAGGACCTGCGCGCGCTGACCGGCGGCGCCAGCCGGATCACCTGGGCTTTCGATGCCGTGACGGGCACACGCGAGCGCCGGTCGCTGATTCTGCGCACCGGGCCACTCGAGGAGCTCTACGCCAGCATGGAACTCGAAGCGCAGGCGCAGCGCGCCGCAGGCCAGGCCGGCGCTCCGGTTCCGAACGTGCTGGTGGCCGATAATTCCCCTGCAGCACTGGGGAATCCGTATTTGATCTGCGACCTGATCCACGGCGAGACGGTCGTTCGCCGCATCGAACGCCAACTCGATGACGCAGGACGCGAACAACTGCTGGGCCAGTGCGCGCAGGCGCTGAGCGCCATCCACCGGGCCGACCCGGGCGGCATCGCGCTGAGCACCGAAGACCAGCTGTCCGCATGCCGCGCCCAGCTCGATGCCATGCCCGATACCACCGCCGCCTTCGAGTGGGCGTTTCGGCGGCTGGCCGCCGATCGTCCACCGCCGGTGCCGACGCAGCTGGTCCACGGCGATTTCCGGATGGGCAACCTGATGGTCTCCGCCGAGGGCGACCTGGCGGCCGTGCTGGACTGGGAGCTGGTGCACCTCGGCGACGGCATCGAGGACCTGGCCTGGTTCTGCCTGCGAGCCTGGCGCTTCGGTGCGCCACGCGAGCGCGCCGCCGGTGGACTCGGCGATATCGACGCCCTGCTGGCCGCATATGAGCAAGCCAGCGGGCACCGCGTCGATCCGGACCGGTTCGACTGGTGGCTACTGCTGGGCACGCTGCGATGGGGCATCATCTGCCGCTACCAGGCGCAACGTCACCTGAGCGGCCAAACCCGTTCGGTGGAACTGGCGACCATCGGCCGGCGGGTCTCCGAATCCGAATGGGACGTACTGCGCCTGCTCGATGGAGTCCGGCCATGAGCGCCGGGGGCCGCCGCCCCACCGCGGCCGAACTCGTCGCCGCGGTCACCGAATTCCTGGACACCGCGCTGGTGCATCGCGACGGACAGGCCGCCACCGACGGCCAGGTCAGGTTCCACGCCCGGGTGGCGGCCAACGCACTGCGTATCGTCGAACGCGAGTTGCGCGACACCACCGGGGACGTCGTCACCGAGGCCTTGGCCGGGCTGGGTTTCGCCGACGAGGCAGAGCTGGCCGCCGCCATCCGGGCCGGTGACCTCGACGACCGGCCCGAGGCGCTCACCGCCTGCCTGTACACCCTGGTCGAGCATCGGTTGGCGATCGACCATCCCGGATACACCCAGTAGCCGCTAGATTTCCTGCGCGACAATCACTTCGACGGTGCTGTTCCAAACCCGATGTATCGGCAGTACCCGCGCAGTAGCATCTGGTCCGTGTCCGACTCCAATGCCGCGCTGCGAATCCTTGTCTACAGTGACGACGCCGCAACCCGTGCACGGGTTACGACCGCGTTGGGCAAGCAGCTACACCCGGACCTACCGGAGCTGAGTTATGTCGAGGTCGCAACCGAGCCGGTGGTGATCCGGCAAATGGATGCCGGTGGAATCGACCTGGCCATCCTGGACGGGGAGGCCGCTCCGGCCGGCGGAATGGGTATCTGCAAACAGCTCAAAGACGAGATCACCCCGTGCCCGCCCATCGTGGTGCTGACCGGCCGCGCCGACGACGTCTGGCTGGCGAAGTGGTCACACGCCGACGCCGCGGTAGCCCACCCGCTGGACCCGATGGAATTGAGCCGTGCGGTGCTGGGTCTGCTGCGCACGCCGGCGCCTTAGTTAGGGCAGCCTCAGAGACGAATTCCCCTGTCGCCGTTACCGCTACAGGTGATGCCCGTCACAGTTGTCGGCAATTTCGGATTCTTCCCAACCGCCCCGTGACGGCGGACTAGGCTGTGCCTGAAGTCACATCGGCGCCCGGAAGGGAACTACGTCACTGAGCATGAACCTCTACCTGCCGATCCTGGTCCTCGCCGCGCTAGCCGCCGGTTTCGCCGTGTTTTCCGTGGTCGCCACCGCACTGGTCGGCCCCTCCCGCTACAACCGGTCGAAACTAGAAGCCTACGAGTGCGGCATCGAACCCACAGACCAGCCGGTCAGCGGGCCGCACGCCCCGCCCGGACAGCGATTCCCGGTGAAGTACTACCTGACCGCGATGCTGTTCATCGTCTTCGACATCGAGATCGTATTTCTCTACCCCTGGGCAGTTGCCTTCGACGGGCTCGGAGTATTCGCCCTCATCGAAATGGTGCTGTTCGCCGTCATCGTGTTCGTCGCCTACGCCTACGTCTGGCGGCGCGGCGGCCTGAATTGGGATTGAGTGGGAGTAGGCGGGCTTAGACATGGGATTAGAAGAGCAGCTGCCGAGCGGACTCCTGCTGTCCACCGTGGAAGACCTGGCCGGGTACTTCCGCACCGGGTCACTGTGGCCGGCGACCTTCGGCCTGGCCTGTTGCGCGATCGAGATGATGTCGACGATGGCGCCCGACTACGACCTGTCCCGGTTCGGGATGGAAGTCTTCCGGGCCTCGCCGCGCCAAGCCGATCTGATGATCGTCGCCGGCCGGGTCAGCCAGAAGATGGCACCGGTGCTGCGCCAGATCTACGACCAGATGGTGGAGCCCAAGTGGGTGCTGTCGATGGGCGTATGCGCGTCGTCGGGCGGAATGTTCAACAACTACGCGATCGTTCAAGGCGTGGACCATGTCGTCCCGGTCGACATCTACCTGCCCGGTTGTCCGCCCCGGCCGGAAATGCTGATGTACGCAATCCTCAAGCTGCACGAGAAGATTCGCTCGATGCCCTTGGGCGCCAACCGGGAGCAGGTGATCACCGCTACGGAGGAGGCGGCGCTGTCGGCCCCGTCTACCTGGCAGATGAGGGGGTTGCTGCGGTGAGCGAGGCGAGCGGAGAGGGCCGAACCGGCCCCGAAGACGTGATCAAGGTCCGCCACGGCCTGTTCGGCGCGACGGGCACCGGCGACACGTCCGGATACGGACGCCTGGTGACCGAGGCAGCACTCCCCGGCGAGACCCCTCGGCCCTATGGCGGGTACTTCGACGAACTCGTCGACACGCTCACCGCTGCCCTGCAGCGCAACGGAATCGAGTTCGCCGACGCTGTCGAGAAGGTCGTGGTGTATCGCGACGAGCTGACGCTGTATGTCCCTCGCGCGCAGCTGCCGGCGGTGGCTCAGCTGCTGCGCGACGAGCCGGCGCTGCGCTTCGAGCTGAGCCTCGGGGTCTCCGGTGTGCACTACCCCGGTGACACCGACCGCGAGTTGCATGCGGTCTACCCGCTGCGGTCCATTACCCACAACCGCCGCGTCCGTCTGGAAGTCGCTGCCCCCGATGCAGATCCGCATATTCCTTCACTGTTCGCGATCTACCCCACCACCGACTGGCATGAACGCGAGACCTATGACTTCTTCGGGATCATCTTCGACGGCCACCCCTCGCTGACCCGGATCGAGATGCCCGACGACTGGCACGGCCACCCGCAGCGCAAGGACTACCCGTTGGGCGGCATCCCGGTCGAATACAAGGGCGCGCAGATACCGCCGCCGGACCAGCGGAGGGCTTACAAATAATGAGCACCGACACACCGCACACCGTCCTGAACGTCGGTGGGCAGGAATGGGATCAGGTAGTGGAGGCGGCCAAGGCCGCCGACCCCGGAGAACGCATCGTCGTCAACATGGGACCCCAGCACCCATCGACGCACGGCGTGTTGCGGCTGATTCTGGAACTCGAAGGCGAGACCGTGACCGAAGCCCGGTGCGGCATCGGCTATCTGCACACCGGTATCGAGAAGAACCTGGAAAGCCGCTACTGGACCCAGGGCGTCACGTTCGTGACCCGAATGGACTACCTGTCGCCGTTCTTCAACGAGACCGCCTACTGCCTCGGTGTGGAGAAACTGCTCGGTATTACCGATGACATCCCCGAACGTGCCAGTGTCATCCGGGTTTTGATGATGGAACTCAATCGGATGTCCTCGCACCTGGTCGCGCTTGCCACCGGCGGTATGGAGCTCGGCGCACTGACCGTGATGCTGTTCGGCTTCCGGGAACGTGAGCTGGTGCTCGACATCTTCGAGGCCATCACCGGGCTGCGGATGAACCACCAGTACGTCCGCCCCGGCGGCGTGTCGGTGGATCTGCCCGATGACGCAGTCCCGCAGATCCGCGACTTCCTCAAGCTGATGCCCAAGCGACTCAAGGACATCGAGGACCTGCTGACCGAAAACTACATCTGGAAGGCCCGGACCAAGGGCGTGGGCTACCTGGACCTGACCGGATGCATGGCGCTGGGCATCACCGGCCCGGTGCTGCGCTCGACGGGCCTGCCCTATGACGTGCGACGTGCGGAACCCTACTGCGGCTACCAGGACTACGAGTTCGAGGTAGTCACCGATGACGGCTGTGATGCCTACGGCCGCTACCTGATCCGCATCGCAGAGATCAAGGAGTCCCTGAAAATCGTCGAACAGTGTCTGGACAAGCTGCGGCCCGGGCCGGTGATGGTCTCCGACCGCAAGATCGCCTGGCCGGGCGACCTGACCATCGGCCCGGACGGGCAGGGCAACTCCCGGGAGCACATCGGCTGGATCATGGGCCACTCGATGGAAGGGCTGATCCACCACTTCAAGCGAGTCACCGAGGACCTGTGGGTGCCGCCGGGCCAGGTGTTCGTCTCGGTCGAGTCGCCCCGCGGCGAACTGGGGGTACACATGGTCAGCGACGGCGGTACCCGCCCCTACCGGGTGCACTACCGGGATCCGTCGTTCACCAACCTGCAGGCGGTGGCCGCCATGAGCGAGGGCGGGCTGATCGCCGACGTGATCGCCGCCGTCGCCAGCATCGACCCGGTCATGGGCGGGGTAGACCGGTGAGCGCGTCGGGCGGCGAGATCGACCAGGCCGGCGTCAACAAGACCGGGCGCGGCCGGTTGATGCCGCCGACTGCCGGGACCGACGGCAAGCGGGTCTTCCTGCAGTTAGGCCGGCAGCCAGAAGAACCCAATCAGTTCAACCATCCCGGCGCTCCGACCAGCTACTCCCCCGACGTGCGAGCCCAGCTGGAAGCCGACGCCAAGGAGATCATCGGCCGCTACCCACAGCCGCGTTCGGCGATCCTGCCGCTGCTGCACCTCGTACAGGCACAGGACACCTACGTCACGCCGGCAGGGCTGTCGTTCGTCGCGGAGCTGCTTGGGCTGACCAGCGCCGACGTCGCCGGGGTCGCATCGTTCTATTCGATGTACCGGCGTGACCCCACCGGCAAGTACCTGGTCGGCGTCTGCACCAACACGCTGTGTGCGGTGATGGGCGGCGACGCCATCTACGACGGCCTCAAGGAGCACTTGGGCGTCGGTAACGATCAGACCACCGCCGACGGATCGGTCACGCTGCAGCACATCGAGTGCAACGCGGCCTGCGACTACGCGCCGGTGGTGATGGTCAACTGGGAGTTCTTCGACAACCAGACACCGGAATCGGCACGCGAGCTCGTCGACAAATTGCGCGACGACGCCGAGGTGCGACCCACCCGCGGGATGCCGCTGTGCAGTTTCGCCGCCACCGAGCGAATTCTCGCCGGCTTCCCCGACGAACGCGCCGACGACGGCCAAGGCGGCGCCGGCGCGGCGACGCTCGCCGGCCTGCAGGTGGCGCGCGAGCACAAGATGACGGCACCGGAGCCCGGCCGCAACACCAGTGGGGGCGAGAAATGACACTTGCCGAGGGCACACCGCTGACGCCGGTGCTGAGCAGCTACTGGGACGAACCCGAGTCCTGGACGCTCGAGACCTACCGCCGCCACGACGGCTACGCCGGGATGAAGCGTGCGCTGGCGATGACACCCGACGAGGTCATCGAACTGGTCAAGGACTCCGGGTTGCGTGGCCGAGGCGGCGCCGGGTTCTCCACCGGGACCAAGTGGTCCTTTGTCCCCCAAGGCGACGAGGGGGCAGCGGCAAAGCCGCACTACCTGCTGGTCAATGCCGACGAGTCCGAGCCCGGCACCTGCAAGGACATGCCGCTGCTGATGGCGACACCGCATGTGCTCATCGAGGGCATGATCGTGTGCTGTTACGCGATCCGTGCCCGCCACGCCTTCATCTACATCCGCGGCGAGGTGCTGCCGGTGGTGCGCCGCTTGCAGGCGGCGGTCGCCGAGGCGTATGCGGCGGGGCTGCTGGGCAACGACATCGGTGGCAGCGGCTTCGACCTGGATATCACCGTGCACGCCGGGGCGGGCGCCTACATCTGCGGCGAGGAGACGGCGCTGATCGAATCGCTGGAGGGCTATCGGGGCCAGCCCCGGCTGCGCCCACCGTTCCCCGCGGTGGCCGGGCTGTATGCCTCGCCGACGGTGGTCAACAACGTCGAATCGATCGCCAGTGTGCCGTCGATCCTGCGCAACGGGCCGGAGTGGTTCCGGTCGATGGGCACCGAGAAATCCCGTGGATTCACCCTGTATTCGCTGTCCGGGCACGTCAACCGTCCCGGGCAGTACGAGGCGCCGCTGGGTATCACGCTGCGCGAACTGCTCGGCTACGCCGGCGGGATACGCGACGGGCATCGGCTGAAGTTCTGGACGCCGGGCGGCTCGTCCACCCCGATCCTGACCGAGGAACACCTCGACATCCCGCTGGACTACGAGGGCATGGCGTCGGTGGGGTCCATGCTGGGCACCAAGGCATTGCAGATCTTCGACGAGACCACCTGCGTAGTGCGCGCGGCGGGGCGCTGGTCGGAGTTCTACAAACACGAGTCCTGCGGCAAGTGCACTCCGTGCCGTGAGGGCACCTACTGGCTGGTGCCGATCTACCAGCGGCTGGAAACCGGCCGCGGAACACCGGAAGACCTCGACACCCTGCTCGACATCGCCGACGTCCTGTTCGGAAAATCCTTCTGCGCCTTGGGTGATGGCGCGGCAATGCCGGTGAAGTCGTCGATCCAGTACTTCCGTGACGAATACATCGCCCACCTCGAGGGCGGCTGCCCGTTCGACCCGAAAGCGAGCATGTTCGTGCCAGGTGGAGCAGCAGGCGGTGTGGCGTGACTCAAACTTCTCAACCGGACGGTCAGGAGTCGGTGACCCTCACCATCGACGACCAACAGATCACCGTTCCCAAGGGCACCTTGATCATCCGGGCCGCGGAGCAGTTGGGCATCGAGGTCCCGCGATTCTGCGACCACCCGCTGCTGGACCCGGTGGCCTGGTGCCGGCAGTGCATGGTGGAGGTGGAGGGCCAACGCAAGCCGCAGCCGTCATGCGCGGTGGCCGCCACCGACGGCATGGTGGTGCGCACCCAGCACACCTCCGCCGAGGCCGATCGGGCCCAGCACCTGGTGATGGAACTGCTGCTGATCAACCACCCGCTGGACTGCCCGACCTGCGACAAGGGCGGTGAGTGTCCGCTGCAGAACCAGGCGATGTCGCACGGCCGCACCGAGACTCGTTTCGAAGAGACCAAGCGCCACTACCCCAAGCCGATCAACATCTCCTCGCAGGTGCTGCTGGACCGAGACCGCTGCATCTTGTGCGCCCGCTGCACCCGGTTCGCCAACGAGATCGCCGGGGACAAATTCATCGAGATGATGGATCGCGGCGCACTGCAGCAGGTCGGTATCTACACCGACACGCCGTTCGACTCCTACTTCTCGGGCAACACCGTGCAGATCTGCCCGGTGGGCGCCCTGACCGGTGCCTCCTACCGGTTCCGGGCCCGCCCGTTCGACCTGGTCTCCACACCGACCGTCTGCGAGCACTGCGCCGGCGGCTGCGCCGAACGCACCGACCACCGTCGCGGCAAGGTGATGCGGCGGATGGCCGGCGAAGACCCGGATGTCAACGAGGAGTGGAACTGCGACAAGGGCCGCTGGGCCTTCACCTACGCCACCCAGGGCGACCGGATCACCACACCGATGGTCCGCGACGACGGCGGGAACCTGGTCCCGACCTCCTGGCCGCACGCGGCGGCGGTGGCGGCGCGCGGCCTGGCCGCGGCACGTGGACGCACCGGCGTGCTGGTCGGCGGGCGGGTGTCGGCCGAGGACGCCTACGGCTACGCCAAGTTCGCCCGGGTGGCGCTGCACAGCGATGACATCGACTTCCGGGCTCGCGCGCAGTCCGCCGAGGAAGCCGCGTTCCTGGCGGCCCGGGTGGCGGGCCACGGGATCGAGGTCAGCTACGCGGATCTGCAGGCCGCGCCGGTGGTGTTGCTGGCCGGCCTGGAGCCCGAGGAAGAGGCACCGATGGTCTTCCTGCGGCTGCGCAAGGCGGCCCGCAAGAACGCCACGAAGGTGTTCAGCCTGGCGCCGTTCGCCGATCGCGGGTTGACCAAGATGTTCGGCACCCTGCTGGCAGTCGTTCCCGGTGGCGAGGCCGCCGCGCTGGACGGCCTGCACACCGGTGATATCGGACAGGCGCTTCGCCGACCCGGCGCAGTGGTGCTGGTCGGCGAACGGCTGGCCGCCTCGCCCGGAGCACTGTCGGCGGCGATTCGGCTGGCCGATGCCACCGGCGCGAAGCTGGCCTGGGTGCCCCGCCGAGCCGGGGAACGCGGCGCACTGGATGCCGGTGCGCTGGCCGGCCTGCTCCCCGGTGGACGTCCGCTGGGTGACCCGGCGGCGCGGGCCGAGGTCGCGCAGAGTTGGGGTCTCGGCGGCCCCGACGACCTGCCGTCGCAGACCGGCCGCGACACCGACGCCATCCTGGTCGCCGCGGCCGAGGGGAAGCTGGGAGCACTGGTGGTCGGCGGGGTGGAGCCGACCGATCTGGCCGACCCGGCGGCGGCGTTGGCGGCCCTGGACGAGGTCGAGTTCCTGGTCAGCCTCGAGTTGCGGCACAGCGAAGTCACCGAGCGCGCCGATGTGGTGCTCCCGGTCGCTGCCGCGGCCGAGAAGTCCGGCACGTACGTCAACTGGGAGGGCCGCCACCGGCGGTTCGGTGTCGCACTGGGTGACACCGGCGCCCTGCCCGACCGGCGGATACTCGATGTGATCGCCGACGAGATGGGCGTCGCGTTGGGGTTGTCCACGCTGGAAGCGGCGCGCGACGAGCTGGCGGGGCTGGGCGGCTGGTCCGGCGAGCGAGTCACCGGACCCGAGGTCGCCGCGGGCTCACCGCCGCGGCCCGGCGCCGGCGAAGCCGTGCTGGCCGGCTGGCGAATGCTGCTGGACGAGGGCCGGATGCAGGACGGTGAGCCGAACCTGGCCGGCACCGCACGCACTCCGGTGGCACGCATGTCGGCGGCCACGGCTGCCGACATCAGTGTGGCCGAAGGCGAGCCGGTCACCGTCAGCACCGAGCACGGCAGTATCACCCTGCCGCTGGTCACCACCGAGATGCCGGACAACGTGGTGTGGCTGCCGATGAATTCGCATGACTCGGCAGTGCACCGGGATCTGGGGGTCACCCCCGGCGCGACGGTACAGATTGGACGCAGATCATGACCGATCCCTGGTGGCTGATGCTGGCCAAGGCGCTGGGCGTCTTCGTGTTTCTGATTCTGACGGTGGTCCTGGCGATCGTCATCGAACGAAAAGTCGTGGGCCGCATGCAGATGCGCCCCGGCCCAAACCGGGTCGGACCCAAAGGTTGGCTGCAGAGCCTGGCCGATGCGATCAAGCTGGCGCTCAAGGAGGACATCACCCCCTTCAACGTCGACCGGGCGATCTACACGCTGGCGCCGATCATCTCGACGGTGCCGGCGATCACCGCATTCGCGGTGATCCCGCTCGGGCCGGAGGTCAGCATTTTCGGTCACCGCACCGCTTTGCAGCTGGCGGACCTGCCGATCGCGGTGTTGTTCGTCCTGGCGATGTCCTCAATCGGGGTCTACGGGATCGTCCTGGCCGGCTGGTCGTCCGGATCCGCTTATCCACTGATCGGCGGAATCCGCTCCACCGCCCAGGTGATCTCCTACGAGGTCGCCATGGGTCTGGCATTCGCGTCCGTGTTCCTCTACGCCGGCACGATGGCGACCTCAGGCATCGTGGCGGCCCAGGACCGGGTGTGGTTCGCGTTCCTGCTGATGCCGTCGTTCATGGTGTATCTGACCGCGATGGTCGGTGAGACCAACCGGGCACCGTTCGATCTGCCCGAGGCCGAAGGCGAGCTGGTCGGCGGCTTCCACACCGAATACTCGTCGCTGAAGTTCGCGCTGTTCTTCCTCGCCGAATACATCAACATGACCACGGTTTCGGCCGTCGCCGTCACGTTGTTCCTCGGTGGCTGGCACGCTCCGTTCCCGTTCAACATGTGGCCGGCCGCAAACACCGGCTGGTGGCCGCTGCTGTGGTTCACCGTCAAACTGTGGGGCTTCATTTTCGTCTACATCTGGTTGCGGGGCACCCTGCCCCGGCTGCGTTACGACCAGTTCATGGCGCTGGGCTGGAAGATCCTGATCCCCGTGGCGCTGGCCTGGGTGATGATCGCCGCGGTGCTGCGCAGCCTGCGCAACGACGGCTACGAGCACTGGCAGCTGGCCCTGGCCGGGATGAGCACGCTGACCGCGGGGGTGCTGTTACTGGCACTGCATCGCAAGTTCAGTGCGCTGAACAGTCGCCTCGACGAACCAGCGCCGGCGGCTCCGGCCGTCACATCCGAAGGCTCATTCCCGACACCACCGCTGCCACAACGCAGTTCATCGCGGGTCAAGGAGGACGTCAATGGCTAGTCTGCGAGACGCCCTGGCCGGGTTCGGCGTCACCTGGAAAACGATGTTCAAACGGCCGATCAACGACGGCTACCCCGAACAAAAGAAGCCGACGGCGCCGCGCTACCACGGCCGCCACCAACTCAACCGGCATCCGGATGGGCTGGAGAAGTGCATCGGCTGCGAGTTGTGCGCCTGGGCCTGCCCGGCCGACGCCATCTATGTTGAGGCCGCGGACAACACCGACGAGGAGCGCTTCTCCCCCGGTGAGCGCTACGGTCGCGTCTACCAGATCAACTACCTGCGCTGCATCGGCTGCGGCCTGTGCATCGAGGCCTGTCCCACCCGCGCGCTGACCATGACCAACCAGTACGAAATGGCCGCCGACAACCGTGCCGAGCTGATCTTGGAGCGTGACCAGTTGCTGGCGCCGCTGGAACCCGACATGATCGCCCCGCCGCACGCGATGCCGCCCGGCGCCACCGAAAAGGACTACTACTTGGGCAGAGTCAGCCCGGCCGGGCTCGATGCGGACCCGGACCTGTTCGTGATGCTCGACCGGGTGAAGCAGGGCAAAGCCTGATGGGCACCACCCTGCTCGCCACCGACATCGTCGTCCGCACCTCCACCGGGGAGGCGGTGGCGTTCTGGATTCTGGGCGTCATCGCCGTCGTCGGTGCCATCGGCGTCGTCAGCGCCGCGAAGGCGGTGTATTCGGCACTGTTTCTGGCGATGACCATGCTGATCCTGGCGGTGTTCTACTTCGTCCAGGACGCGATGTTCCTCGGCGTGGTGCAGATCGTCGTCTACACCGGCGCGGTGATGATGCTGTTCCTGTTCGTGATGATGCTCATCGGCGTTGACTCCGCCGAGTCCCTGGTGGAGACCTTGCGCGGCCAGCGGGTCGCCGCCACGCTTGCCGGGATCGGCTTCGGGATGCTGCTGATCGCCGGGATCGGCAGCGCGACGATGCACCTGAGCAGCATCGGCACGCCGACGGCGACCGGTACCGGCTCGGCGGACCTGAGCCAGCACAACGTCGAGGGACTGGCGGCACTGATCTTCACCCGCTACCTGTGGGCGTTCGAGCTCACCAGTGCGTTGCTGATTACCGCGGTACTCGCCGCGATGGTGCTGACGCACCGCGAGCGGTTGCGGCCGCGAATGACCCAGCGGGAGCTGTCCATCCAGCGCTTCCAATCCGGCCGGCGGGCGACGCCGCTGCCCACCCCCGGCGTCTACGCCCGGCACAACGCCGTCGACATCGCCGCGCGCCTGCCCGACGGGACCTACTCCGAGCTGTCGGTGTCGGACACCTTGACGCACCGCTGGGTAGGCGCCACCGGCAACGCCGCGCATGCGAACACCGAGGAGTCGGACCAGTGAATCCGGAGAACTACCTGTACCTGTCGGCGATGTTGTTCACCATCGGCGCCACCGGAGTGCTGTTGCGGCGCAACGCGCTGGTGATGTTCATGTGCGTCGAGCTGATGCTCAATGCCGCCAATCTGGCGTTCGTCACCTTCTCGCGCCTGCACTCCCAGCTCGACGGCCAGATGGTCGCGTTCTTCACCATGGTGGTCGCCGCCTGTGAGGTGGTGATCGGCCTGGCCATCATCATGACGATCTTCCGGGCCCGGCGATCCGCCTCGGTCGACGACGCGAACCTACTGCGCGGCTAGGAGTTGGGGAGCTCTATGACGAATCTGAGTCAGCTGAGCTGGCTGCTGGTGGCCCTGCCGACGGCCGGTGCGCTGATCCTGTTGCTCGGCGGACGCCGAACCGACCGGTGGGGACACCTGCTGGCGTGCGCCACCGTGCTCGGCTCGTTCGGGATCGGGCTGGTACTGCTGGCCGACATGCTCGGCCGCGACGGCGAGGACCGGGCGATTCACACGCACCTGTTCAGCTGGGTGCCGGTGGGTGCCCTGCGCGTCGACTTCGGGGTGCTGATCGATCAGCTGTCGATCTGCTTCGTGTTGCTGATCAGTGGCGTCGGCGCGTTGATCCACATCTATTCGACCGGCTACATGAAGCACGACCCCGACCGCCGGCGCTTTTTCGCCTACCTGAACCTGTTCGTCGCGGCGATGCTGCTGCTGGTCGTCGCCGACAACTACCTGGGCCTCTACGTGGGCTGGGAAGGTGTCGGTCTGGCGTCCTACCTGCTGATCGGCTTCTGGTACGCCAAGCCGGTGGCGGCAGCCGCCGGCAAGAAGGCGTTTGTGTCCAATCGAGTCGGCGACATCGGGCTGTCACTGGCCATGTTCGTGATGTTCGCCGGATTCGGCACGCTGTCCTACGACGGACTGTTCGGCGCGGTCGGCGATGCCGGCCCCAGCGGGCTGACCACCGCCATCGGTCTGCTGCTGCTGGTGGGTGCCTGCGCCAAGTCCGCGCAGGTTCCGTTGCAGGCCTGGTTGTTCGACGCGATGGAGGGCCCTACCCCGGTGTCGGCGCTGATCCACGCCGCCACCATGGTGACCGCCGGGGTGTATCTGATCGTGCGCTCCGGACCGGTGTTCGACCTGTCCCCCGACGCCCGGTTGGCGGTGGTCGTGGTCGGTGCGGTCACGCTGCTGTTCGGCGCGATCATCGGCTGCGCCAACGACGACATCAAGCGCGCCCTGGCCGCCTCCACGGTGAGCCAGATCGGCTACATGGTGCTGGCCGCGGGCCTGGGTCCGGCCGGCTACGCGGTGGCGATCATGCACCTGCTCACCCACGGCTTCTTCAAGGCCGGCCTCTTCCTGGGCTCGGGTTCGGTGATGCACGGGATGAACGATGAACAGGACATGCGCCGCTACGGCGCCCTACGCAGCTTCATGCCGGTGACGTTCGTGACGTTCGGGCTGTGTTACCTGGCGATCATCGGGGTGCCGCCGTTCGCCGGCTACTGGTCCAAGGACGCCATCATCGAGGCCGCGCTGGCCTCCGGCGGCACGCGCGGTTGGGTGCTGGGCGCCGTCACCATCCTGGGCGCCGGCATCACCGCCTTCTACATGACCCGGGTGATGCTGATGACGTTCGGTGGCGAGCGCCGCTGGGCCGCCGACGATTCCGAGGTGAGCCCCGAGCGGGCGCTGCAGCACCCGCACGAGTCCCCGCGGGTGATGACCTGGCCGATGATCGTGCTGGCTCTGGGCGCCGTGTTCGCCGGCGCCGCACTGGCCATCGGCGGACGCCTGGAGCACTGGCTGGAGCCGGTGGTCACCCGAGTAGCGCCTGTTGCCGAGCACGCGCATGTCATCCCGGCCTGGCTCACCGGCGCGATCACCCTGGGAGTCGTCCTGCTCGGTGTTGCGGTGGCCTTCAACATGTACGGCCGCAAGCCGATACCGATCACCGCGCCCACCGACGTTTCGGCGCTGACGGTGGCGGCCCGCAAGTATCTCTACGGCGATGCCTTCAACGAGGAGGTGCTCATGCGTCCGGGTAACCGACTGGCACAAGGCCTGGTCGGCGTCGACGACCGGGTGGTGGACGGCTCGGTCAACATGACGGCGGGACTGGTGGCGATCGCGTCATACCTGGTGCGGCGTCTGCAGACCGGGTTCGTGCGCTCCTACGCGCTGACAATGCTGGCCGGCACGGTCCTGGTCATCGCACTCGTGATGGCGGTGCAGCTGTGAACGCGAACACCAGCGTGCCCTGGCTTAGCCTGCTGTGGCTGATACCGCTGGTCGGCGCCGGTTTGGTCATCGTGTTGCCGGCCCGCCAAGCTGGGCTGGCGAAGTGGACCGGCCTGGTGGTGAGCCTTGCGACGCTGGCGGTGGCGATCGTGGTCACCGTCGGGTTCGACACGACTCCGGTTGCCGCGCCCTACCAATTCGTCGAATCGCACGCCTGGATACCGGCATTCGGCGCGAGCTACACGCTCGGGGTGGACGGTATCGCGGTGATCCTGGCGTTGTTGACCGCCGGGCTGGTGCCGCTGCTGATGCTGGCCGGCTGGAACGACGGTGACGGTGCGCGCAGCCGCAGCCGAGGACCGCACGCGTTTGCGGCGCTGACACTGACCGTTGAGGCGATGGTGCTGATCTCACTGGTCTCGCTGGACGTGCTGCTGTTCTACGTGTTCTTCGAGGCGATGCTGATCCCGATGTACTTCATGATCGGCGGTTTCGGGAACGGCGCGAAGCGCTCTCAAGCGGCCCTGAAGTTCCTGCTGTACAACCTGTTCGGTGGCCTGATCATGCTGGCCGCGGTCATCGGCGTGTACGTGGTGAGCTCCGGCGACGGCGTCTCCGGCGGCACCTTCGACTTCCGCGAACTGGTCTCGATGTTCTCCCCGGCAACCACCACCGTGGATCCGGGTGTCCTCAAGCTGCTGTTCGCCGGCTTCATGTTCGCCTTCGCGGTCAAGGCCCCGCTGTGGCCGCTGCACCGGTGGCTGCCCGACGCGGCGGTGGAATCCACCCCGGCGACCGCGGTGCTGATGATGGCGGTGATGGACAAGGTGGGGACGTTCGGGATGCTGCGGTACTGCCTGCAGCTGTTCCCCGACGCCTCAACGTATTTCCGTCCGGCCATCATCGTGCTGGCGGTCATCGGGGTGGTCTACGGCGCGATGGTGGCGATCGGCCAGCGCGACATGATGCGGTTGATCGCCTACACCTCGATCTCGCACTTCGGGTTCATCATTCTGGGCATCTTCGTGATGACCAGCCAGGGGCAGAGCGGCTCGACGCTGTACATGCTCAACCACGGGTTGTCGACGGCGGCGCTGTTCCTGATCGCCGGATTCCTGGTCGCCCGGCGCGACGGCGCGCGGGCGATCTCGGATTACGGCGGCGTGCAGAAGGTGGCACCGGTGATGGCCGGCACCTTCATGGTCGCCGCCATGGCCACCCTGTCGCTGCCCGGGCTGGCTCCGTTCATCAGTGAGTTCCTAGTGTTGATCGGCACGTTCAACCGGTATTGGGTGGCGGCGGCGGTCGGCTCCACGGCGCTGGTGTTGTCGTCGATCTACATGCTCTGGCTGTATCAACGGGTGATGACCGGCCCGGTCACCCCAGGCAATGAACGCATCCGCGACCTGGTGCCACGGGAGTTGCTGGTCGTCACCCCGTTGATCGCGCTGCTGCTGTTCCTCGGCTTCTACCCCAAACCCGCGCTGGACATCATCAATCCGGGTGTCGAGCACACCCTGACCACGATCGGTCAGACCGATCCGGCACCGCTGACCGCTGAGGGGGCGCACTGACCATGGCGGGCATGCCAGTTCCATCCGTCGAATACAGCCTTCTGCTGCCGCTGCTGATCGTTTTCGGCACCGCGGTGACCGGCGTGCTCTTCGAGGCGTTCATTGGGCGCCGGGCGCGTTACGTGATGCAGGTCCTGCTCGCGGTCGGCGGCCTGGCCGCCGCGTTCGCCGCCATCGTCGAGGTGAGCCGCGACCTGCCGACCGGCGGTCGCATCGCGGTGCTGGGCGCGGTGGCCGTCGACGGGCCGGCGCTGGTGCTGCAGGGCACCATCGTGCTGGTCGGGATCATGGCCGTGCTGTTCATCTCCGAGCGCAACATCGGCGCGGGCGTTCCCGAAGGTCCGGGCGCGGCGGCGGCGCCCGCAAGCCCCGTACACCCAGGTCTAGACGCGTTCACTCCGCAGGCGTCGGCGGTCCCGGACAGCGTCGCCGAACTCGACGCGGCGCGCGCCGGGGTGACCCAGACCGAGGTGTTCCCGCTGACCGTGCTGGCGATCGGCGGCATGATGGTGTTCCCCGCAGCCAATGACCTGGTCACCATGTTCGTGGCCCTGGAAGTACTCTCCCTGCCGCTGTATCTGCTGTGCGGGCTGGCCCGCTACCGCCGTCTGCTCTCGCAGGAAGCGGCGCTGAAATACTTTCTGCTGGGCGCATTCTCCTCGGCGCTGTTCCTGTTCGGCGCTGCACTGCTCTACGGCGCCACCGGGACGCTGACGCTGACGGATATCGGTGAGCAGCTGTTCGCCCACAGCAACGACCCGCTGGCGCTGATCGGCGCCGGCCTGCTCCTGGTGGGCTTGTTCTTCAAAGTCGGCGCGGTGCCGTTCCATTCGTGGGTTCCCGACGTCTACGTCGGTGCGCCGACGCCGATCACCGGCTTCATGGCGGCAGCCACCAAGGTCGCCGCGTTCGGCGCGATGCTGCGGATCCTCTACGTCGCACTGCCCGCGCTACATGACCACTGGCGGCCGCTGCTGTGGCTGATCGCGGTACTGACCATGGTGGTCGCCACCATCGCCGCGATCACCCAGACTGAGATCAAGCGGATGCTGGCCTACTCCTCGATAGCCCACGCGGGCTTTGTGCTGACCGGTGTGCTGTCCGCCATTCCGGCGGGTATCTCCGCGACGCTGTTCTATCTGGTCGCCTACAGCTTCTCCACGGTGGGTGCCTTCGCGGTGGTGAACCTGATCCGCAGCGCCAGCGGCGAAGAGGAACTCGACATGTCCCGGTGGGCCGGGTTGGGACGGCGTTACCCCGTTGTGGGCCTGCTGTTTTCGATGTTCCTGCTGGCGTTCGCAGGCATTCCGCTGACCAGTGGGTTCATCAGCAAGTTCGCGGTGTTCAAGGCTGCCGCCGAGGGTGGCGCGGCACCACTGGTGGTGGTCGGCGTGATCGCCAGCGGCGTCGCCGCCTACTTCTACGTCCGGGTCATCGTGTTGATGTTCTTCACCGACTCCCCCGCCGACCCACCGCACCTGGTGCTGCCCAGCATATGGAGCAAGGCGGCAATCGCGCTGTGCGCCGCGATCACGGTGCTGTTGGGGGTACTGCCGCAGCCACTGCTCGACCTGGTGGACGCTGCAACGCAATTCGCGCAGTAATCCAGCCCGCCCGTCGCGCGACGGGTACATCATGGACAGATGCACGACGAGCCGATTCAGCAGCTGCTCACCATGCTGGACTACACCATGTTCGTGGTGACCACGGCGACCGATGAGCGCGCCTCGGGCTGTCTGGTTGGGTTCGCCACCCAGACCAGCATCGAGCCGCCACGGTTTCTGGTGGGTATGTCCAAGCGCAACCACACCTTCGAGGTGGCAGCCGAGGCCGAGCACTTGGCCGTTCACGTCCTGGCGCGCCGCGATATCGAGTTGGCCCGGCTGTTCGGCGGTCAGACCGGCGACGAGATCGACAAGTTCGCGCGTTGCTCCTGGCACAGCGGTCCGGCGGGAATGCCGATCCTCGACGATGCGCCGGCATGGTTCGTCGGCAAGACGCTGCGTCGGATCGACCTCGGCGACCACATGGGCTACCTGTTGGAACCCGTGGCCGGGTATGCCGCCCAAGGCGACCAGGACCTGCTGTTGCTCTCCGACATCGACGATCTCGAACCGGGCCACAGGGCGTGACCGAGACGGCCCAGCAGATCAGCCCGGTTCGCGCAGGGGTAGACCTGCGGCGGTGTAGATCGCGTCGATGACGGTCATGTTCTTGATCGCGTCGTCGGGGGTGGTGCGTACCGGCACGCCACGCAGCACGGCGTCGGCGAACGCATCGAGTTGGTAGGCGTAGGACGCCCGATGGGTGAAACGCTCGACGCGCTTGCCCTTGGGCGAGCTGACCCGCAACCGGTGGAAGTACTGCGGCATCAGCGGGTTGAGCGCCCGCAGCTCACCGTGTTCGCCGATCACCCGGGCGCTGATCTGCAACAGGTTCGATGACCACAGCGAGCAGCGGATGCTCCCGGTGTGCCCGGCGGGAAACCGAAGCTGCGCCGTCATGGCTCGGTCAACGAGTGGGTCACGCAGCTTCGCTTGCGCGGAAACGACTTCCGGGGTAGCTCCACCGAAGGTACGGGCCATATGCACGGCATAGCAGCCGGCGTCCATCAATGCCCCGCCGGCCAGCGCATAGTGATAGCGGATATCGGAGAAGCGGGGCAGCGGAAAGCTCAGTGCGGTGTGGACCTGCCGCAGCTCCCCCAGTTCGCCAGAGGCGATGATCTCTTCGATGCGCTCTGTCATCGGGTGGTAGCGGTAGTGGAATGCCTCCATCGCCACCCGATCGGAGCCCGCGGCGACCGCGGCGATCTCGCGGGCTTCCTCGGCGTTGGCGGTGAACGGCTTCTCGCACAGCACGTGCTTGCCGGCGTCCAGTGCGGCGCGGGTCCACTTGCCGTGCAGGTGGTTCGGCAGCGGGTTGTAGATGGCATCGACCTCGGGGTCGGCGATCAGTGCGTTGTAGCTGTCGTGCACCCGGCCGATGCCGTGTTTGGCGGCGAAGGAACGGGCGCGGCCGATGTCGCGCGCAGCCACTGCGCTCACCACGACTTCTGGGTTGGCGGCGGCAGGTTTGAGCAGTGCATCCGGGGTGATCCGTGCCGCCCCGAGCACGCCGATCCGCAGCGCCGTCGTGGTGTCGGTCATGAGATGGTGCTGCGCTGCAGGCGGAACCCGGCCACCCGGCGACCGGGTTGGGCCGAGGTCGTCATATCGACCACCCGGCGCGCCTGCTCGCGCACCGGTGTGGCCGGATCGAGCACCGACAGGTACACGTCGTGGGCGGCCAAGGACTCCGTCGCGACATCGAGGTAGGCCTCCACATCCTCGACATGGGTGGGCCCCGGGCCGCCTTGGAACAGCCAGCGCGGCTTGTCTGCCAGGGTGTCCCACGCATCGGTGACCGCGGCGGCGAATTCGATGTGGTCGCGCTGGTTGGGCATACCCGGCCCGAACTCCGCGCCGCCGTAGATCGCCACCACCACGTCGGGTCTCAACTCGCCGATCACCGCTGCGATCTTGGCGCGCAACTCTGGCGTGTTGCGGATGTTGCTGTCCGGGAAGCCCCAGAAGTCAACGTGAGAAACCCCGACGATGGCCGCCGCCCGCCGTTGCTCATCCTCGCGCAGCGGTCCCGCCTGCCCCGGCTCCATGCCGGCGATGCCCGCTTCCCCACTGCTGGCCAGGGCGTAGCGGACGGTCTTGCCGGCGGCGGTCCATTTCGCCACCGCGGCGGCGACACCGTATTCGGGATCGTCCGGGTGCGGCACCAACACCAGCAGCGACGCCCAGTCTTGCGGGAAGGGCAGCGGCTCGGTGGGCCCCACAGGTTGGGACATGGGTCTATGCCATCACACCGTGGGCGATGATGTCAGCGATCCGCTGCACCCAGTCATCGCCGAGGTCGTCGTCGGGGCGCAGCATCATGGCCAGCAGCGCCGCGCCGCCGATGATTTCGACCAGCCGGTCGGGGTCCACGCTTGGTCGCGCGTCACCGCGGCTCACCGAATCGGCCACCCAGTGGCGCATTACCTCGAAGAGTCCCTGGAAGCGTTCCAGGATGCGCGCGGTCAACTCGGCGTTGGTCGCCATGTCGGCGATCAGGCCGGGCAGCGCCGCCCGCACCACCGGGTTGGTGAACGCGTCGCGCGCACCGGCCATCATGGCTCGCAGGTCGCCGGCCGCATCGCCGGGCGCCGCGGACACCGCACTCGGCGGCACCGAGAACACGGCCTCGTGCACCAGCTCGGCCTTGCTGGGCCACCGGCGGTACAGCGCTGTCTTGGTCGTCCCGGCACGCTCCGCGACGGCCGCCAGGCTCAGATTCGTATATCCGACTTCGACAACCAGTTCCACGGCAGCCTGCAATATGGCAGCGTCGATGCGGGGGTCACGAGGTCGTCCGGCGCCGGACCCCTTGTCAACCGCTGAAGGTTCTGCTTTCATAACGCTACCTGTCGTATCGTAATTACCCTAACGGAGGATACAACCGTGGTCGAGCAACCGACTGTGGAAAAGGACGTCGGCCGGATCCAACGTTCTAGCCGCGATGTCACCACACTGCCCACGGTAATGTCTCGCTGGCTTGCCACCCAGTTGCCGGGCGCGGCCACGCCGGAGATCACCGTGGAAAGCGGCGTCGACACGAACGGCATGTCGTCGGAAACAATCATGCTCACCGCCCGCTGGACGGAAGACGGTGCCCCGGTCGAACAGCGCTGGGTGATGCGGGTGGGGCCCGCCGCCGAAGACGTCCCGGTGTTTCCGACATACCGGCTGGATCATCAGTTCGAGGTGATGCGGCGGGTGGGTGAGCTCACCGACGTCCCGGTGCCGAAGGTGCGCTGGCTCGAACCGACCGGAGACGTGCTGGACCGGCCGTTCTTCCTGATGGACCGGGTCGACGGCGAGGTGCCACCCGACGTCATGCCCTATACCTTCGGCGGCAACTGGTTCGCCGATGCGACAGCCGAGCAGCAGCGGACCCTGCAGGAGTCCACCGTCGAAGTGCTCGCCAAGCTGCACGCCATCGGTGATGCGGAGCAGACCTTCGCCTTCCTCGACGAGGGGTCGCACGGGGACACCGCGCTGCGCCGGCACTTCGAGGGGGTACGGCAGTGGTACGAGTTCGCGGTGCCCGACATGGGGCGCTCGCCACTGCTGGACCGCGCCCTGGCCTGGCTGGAGGACAACTGGCCCACTGACGTGGCCGGTGGCGAAACGGTGTTGTGCTGGGGCGACTCCCGGATCGGCAACGTGCTCTACCGCGACTTCCAGCCGGTTGCCGTGTTGGACTGGGAGATGGTGGCGCTGGGGCCCCGCGAACTGGACGTGTCGTGGGTCATCTTCGCGCACATGGTGTTCGAGGAACTCTCCGGGCTGGCGGGGCTGCCCGGGCTTCCGCAGGTGCTCCGCGAGGACGACGTGCGGGCCACCTATCAGAAGCTCACCGGCGTCGAACTCGGTGACCTGCACTGGTTCTACGTCTACGCCGGCGTGATGTGGGCAATCGTTTTCATGCGCACCGGGGCCCGTCGGGTGCATTTCGGGGAGATGGAAAAACCGGAGGACCCCGAATCCTTGTTCTACCACGCCGGATTGCTGAAGAAGTTGATCGGAGAACAGAACTGATGCTGGGGCCACTCGACGAATTCCCGGTTCACCAACTGCCACAACCGATCGCCTGGCCGGGATCCTCGGATCGCAATTTTTACGACCGGTGCTATCTGAATGCCCACGACCGCACCGGGGACATCTTCTTGATCACCGGGTGCGGCTACTACCCCAACCTCGGTGTCAAGGACGCCTACGTGCTGGTCCGCCGCGGCGACACCCAGACCGCAGTGCACCTGTCCGACGCCATCGACCAAGACCGGCTCAACCAGCGCATCGGCGCCTACCGCATCGAGGTCACCGATCCACTGCGCTCCCTGCGGGTGGTCATGGACGAGACCGAGGGCATCGCACTCGATCTGCGCTGGGAGGGCCTGTTCGACCCGGTGCAGGAGCAGCGGCACATCCTGCGGACCGGCAACAGGGTGACCCTGGATGCGCAGCGCTTCGCTCAATTGGGCTCGTGGAGTGGGCAGATCGTGGTCGATGGCGAGGAGATCGCCGTCGACCCCGCGGTCTGGATCGGCTCACGCGACCGCTCCTGGGGCATCCGACCGGTCGGAGAACGCGAACCGGCCGGCCGTCCCGCCGATCCGCCGTTCGACGGCATGTGGTGGCTGTATCTGCCGATGGCCTTCGAGGACTTCGCGGTGGTGATGATCATCCAGGAGGAGCCGAACGGCTTCCGCTCGCTCAACGACTGCAGCCGAGTCTGGCGCGACGGCCGCGTCGAACAACTGGGTTGGCCGCGGATCTCCACTCGCTACCGCGCCGGCACTCGCATCGCCACCGGAGCCACCATCGAGGCCACCCGCCCGGACGGGACTCCGGTCGTGTTCGAGGTGGAATCCAAACTGCCGGTGCCCATTCACGTCGGCGGCGGCTACGGCGGCGACATCGATTGGCTGCACGGCGAGTGGAAGGGCGAGAAGTTCACCGAGCGCCTGACCTATGACATGACCGACCCGGGCATCCTCGGGCGCACCAGCTTCGGGATGATCGACCACGTGGGGCGCGCGGTGTGCCGCGAGGGCGACGCCGCCCCGGTCGAGGGTTGGGGACTCTACGAGCACGGTGTGCTGGGACGGCATGACCCGACGGGATTCCCCGACTGGGTCACCATGGCTCCCTAGCGCCTAGCCCTTAAGACAATTCGCTGACGATCGCCCCGATAACCGCCGGGGCGATCGGAGCCGCCTGGTAGATGCAGACGGTGTCGGCGATTCCGTCAACCCTGTCACGGATGTGCGCGGCCACCTGCGCCGGCGTACCGCACGCGGCGATGGTGTGCAGGATCTCGTCGGTGATCCGTGCACCCATCTGCGCCCATTGCCCCTGCTTGGACAGTGCGTTGAGTTCGGGCTGCAAATCCTGCCAGCCGTGTGCGGCCAGCACCGGGGCGTACGCCGGAGTCGACGCGTAGAAGCCGAGCAACATCCGGGTGGCGGCTTCGGCAGCCTCCCGCTCGGCATCGGTGGCACCGGTGGCCACGATGACTTCGGGCACCACCGCGAAATCCTCGGCACGCCTTCCCGCTTGGGTAAGCCCCGCATGCACCGCGGACATGGTGCTCTCATGCAGGAATCGCTTGGTGGAGAACGGCATCACCAGCAGTCCATCGGCGTGCGCGGCAGCAGCACGAGTCAGCCGCGGCCCCAGCGCGCCGACATAGATCGGTGGTGGCCCGTACGGGTTCGGCCCGGGGCTGAACGTCGGCGTCATCAGCGTGTGCCGGTAGTAGTCGCCGCGAAAATCCAAGCGGGCGCCGGTGTTCCAGGAATCGAAGATCGCCCGCAGCGCCGCAACGAGTTCGACCATGCGGTCCACCGGCCGGTCGAAGGCGGCGCCGAAACGCTTCTCGATCTGCGCACGCACCTGCGTGCCCAGCCCCAGGACGAATCGCCCGCCACTGAGCAGCTGGTGATCATTGGCCTGGTGCGCCAAATGGATCGGGTTGCGTGGGAACGCAATCGCAACATTGGTCATCAGGTCCAGGCCACCCACTCCGGCGGCCAGGGTCAGCGGCGCGAACACGTCGTGCGGGCCTTCGAAGGTGAAGACCCCGCTGACGCCCGCGTCACGCAGCTCGCGCGCCTGATCGACCACACCGGTCAGCCCGCTGAGGGCAGTGAGAACTTTCAACGCGATTCGCCGGGCCCTTATGAACTGATCTCGGAGCCGACCGCCAAGCCGCCCGCGGAACCAGTGGCCAGATCCACCAGGTCACGCAGCTCCCGATTCACCGCAGCGGGATGTTCGAGGATCGAGCAGTGTCCCCCGCTGACCTCGACGAACCGGGCGAGATTGGGTGCGGCGTCGGCGATCCGCTGTGAGGCCGCGAGCGGCAACAGCCGGTCCCGGGTGCTGCCGATGACCAGGGTGGGCACGGTCAGGCCGTCGAGGTTGATGAAGGACGCCGGACCGAGCGCGTCGATGAGCGCCCGCACCCAGTGGCCGCGGCTTGCGGCCGGTGTTTTGGCGAACAGGTCGCAGATCAACGAGGTGACCCAGGGGTCGGCCTCACCGCCTACCGCAAGCATGTGCACGAATCGCCGAACCGCCAGGTTCGCCGGGCCGACGATCGGCACGTTGCCGAACGCCAGCAACCCGCGACGAGCAGCCTCCACCCGGGCACGCTGCAGGGGCGGTGGCACCTGGAACAGTTCGACCTCGGCCAGCAGGTTGCCGATGGTGGTGTTGATCAGCGCTACCGCATCGGCACGTTCGTGCACGCGGTGCCGGTAGCGGTCCGACCACGCACTGATCGCCATGCCGCCCATCGAATGTCCGGCGATGACGGCACGTTCTCCCGGCGCCAGGGTGGCCTCCAGCACCGCGTCCAGGTCGGATGCCAGGTGCGTCAGGCTGTATCCACCGCGCTTGGGCACCCCGCTGCGTCCGTGGCCGCGGTGGTCGTAGGCGATCACCCGGTGATCGGCGCTCAGGTCGGCAATCTGATGTCCCCACACCCGGATGGCGCAGGTGATTCCGTGCGCCAGCACGATCGGGTAACCGTCGGCCGGCCCGAAGACCTGGGTGTGCAGCTTTGTTCCGTCAGCCGCCCGGACCGCCATGGTGCGGGCTGGCGGCAGCTCCGCCGGGAATGTGCCGACAATTCGCCGCCGACTGGACCGTTGAGCACTCATCGCCACCTCATCGGAAATGCGGCAACGCTGCCGCATCGCGAGCATACGCCTGCGTGGACTAGGTTTTCACCGAAAGGACTACTGACGAAGGGTTCGCCCATGCGCGCGGTACAGATTTCACAACTCGACGGACCGGCGGCTGCCCAGGTGGTCGACCTCGATGAGCCGGCCGGTGAGGGCCTGGTAGTCATCGACATCCACGCCGCCGGAGTGGCGTTTCCCGATGTGCTGCAGTCCCGCGGGCTCTATCAACACAAGCCGGAGCTGCCGTTCGTGCCGGGCGGCGAGGCGGCCGGTGTGGTGCGCAGCGCCCCGGCCGGCGCGCACGTACGCCCCGGTGACCGGGTGGCGGTATTGACCATGCTCAACGGCGGAATGGCGCAGGTGATCGCGGTGCCCGCCGCCCAGGTGTTCAAACTGCCGGACACGGTGTCGTTCGAGGCCGGTGCCGGTCTGCTGTTCAACGACCTGACGGTGCTGTTCGCGCTGACCACGCGCGGCCAGCTGACCGAAGGCGCCACTGTTCTGGTGCACGGCGCCGCCGGCGGGATCGGCACCTCCACGCTCCGACTGGCCGGGCCACTGGGGGCATCTCGGGTGATCGCCGTGGTCTCCACCGAAGCCAAGGCCGAGACGGCTCGAGCCGCCGGCGCCACCGACACGGTGCTCGCCGACGGGTTCCGCGAGGCGGTTGCCGAGCTGACCGGTGGACGCGGCGTGGACCTGGTGCTCGACCCGGTCGGCGGTGACCGGTTCACCGACTCGCTGCGCTCGCTGGCCCCCGGCGGAAAGCTGCTGGTGGTGGGCTTCACCGGCGGCGACATTCCGACGGTTAAGGTGAACCGGCTGCTGCTCAACAACATCGACGTGGTGGGCGTCGGTTGGGGTGCGTGGGTGATGTCGCATCCCGGCGAACTGGAGCACCAATGGGAGGTGTTGGAGCCGCTGCTGGCCTCCGGAGAAGTGGCCGCGCCGCAGCCGGATGTTTTTGGCCTCGACCGGGCCGCAGATGCGCTGTCCGCACTGGAGAATCGCACCGCGGCGGGCAAGGTCGTGCTGCGGATGCGCGACTGAGGGGCCCTGAGGTCTTAGCGGTCTTCGACGAGAGGAATTCCGATGCCGGACCAGCGTTCTTCGCACAGTGCCAGTGCACTGCTCGACGCCGTCGAGCAATCTCCGAAAGCTGTGGCAGTACACGATAAGTCGGCCTGGGTCGGAATCTTCGCCGCCGACGGGCAGGTGAACGACCCGGTCGGTTCGACCCCCCATGTCGGCACGGCCGCCATCGGGCGCTTCTTCGACACCTTCATCGCACCGAACACCATCGCCTTTGATGTGCAGCACGACGTGGTCGCCGGCATGTCGGTGCTGCGAGACCTCACGGTGCACACCACGATGTCGACCGGTGTCACCATGCATATCCCGATGCACCTGCGCTATGACCTGGTCTCGCAGGGACCGGACGGCTCGTTGAAGATCCAACGGCTGTTCGCGCACTGGGAGCTGCAGAAGATGGTCGGGCAGCTGCTGACCTCAGGAGGCCGCGGTCTCCTGGCCTCGGTGATCCTGGGACCTCAGCTGATTCGCCATCAAGGGCTTTCGGGCTGCGCTGGCTTCCTGCGCGGCCTTTCCGGGGTACGAAAGCGCGGAAAGCGTCAGGTCGAGAACCTCGTCGCGGCGCTGGGGCAGGGTGATGCCGCCGCGGTTTCGGCGCTTCTGACTCCCAATCCCACCTTGAGCCTGGACGGCGTCTCTGAGACGTCAGTTGCCGAATTTGTCTCAACAGTGCGGCATCTCTCGGTTGAGAAGCTCCTGGCCGCCGGGCATACCGTTACTGCGACCGTGCACCTGGACGGCAAGCGCGGGGTGGGATTGTTCGAGTTCTCCACTGACGCCGCCGACCGGGGCGCCATTTCCGCTGTCCGCCTCTATATCTGAGGCGGACAGCTACAGCACGCCGGGAATGATCGCCTTGCGATTGGGCGGGTAGTCGGGAAACTTCTGCTGATACCACTTGTGGGTGGCCATCGCCCTGGGCCCCAAGTTGGCGATGGAGAAAAACACGAAGATCAGGCCCGGCAGCGTCCAGGCCATGATCGCCCAGCCCGTCCACAAGATCAGCTCACCGAAATAGTTGCCCGACGACACCCAGCGATACACCCCGCCGTAGGGGATGCTGTACCCGCTGCTGCCATCGGCCCGCAGGCCGATCAGGATGCGGTCGGCCTGGAAATTGATCCCCCATCCGATCACAGCCACGGCGAGACCCAGGATGAAGCGGGGGTCGACAAACCAATGCTCCTGTTGCAAGTGCGGGGCCAGCGCCACGGCATAACCGTTGGCGAAACCGTTGACGGCGTTGAAGATGAAGCCGAATGCGATACCTGAGATCGGGAAGCGTTTGTCATCGCCCTTGCGGCTCAACGGATAGATCAACCCGCGGTAGAGATAGTGGCACTGCCACAGTGCATACAACACGATCGCCGGCGCCCCATGCGAGTGCGCCACCAGCCAGAACGTCACGGTAAAAGCCCACCACTGCGGGCATTCGAACATCAGCCAGCTGATCTTTCCTGGCAGCGTGAAGCGGTCATCCGGACTGGCGAAGCGGCCATAGGGGTTGGTGAACCAAAAGCTGCTGGCGAAGGTGACGATCGTCAGGACGATCAGGAAGACGATAGCGGCGTGGTACAGACCGGCCATGACGGAACCTTTCATCCAGGATGCTAGGCAGTAGTAGCACATACGGCCGGCGCGGTCGTGCTGCGGATGCGCAACTAGCCCCCGGAATCGTCCCGCCTGCCCGGCGCGAAGTAGTCGAACGCGGCACGCATGTCGCTGAGTTTGCCGTCGGTGCCCTGCAACGACAGCACTACGTGACCAAAGGATTTGGCCCCCAGCCTCTTGCGGCCGGCGAACTCGGACGCGTCGTTGAGGAACAGGTACGCCAGCTGCACCCGGCCGGAGTCCACGGTGGCGATGCGCTCGATGGCGCTCCACGGAATCACCCGGTTGCCGCTGCGCCGCCCGTAGACCCCTTCGGCGTCGACGCGGACCTCGGCCCCGGAAGAGAACAACCGCGCTACGAGAACCGCCAGACCGAACCCGAAAAAGCCGATCGCGATCCACCCGAAGACGTGCAGGGCCTGCGGCGACCAGCCACGGATGGGCCCCACCGGCCCGAATCCCCCGGCCAGCCACACCCCGCTCAGGACGAACGCCCCCGCGATAGCGAGCAGCGAGGCGATCTTGCGTCGGTCCGGATGCGCTTCGAACGGCATGTGACCTCCCCTGTCGACGGAGCCGACTCTAGTGCGCACCGGCGGGAGGCACCCCGCGAAGACGACGAGTTGCTAGGTGTCGCTGATGCGCGCCTTGAACTCCGGGCACTCCACCAAAGGCGTATGGGTGCAGGTCACGGCGTGCGTGAGGCTGTCCCGCATCCGGGTGAGGCGGGCGATCTCGTCATCGACTTGGCGGGCTTTCTCGGCCATTCGCGCACGTAACTCGGTGTCGCTGGGTGTGGCCCGCAAGAACCGCTCGATCTGAGCCAGCGTGAATCCGGCCGCTTTGGCACAGCCGATGAGGGCGAGCCGGTCGAGCACCGCCGGTTCGTAGGTGCGGCGAAGGCCGTTGCGTGCACCCGAATTGATCAGCCCGCGCCGCTCGTAGAACCGCAGCGCCGAGGACGCCAGGCCCGATCGACTCGCCACCTCCGCAATGTCCAGCATCGCCATCCCCTTGACTTGAAGCGTGGTTCAAGTCAGAGACTAGCGACGAACCGCCCCCGAGGAAAGGACACCGAGCGCCGTGCCACTACATCCGCAGGTCCAAGCCCATCTGGAACGCCTGGCCGGCAGCAACTTTGCCGACCTGCACACCTTCACCCCCGAGCAGGTCCGCCAGGCCATGCGGCTGATGACCCAAGCCGCCGGCAGCGGCGAAGCCGTCGCAGGCGTTCGCGACCGAATCATTTCCACGCCGGCCGGCGAGCTACCGGTTCGGATCTACCATCCACAGCCGGACGAACCGCGCCCCGTGATCGTCTTCTTCCATGGCGGTGGCTTCGTGCTCGGCGATCTGGACACCCACGACGGATTGGCCCGGGCGCTGGCCAATCGCTCCGGTCGTGTCGTCGTCTCGGTGGACTATCCCCTGGCCCCGGAGCACAAGTACCCGGCAGCGATCAATGCCGGTTTCGCCGCGACGCAGTGGGTAGCTGTCAATGCCGCCGAATTCGGAGGCGACGGCACAAACATTGCCGTCGCCGGTGACAGCGCCGGCGGCAACCTCGCCGCGGTGGTCGCGCTGATGGCACGCGATGCCGGCGGTCCGGCCATCGCACACCAGGTATTGATCTACCCGGACTTGGACTTTCGGCGATCGAACGTGTCCATCCAAGAGTTCGCGGGAAAGTACGGGAACATCAGCCGGGCGACCCAGCAATGGTTCATGAACCACTACCTCAACGGCGGCCACGAGAAACTCGATGCTCACGTCTCACCGCTTTTGGCCCCCGCTCTTGACCAGCTTCCACCGGCGCTCATCGTCACCGCTGAATACGACGCCCTGCGCGACGAGGGCGAACAGTACGGCGCCCGACTCCAGCAAGCGGGAGTTCCCACCACCGTCAATCGCTATGCCGGCATGATCCACGAGTTCATCCGCTGGCCCTTCGACGACGCCGCCCGGGCGCTCGACGACATCGCCGCCGGACTCCGAACCGCGCCCGTGGCTCCGCGCTGAGGCCCGTCGAACGGGGGCCGAGACAATATACGTTGCGTCTGGCCAGCTATCGCCTAGTCTGTTCACTGGACACTATGTCCAGTGAGACGTGATGACGCGAGGAGCACGAGGCGATGCCACCCACGGCCAGCTCCCTGGGACCGCAGCCGGCGAAGTACGACCCGCAGTGGGTGCGTGCGAAGTACGCGCTCGAACGCGACAAACGGATGCGCCCCGACGCCGTGGGCCAGTTCATCGAGGTCACCGCCGATTTCTCGCACTACGCCGACGATCCGTGGACGCAGCGCATCGATCGCCTTCCGGTGCACGACCACGTCCAGGTGGCGATCATCGGCGCGGGTCTGGGCAGCCTGATCGCCGCCGCGCGGCTGCAGGAAGCCGGGATCGGCGACATCCGGATGATCGACACCGCCGGCGACTTCGGCGGCACCTGGTACTGGAACCGCTACCCCGGGGTGCAGTGCGATGTCGAGTCCTACATCTATCTGCCGCTGCTCGAAGAGCTGAACTACGTGCCCACCGAGCGCTACGCACACGGCCCGGAGATCCGCGAGCACCTGCAGAACATCGCCAAGCACTACCGCCTGTACGACAACGCCTTGCTGGGCACCACGGTCACCGGCCTGCGCTGGGACGACGTGGCCAATCGGTGGCACATCACCACCGATCGCGGCGACGCATTCACCGCCACGCTGGTCGCCGTCTCCCCCGGATCGCTCACCCGACCGAAACTGCCGGGTATCGCGGGCATCAACGAGTTCCGCGGGCACACCTTCCACACCAGCCGCTGGGACTTCGGCTACACCGGCGGCGACGAATCCGGTGGGCTGACCAAGTTGTCCGACAAGCGCGTCGGCGTCATCGGCACCGGTTCGACGGGGCTGCAGTGCATCCCGCACCTCGGGGAATGGGCACGCCAGCTCTACGTCTTCCAGCGCACCCCGAGCACCGTCGCGGTGCGGGGCAACCGGCCCACCGACCCGGCGTGGGCGGCGAGCCTGCAGCCGGGTTGGCAACGCGAACGCATGGAGAACTTCACCCGGGTCACCTGCGGGGTGGAGATGGACCTCGACCTCACCAATGACGGCTGGACGCAGAAGGCCCTGGAACTGAGCGAGCCCGCGGTGCTGCGCGAGACTCAACGCCTCGGTCGCCAGATGACTCCCGCGGAGATCGCCGACTTCCTGTTCCACGCCGATTATGTGGCGATGCAACGGTTGCGCGCGCGGATCGATGACACCGTGCGCGACCGCGAGACCGCCGAATCGCTCAAGCCGTGGTATCGGCTGAACTGCAAGCGCCCCGGCTACCACGACCAGTACCTCGATACGTTCAACCGGGACAACGTCGAGTTGGTGGACACCGACGGGCGCGGGGTGGATCGGTTCACCGAGACCGCCGTCGTGGTCGACGGGGTCGAATACGAACTCGATGCGCTGGTCTTCGCGACCGGTTTCGAGGTGGGCACCGAATTCACCCGTCGGCTCGGCTTCGAGATCGTCGGCCGCGACGAAGTGCGCCTGAGCGACAAGTGGGCCAAAGGCATGCGGACGTTGCATGGCCTGCAGACCCACGGTTTCCCCAACTGCTTCTTCCTGGGCTACACCCAATCCGGGGTCTCCCCCAACTACACCCACACCGCCGAGGAGCGGGCCCGCCATTTCGCCTACCTGGTCGGCACGTTCGTGCAGCGGGGCGCGGACACCATCGAGGCCACCAAGACCGCTGAGGACCAGTGGCTGGCCGCGATGGACGAAGCGTCGGAGAAGCCCAAGGCCTTCTACGCCGAGTGCACGCCGAGTTACCTGAGTTCCGAGGGCGATCGGGAGAATCCGCACGGCATGCTGTCGACCAATTTCGGGGGCAAGCCGGTCGATTTCTTCGAGATGCTGAGCGCGTGGCGCTCTACCGGTCGGTTGGAGGGGGTGATCCTGAAATGACCTCCACCGCCCCGCGACTCACGATGCGCGACCGGCACCGCGCCATGACCCGCGACCACATCATGGCCGCCGCGCTGGAGGCGTTCGCCGAACGCGGCTATGTCGCGGTGACCATCGACGACATCGTGCGCCGGGCCGGGATCGGGCGGGCGACGTTCTATCTGCACTTCGACTCCAAGGCAGCGGTGCTGCGCGAACTGCGCAATACCCGGATGACCGTCTGGTCCCAACAGGACGCCCCGCGCGGCGGCAGAGCGGGACGGCCGTCGATCAAGGCCTTCTTCGAGAAGGTGGTCGACTTCTACACCTCCGCGCCCCAGCTCTACATGGCACTGCATCAGGCGCGGGCGGCCGATCCGGAGTTCGCCGCGGCGCACCGAGCGACCATGGAGGCCAACGTCACCGAGTGGATCGAGGCCGACGCCATGCCCGGTGCCACCGAGGACCAACTGCGGCTGGCCATCGCGATGATGTACACCATGGTCGACTCGTTCATGCACCTGTGGCTGGTCGACGGCTGGCCGCTGGAGCGCGAGGCCGCCATCGATGCGATGACCGACGCGTTGCACGCCACCATGCGCTGAAAACGCCGGCTCGAGCGGCCGCGCCATTTATCGTGGCACAACGCACGAGCGATCGCGGTGCGAGCGGTTTTTCAGACGAGAGGCTGGCCCGATGACCGAGCTGCGGGCAGATGGCGTGATCACCGAGCGACCGACACCACGCCGAGGCGTCATGCAGTCGCTCACCGGGCTCAGTGTCCGCTACGTCGAGCGCCTGATGCCCGACCCGTATCTGTTCGCGGTGATCCTCACGTTGATCGTCGCCGGGCTGGTCGCTGCATTGGTGCGCGGAGCGTCGGCCGGCGGCATGCTGCACGCGTGGTACGCCGGGGTGTGGGGCCAGCAGAACATCTTCACCTTCGCCTTCCAGATGGTGCTGATTCTGGTGACCGGCTACACGCTGGCCGAGGCGCCCGTGCTGAAGCGGGCCATCGTCCGCATCGCGGCGCTGCCGCGCAGCCAGGTGCAGGGGGCGCTGCTCTGCTTTACCGTCAGTGCCGCTGCGTCCCTGCTGAACTGGGGCCTGGGGCTGGTGGCCGGCGCACTGGTCGCCCGGCAGGTGGCGCGGCGTTTCCCCGACTCGCATTTCGGCTATCTGATCGCCGCGGCGTTCATGGGTTTCATCGTCTGGACGCAGGGGCTCTCGTCCTCGATCGCGCTGGCCAACACCGATGCCGGCAGCCCCATCAACGTAATCCATAAGATCGCCGGATTCACGGTGCCGTTGAGTCAGACCATCTTTCAGCCGTACAGCTGGCTGTCGGCGATCATCGTGCTGGGGGTGCTCGCGCTCGCGGTGTGGCGCATGGAGCCGGCTGATGCTCTTGCGCCGGATCCCGCGGTGTTCGAGGAAGAGCCGGAGATCGCCGACCAGCGCAGCACGACGTTCGCCGAATGGCTGGAGAACCAGTGGATCCTCAATGTGCTGCTGTTCGCGGCGGGCATCACGTATTTCGTGGCCAGTGGTTTCGCGCTGAACATCTCCTCGATGATCATGCTGTTCACCATCACCGCCGCCCTGTTGCACCGCACGCCGATCCGCTTCATCCGCCCGTTCACCGGTGCGGCCAATGTATCGGGCCCCCTGCTGCTGCAGTATCCGCTCTACGGCGGACTGGTGGGGCTACTGGCGTACACCGGCGCCGAGGGGTCCAAGCCGCTGCAGACGCTGTTGGCCCAGATGCTGGTCAATGGCGCCACGGAATACACCTTGCCGTTCCTGACATTCATCGGCTCGGTGATCATCAGCCTGTTCGTGCCGTCCGGCGGCGGACACTGGGCGGTGCAGGGCCCGATAGCCGTCGACTCCGCCCTGGCGATCGGCCAGCAGTCACCTGCCTATCTCGGGTTGGTGTCCATGGCCGTGGCCGTCGGCGAGGGGGTTGCGAACATGATTCAGCCGTTCTGGCTGCTGCCCCTGCTGGCGATCGCGAAGCTCAATGTCCGCCAGGTGATGGGCTTTACCATCGTGGCGTTCTTCATCGGGTTGGCGGTGCTGGGGGCGATGACGCTGGTTGCGCCGTGGGTAATTTGACGGCGGGCCTCGCCATTTCCTTGATATCTGCTCGTGCGTGTCCGATGCTCGTAGGGAGTCCTGGCCGCGAAGGAGTAGACGGCATTGAAGACACCGGAACCCGACAGGGTGGACAGGATCGCCACCGCGCTGCGGTCTTGCTACGACGCGATCGAAGCCCTGTGCGCCGATCTCAGCGACGCCGAGTGGGCGGCTCAGTCACTGTGCCCGGACTGGACGGTCCAGGACGTGATCAACCACGTCACCAGTATCGAAGCGGTGCTGGTGGGGTGGCTGCCCGACGACGATCGCACCCCGCCGCCGTTCGAGAAGGCCGCCGATTTTCTGCGCGACGCCGACACCGACACCGACCGCGCGGCGTACCGCGAACTGGTGCGCGGGATCTATGACCGTCGCCGACGCGACCTGGCCGCGTTGTCCGACGCGGATCTGATGCGGCCGTCGTGGACTCCGGTCGGCCCCGCCACCTACGGGCGGTTTCTGGAGATCCGGGTCTTCGACTTCTGGGTACACGAACGAGACATCACCACCCCGCTGGGGCGCACAACCGACGACACCGGCCTGGGAGCCGAAATCGCACTAGCCGAGGTAGCCGGCTCCTTGGGCTACATCGTGGGCAAGAAGGTGGGTCTTCCCGACGCAAAGAGCATCACCTTCGACCTCACCGGACCCATCACGCGCCAGTTGCATGTCGCTGTGGATGGCCGAGCCAAAGCTGTTGACCACCTAGATAATCCGGATGTAACGGTGGCCACCGATTCCACGACCTTCATCCAACTGGCGTGCGGGCGCGTCGACCCGCAGGCCCAGATCGACTCCGGCGCCGTCACCTGGACGGGCGATAGCGAACTCGGCGACCGCGCCGCCCGCAATCTGAGGTTCACGATGTGACCAGTCGCCCGGATTCGGTGGACTTCCACTTCGATGTTATGTGCCCGTACGCCTACCAGACTTCGCGGTGGATCCGGGAGGTCCGCGACCTGACGGGCCTGACGGTGAACTGGCGCTTCTTCAGCCTGGAGGAGATCAATCGCCAAGACGGCAAGAAGCATCCCTGGGAACGCGAGTGGTCCTACGGCTGGTCGATGATGCGCATCGGGGCACTGCTGCGTCGCCAATCGATGGCCGACGTCGATGCCTGGTACGAGCGCGCCGGCCGCGCCTTGCACGTTGAGGGCCGCAAGCCGCACGAGAAGGCGGTCGCCCACCATCTGCTGGCAGAACTCGGATTCGACCCCGGACTCGTCGACCGGGCGATCGCCGACCCGACGACCAGCGACGAGGTACTGGCCGACCATGAGCGGGTGGTTGCCGCCGGCGGCTACGGCGTGCCCACGCTGTTCTTTCCCGACGGGCAATGCCTTTTCGGGCCGGTGCTCATCGATCCGCCCACCGGCGACGCTGCCCTGCGACTATGGGACGTCCTTGTCGGCTGGACCGAGTTTCCGCATCTCTACGAACTCCAACGGCCGAAGACGCCCGCCGACGAACAGCGCATTGCCGAGACGTTCCGACCGTATTTGGAAGCGCGGGACTGGGTGTCGATCGACCGCGGAGAGGTGATTACCTTCACCGATCTCGAACGCGGGCAATGCGCGTCAGATGAACCCTAGGCGCCAATGATCATCATTGCGCCGGAACAAGACCCGGCAGCAGCCGACCCTGGCCGATATGGCCGAGTTCACTGCGCTAAGAGTCGAACCGCGCTCCGAAACCGGCATGGGCGACGGTGGCCGTCGCGAGCGTCTGCCCTTTCGGTTCACCATGGTGGGCGGTGAACAGAATGTCGAAGCAAGGGAATTCACGCCCTGCTCGTTGTTTATCAGTGGACCGCGCCCCCCCGGAAGTCCGTGCTACCGTCAGTTACGCACATCTTTCTTGATGCGCTTGGAAAAATGAGAGAAGTTAAGTAATGGCACAGGGCACTGTGAAATGGTTCAACGGCGAAAAGGGCTTCGGCTTCATCGCCCCCGATGGCGGAGCGCCTGACGTCTTCGTTCACTACTCTGAGATCGGTGGCGGCGGATTCCGCACGCTCGAAGAGAACGCTCGGGTTCAGTTTGAGGTACAGCAGGGTGCGAAAGGTCCACAGGCTGTGGGCGTTTCGGTAATCTAATCGAACACGCAGACTTCAAAAGGCTGTCGCAGCGCAAGCTGCGACAGCCTTTTTTGTTGTCTATGCGCTGGGCTTCCGTCCGTGACACGCGTGCACGACGGATGGCGCCAAGAATCTCGGTCATGACCACGGCGCCGCAACAGAAAACCTGCCCCGGCAGTTCAGAGCGGCACCGATACCTGCCGAAAGGGGCCACCTCGGCGACGCTCTGCGACACGACGCCCATCGCAACGCCGGGGACCGCCCACCGACGCCACCACCCCACGACCGGATGCGAGCTGACATCGTCGACAAGGCCGGATCAGTGACACCGCGCCCGAGTCATCAACGCCGCCACCGGCAAAGTCCTACGCGACTTCGCCCTCGAACCCACCAGGGGCTACCAACCCACCGGCGCCCCAAGGCCCCAAAAGAAAAAACCGCAGACCCAGAGTAGGTCCGCGGCCATTCCGATGTCCTACGACATCACATTAGTAGCGGGGACAGGATTCGAACCTGCGACCTCTGGGTTATGAGCCCAGCGAGCTACCGAGCTGCTCCACCCCGCGTCGGTATCTATGAGATTACCGAACGATGGCCTGGGCACCAAATCACCTGTTGCCGGCGCCGGAACCAGGATCGGCTGCCCAGAATCAGGGGGTAACGTAAATTAACAAAATCCCCCTCCTGCCGGATCGGCGTCGCCGCTCCGCAAACCCGTCGCACCACCCGCCTCGGCCCAATCCTGGCGCTATGCACCCAGTTCAAGGCCGGTTTACCTGTGCCGAATCGCGCGCGGAAAGCCGCTCCGCCTGCCGCGGTAGCCAATCCCTCGGGTCCCGGGGATCCGGCAAAACGGGAAAGCAAAATTAACTTTTCTCTTGCAGGCCCGAACCCTCCGTGGCATGCTGCTCGCACAGCGCCAATTGAGTCCTGCATCACATCCCCCGCCGCCCCCGGCGGGACCACAGAGTCGGGAGAGACTACGGATGCCTGGAATCGTCGACGGCATAGGTCGTCTACTGAGCTATCGGATGAGCGTCGGAGAACTGATCGGGCTGGGCCTGATCCTCGGTACGCCCTACCTGATCATCGGGCTGATCTGGTCGTTGACCCACACCGCGCACCTGCACGACATGCAGGGCGCGGACCTGGTGGTGTCCTTCCTCGGATCGATCGTGTCGTGGCCGGTGCTGTTGGTCGCCAACGTCTGCATGCAGTGACCCGATGTCTGTATCGGAATCCACCCGTCGCCTGATTCACCTCGCTGATCAACAGATGGCCGGCCGGCCGGGCCTACGGGCCGTGGTCGATTGGCTCCTGCAGTACCTGAAGAACCACCCGGTCCAGTCACTGGGCACCGGCGGCAGCCAGGTGGTGCTCGGGGTCCGGGCCATCCAGTACCTGTTCGTCGACCTGTTCCGCGGACGCTTCCTGGTCGGCGACTTCATCGACCAGACGGCGTTCGTAGCCAATGCCGCGTTTCTGCCAACGGTTTTCGTCACCATCCCGGTGGGCGTGACGCTCTCGATCCAGTTCAGCGTGCTGGCCGGCCAAGTCGGCGCCTCCTCACTCGCCGGTGCGGCCACCGGATTGGTGATCATCCGTCAGGCCGCGCCCCTGGTCGCCGCGATGCTCCTGGCGGTGGCTGTGGGCTCCGCGGTCTGCGCCGACCTGGGATCGCGGACCATGCGCGAAGAGATCCAGGCCATGGAGGTCATGGGGGTCTCCCCGGTACGGCGCCTGGTGGTTCCCCGGCTGGCCGCGCTGATGACCGTCGGCGTACTACTCACCGGCATCACGTTTTTCGTCGGCTACGTCGCCGGCTACATCTTCAACGTGTTCCTGCAGAACGGGACCGCGGGCTCGTTCATCGCGACGTTCTCCTCGTTCTCCGACGTCGGCGACATGTGGCTGGCATTCGCCAAATCCATCGTCTTCGGGATGATCGTCGCGATCGTGAGCTGCCAGAAGGGCCTCGACAGCCACGGTGGGCCGGCTGGAGTCGCCAACTCGGTGAACGCCGCAGTGGTGGAGTCCATCCTGCTGTTGATGTTCGTCAACGTCGTGATGAGCCAGCTTTACGTGATCCTGTTCCCCAGGCAGGCGCTGTAACCATGGTCATTCCCAGCGTCTTTGAGATCCCCGGGCTGCGACCGATCACCGGCCTGTTCAGCGGGGTCTTCGTGGCCGTGGCCCGCGCCGGTCACTTGGTGCATTTCTTCGGGCGCACGCTCGCATCCATCCCGACCATGCTCCGGCACTACCGGCGCGAGATGCTGCGACTGCTATCCGATATCGCCTGGGGCAACGGGTCGATCGTCGTCGGCGGTGGCACCATCGCGGTCGCCCTGGCACTCGGGGCGATCGCCGGCGCACTGGTTGCCGTCGAGGGCTACAACGTCCTGGACCTGCTGGGTTTGGGGCCGGCCACCGGCCTGATCTCGTCATTCGCCACCACTCGCGAACTCGCCCCGATCATGGTGGGAATGGCGTTCATCGCCCAGGCCGGTTGCCGGTTCACTGCCCAACTCGGAGCGATGCGGATCAACGAGGAGATCGATTCGCTGGAAGCGATGGCGATCAACCCGATCCCGTTCCTGGTCACCACCCGGGCCGTCGCCTCGGTGATCGCGGTGGTGCCGCTGTTCCTGGTGGCGTTGGGTATCGCCTACCTGTCCTGTCAGTTCTCGGTCATCCTGATCTCCGGGCAATCCAACGGGTCCTACCTGCACTACTTTTCGCTGTTCGTCAACGGCCGCGACGTGCTGTACGCGACGTTCAAGGCCACCGTCTTCGTGTTCGTGTCCTCGACCATCCAGAGCTACTACGGCTTTATCGCCTCGGGCGGACCGGCAGGCGTCGGTGTCGCCGCCGGACGCGCGATGCGCACCAGCGTCACCGCCGTGGTCGTGGTGAACATGTTCCTGACCATGGCGCTGTGGGGTGTCGAATCCGGCGCCAGGTTCGGAGGTTAGGCGATGCCGAACTCGTTCGACAGCGATCCGCGCGGGCCCTCCAACCTTCGGGTATTCGTGCTGGGCGTCGTCTTCATCGTCATCGCCGTCGTGACCGCGACGCTGATGGTCGCCAAATCCCAGGGCAAGCTGGACAACCTGGTCCGCATCGATGTGCGGCTGTCCAACATCGGCGATGGGCTGCCGCCGCGCTCCGACGTGAAATACCACGAACTTCTGGTCGGTTCGGTCGCCGACATCACGCCCTCCACCCACGGACTGCCCAACGAAGTCCACGTCGTGCTCAAACCCGAACACGCGGCCAAGATCCCCAGCACCGTCACCGCACGCGTCGTGCCAGCCAACCTGTTCGCCGTCTCCGCGATCCAGTTGGTCGACAACGGTGCCGCCCCCGACCATCTGCGGTCGGGTTCGGTGGTCCTCGAAGACCAGTCGCTGCCCACCGTGCTGTTCCAGAACGTGCTGAACAAGCTGCGCCAATTGATCAGCCCCCTGGGCCGCAGGCCCGACGACACCACTGTCGGCGTGATCGCCGCCCTGGGCACCGCGACCCACGGCCGCGGCCAGGAGCTGACCGACACTGGCCACAACCTGAACGAGATTATGGCGCAACTCAACTCCGTCGTCGCCACCGACGACGCCGATCCGACCACGCTGTCGGCACTGTCGGCGGCGGCCGAGGGCCTACAGCGCGTCTCCCCGGAACTGTTCGACGCCCTGGACCGATCGATTCAGCCGATGGCCACCATCGCCGAGAAGGGGCCGCAGCTGTCCAGCCTGCTCACCGGCGGAACCGACACCGCGACCACGGTGGCGAACGCCCTGGAGAACCAAACCGAGCGGATGATCACCATCACCAGCCAGTTCACCCCCGCTCTCGGGGTGATCGCGGATCACGCCGGCGAATTCCACGGTGTGTCAACCAAATTGCAGACCCTGGCCAACCGGGTCTACGACGTCATCTGGGATCCCAACGAGAAGCTCCTTCAGGTCAAGGCGGCCATCGCCCTGACGCCCAGCCGCACCTACGTCCGCGCCGACTGCCCCCGCTATGGCGAGCTGGCCGGACCGAGCTGCGCCACCGCACCGGAAGTGCCCACCGCCCCGGACCTTTTTCCCGCGTTGGGTTCCCAGGGCGTCTCCCCTACCCCGGGCATGACCGAGAACCGGCCGAACCTCACCCCACCCCGGCACTCGATGCCCGGCGATCCGCAGGGACCACCGATCCCCCCGCCGCCCGGACCACCGCCGGCGGAAGTCCCCACCGCCGCGCCGGCGGGCGCGGTCATCGGCGGCAACGTCGGCGTGGTGGGCAGTCCGCAGGAAAAGCTGCAGATCAGCCGGATCACCGGGCGTTCCGACACCCCCACGGTGCTGCTGCTGGCACCGCTGTTGCGGGGCAGCACGGTGCGCCTGAGCCAAATCGTGAAAGAAGGTGGCCGGTGAGGAGTCGTTCTAAATCGGTGATCGGCATGGCCATCTTCACCAGCTTCGCCCTGACGGTCACCTGGATGGTTTACAACACGTTGCGCCGCGACATCGCCGGGCCCACTTACAGTTACTCGGCGATCTTCAGTGACGCGTCCGGCATGGCGCCGGGCGACGATGTGCGCGTCGCCGGGGTGCGGGTCGGGCGGGTCGACCGGGTGAAACTGCACGGCACCGCGGCCCAAGTGCAGTTCCGCGTGCAACGCAGCCAGCAGCTCTACCGGAACACGATTGCCTCGGTGACCTACCAGAGCATCATCGGGCAGCGCTATCTCGGACTGGCTCAAGGGCCCGGCGACAATCACGAGATCCTGCCCAACCACGGCCAAATACCGATCGAACGCACCAACCCATCACTGGACGTCTCCTACATGCTGAACGGATTCGAGCCCCTGTTCGCCGAGCTGGACCCCGAACAGGTGGACAACATCAGCAACGCGACAGTTCTGGCCCTGCAAGGCAATCACGCCTCCATGCTGACGTTGATCACCCAGGCCTCGCAGATGGCCGAAACCTTTGCCGGCCCGGACGAAGTGCTCAGCACACTCATCACAACCCTCAATCAGCTGATGACCGATCTGGCCAAACAGAGCACCAACATGGAGAACATGATCCGCCAGTCGCGCGACACCATGGTCACGCTGGCGAATCACCGTGAACCGTTGGTCGACTCGGTGGGCTCGATCAACGCCACCATGGCGCGACTGTCCACCATCGTCGACAACATCACCCCGGATCTCGAAGAGTTCATCGCGCGCCAGCCCGGCCTGCTCAACTACGGGGTCAACGACGGCCGCGAACGCTTCGCCTACATGGCGGCCAACCTCCCGTACGTGCTGCAGGGGCTGGCCCGGATCACCCAGAGCGGCACCTACAGCGACGTCTACGCCTGCGAACTGGACTTCGGCCTGTGGCGCGGCCTGTTCCACTGGTTCCGGGCCTTCGTCGGCGCGGCCACCGCCAGCGAAGGCCTCGCCCACCAGCATTCGGCGGCGTGCCGATGAACCTGATCCCCACCGCGCTCAGACGCCCCATCGAATCGTTCAGCCGACCCTGGATGGGCGTCATCTCGATCGTGATCATCGTCGCCGTGCTCACGGCCACCGTCGTCTACTCGGGCCTGGGCATCGGAAAGACCCGCTACCAAGGACAATTCGCCCAGGCAGCCCAGATCCGCTCCGGCGCCGTGGTGACTATCGCCGGCGTCAAGGTCGGCACCGTTGAACGCGTCAAGCTCGCCGGCGACCACGTGGTGGTCGGATTCAACGTCGAGCGCGGCGTACCGCTGGGCGCCGACACCCGCGCCGCGATCAAACTGACCACCATCTTGGGGTCGCGCTATCTCGAACTGTCACCGGCCGGCACCGGACAGCTGCAGAATCGAACGATCACCCTGGCGCACACCCAGGTTCCCTACGATCTGCAACGCACCCTCGCCGGGGCGACGCGCACCCTGGGGCCGGTGGACGCCAACCGGTTCGTCGACTCGCTGAACGTGCTCAACGCCAATCTCGGTGGGGTGGCCGAGGAACTGCCGCAGGCGCTGACCAACCTGCAGGCGATGGCCGACATCCTCGCTGATCGCCGCGAGCAGCTCGGCACGCTGCTGACCAACACCGAAACGCTCACCACCATGCTGCGCGGCCAGCGGGCCAACCTCGGCGCCCTGGTCCTGCAGGGCCGTGATGTGCTGCGCGAGATCGCCACCCGCCGTGCGGCCGTGCAGCAACTGTTCGCCAGCGCCACACTACTGGTCGACCGCACCCACGGAATCCTGCGCGATGAGACGGCCGTCAACCAGATGATCCGCGACTTCGATGAGTTCATGAAGATGACCGCCGATCACGACGCATTGCTGCGCAGCTTCCTGCAGTCGACCCCGGTCGCGCTACGCAACTTCGCCAACGCCACCGGCAGCGGTAATGCGGCCGACGTCTTCTTGCCGGCCGGCATCTTCGTGGACTCCTGGATGTGTGCCCTGAGCGGACGCGCCAGGCAGTTCAATCTGGTCGAGTACTTCAAGGACTGCGAATGAGTCGCGCTGTGAAGCTCTACGTGCTCGCCGGTGCGGCCGCCCTCGTGTTGGCCGTGACCGGCGCCGCGGTGGCGCCGCAGTTGATCCCCGACCTGCCGCGGCTGTCCCTACACAAGATCCGGGTTACCGCCCAATTCCAGGACGCGGTTGGGCTTTACACCGGCAACGGGGTGTCGGTGCTGGGCATGGACGTCGGCAAGGTCACCAGCATCACCCCCAAGGGCAGCTACGTCGAGGTAAAGCTCGCAATCGACGCCGGCGTCGATATTCCGGCCGACGCCGAAGCCGTCACCGTCTCTTCCTCGGTGCTCACCGACCGGCATGTCGAGCTCACCCCGGCCTATCGCGGCGGACCCAAGCTGCGCAACGGCGACGTGCTGAGCCTGGACCGCACCCGCACACCCGTCGAGTTCGAACGGACCCTGGCGATGATGGACAAGTTGGGTAGCGCGTTGCGCGGCGACGACAACAACCAGGGCCCGCTGGGCGAGTTCGTCGCGCTCGGCTCGCAGATCACCGTCGGCAACGGCCCAGAGATCAAGGCAACCCTGGGCCGGCTCTCTGACGCCCTGCGCGTCGGGTCGGACAAGGGCGCGCGCAGCAAGAAGACCATTCAGACGATCATCACAGGCGTCGCCGAGCTCAGCGAGTCGGCGTCGAGAAACGACGCCGCATTGCGTGAATTCGGCTCCTACATCCACCAGCTCAGCGACATCCTGGCCGCCGAGAACCTGGGCGCCGGAAGCACCGGAGCCAAGATCAATCGGCTGCTCGCCGAGACCTCGCGGCTTCTCGAGGGCAACTCCGACCGGCTGCGAGAGGCCTTCTCCGGTGTTCGCACGGTCGCCACCACGCTCGCCGACAACGAACGCGACCTGCGCGAGATCCTCGATGTGGGACCGCTGTTCGTCGACAACTTCTACAACGTCATCGACGAGAACGCGGGCAGCCTGCGATCGCACCTGCTGCTCGGCAAGACCTTGTTCAACAGTCAGTTCGGCAAGGAGGTCTGCAACCTGATGGGCCTCAAGCAGCTCGCATGCGCGACCGGAACGGCGCAGGACTACGGGCCGGACTTCGGGCTGGGCAGCATGCTCGATCTGATGCAGGACGGGATCGGTGCGCAGCCATGATGCGGTCGACGAGATGGGTGCGTGGGGCTCGTGCGGCGCTGGCGATCGCGACCGCACTGCTGACGGTCGGATGCGGCCTGGACCTGGAGAGTGTGGCCCTGCCCGCGCCCGGCGGCGGCGGGCCGTACTACACCATCACCGCGGTCTTCTCCGACGCCCTGAACCTTCCGGAGAAGGCCAAGGTGCGGCTATACGGGGCGCAGATCGGTGAGGTGGAATCCATTCGGGCGCAGGACTTCAACGCCTACGTCACCATGCGGATCAAATCGGCCGTACCGCTGTATGCCGGCAGCACCGCCGAACTACGCTCGGCCACCCCACTCGGCGACATCTTCGTTCAGATCTGGCCCGACAAGAAACGGCCCGAGGACGCCCCGCTGCTGCACGACGGCTCGCTACTGCCCCTGGAATCAACCGCCAACGCTCCCACCATCGAAGAACTGATCAGCTCGATGGCGATGCTGGTCAACGGCGGCACGGTGCGCCACCTGGTGTCCATGCTCAACGGCGCGGGCAAGGCCGTCGGCGGGCGAGGCGAGAAGCTCGGCCTGCTACTGGACCAGACCGCGACCCTGTTGTCCCGAATGAGCGCCCGGTCGCAGCAGTTGGATCTGACGCTGCGGAGATCCTCGGAGCTGGCCGCGACTATGTCCGCGCGCCAGAACACCTTCGACGATGCCCTCACCCGCCTGGCGCCCGCCCTCAACGTCATCTCCGACAACACCTCCGATCTGATCGACCTGGTCGACACCGGAGCGCGGATCACCCGTCAGCTGTCCCGCTTCCCGTCTCTGCAAGGCACCGATACCCGGAGCCTGACCGCCGATCTGAACAAAATGGCGGGAGTGTTCAACGAGATCGCCGTCGACCCCGAGCTGTCGCTGATGCCGTTCAACCGGTTCCTGGGCATCTTGATGAAGACCTTCAACGGCACCGCCGCGCACACCAAGGGAGAAATCGACAAGATCACCCTGGTGCCCTGGCCCGACAAGAACTACCCGGGCGATCCCGAATTCCACTGGACCGACGGCACCGACTGGCATCTGATAATCGGCGACCTCCGCTACGAGTGGAACATGCTGCTCTCCCGGATCTACGGACCGCAGCGATGAGACCCTTCCTCGACCTGCTCGACCTGTTCGCCCGGCTGGGCGTGTGGCTGGTACAGGCCGGCCACCGCCGGCGCATTCTGTTGTCCGGCATCGGATTGGCGCTGACCACGGTGGTGGCCGCGGCATACGTGACGATCTTCGGGGTCGGGATCAACCCCGCGCAGAAGACGATCTCGGTCCGGGTTCTACTTCCGCAGTCCGGCGGACTGCTGGTCAATCAAGACGTGACGTTGCGGGGCATCCCGATCGGCCGGGTCACCGATGTGCACCTGACCGCGGCGGGAGCCGAGGCCGTCGTCGCGCTGCGGGCCGATCGGTCCATCCCGCGGGACACCCGGGTGCGGGTGGCCGGACTGTCGGTCGCCGGTGAGCAATACCTGGACTTTCGCCCCGAGCACGAGAACGGCCCCTACCTCACCAACGGCTCGCTCATCGGCCAGGAGCAGACCAGCGTGCCGGTGTCACTGCCCCAGATCATCGACGACAGCCGTGGGGCCCTGGGCCAGGTCGACGCCGAGAAGCTGACGGCGGTCTTCGACGAGCTTCGGGTCAGCCCGGACGGCGGCAAGAAACTGTCCGCCCTGTTGGACGGCACGGTGCTACTCGCCTCGACCCTCGACGGCGTACTGCCCGAGACGGTCAGCATGCTGCGTAATACCCGGATCACGTTCACCACCTTCAGTGACGTCGCCCCGGGATTGAGCGGCACCAGCATGGATCTGCAACAGATCCTCGGCGGCGTCAACACCATGGACGGCGGATTCCGCACCCTGGTCGAACTCGGCGGCACCGAACTGGGACAGGTCGACAGCTTCATCGGCGACAACCGCGAGAACGTCTACGCGCTGCTGGGCAATCTGACCACCCTGTCGCAGATCTTCTTCCTGCGGGTGCCCGCCCTACAGGACCTGTGGCGTCCCGACCACGGCTCGCTGGTGGATCGCCTGGCCGGCACCGTGCACGACGGCGGCATCTGGGTGATCGCCGACATCTACCCCAGGCATCGCTGCGACTACGACCTGCCCCGCAAGCCGCCGTCGGCGGTGAATTTCCCTGCCCCCTACCGCTACACCTACTGCCCCGACGACGACCCGTCGCTGCTCGTTCGCGGCGCCCGCAATGCGCCACGCCCGCCCGGTGATGACACCGCCGGGCCGCCCCCGGGCCACGACCCGCTGGCGACCCTGGAGCCGCCTCCGGTCTATCCGCCCTACACCTTGCCCACTCCCGATGGCGGTCCGCAGCTGCCCGCGTGGATCCCCAATTGATGAGAAAGCCGAGCCCCATGGGAAAAACAGCCGACCCCGACGTCTTCGACCAACTCGACGAACAACTCGAGACGGACCTCGACACGGATTCAGCACACGACGAGGCTGCCGACCATATCGACCCCGAACCCACGCCACCCTCGGAGCCGACGACGCGGCGGCACCGAGCGACGGTGGCACTGGTGTCCGCCGTGTTGATCGCGGCGCTGGCCTATTCGGGATACGCCGGGTGGCGTCTGCATCAACTCGATGCGCGCGCCGCCGCGGGGCAGGTCGCCTTGGCGGCCGCCAAGGACTACGCGATCACCCTGACCACCCTGGACACCGCCGACATCGACGGCAACTACGCCCGCGCGTTCGACGGCGCGACCGGCCAGTTCAAGGACGCCTACAGCTTGGGCGCCAAGCAGTTACGCCAGATCCTGATCGACAACAAGGCCACCGGCAGGGGCATCGTTTTGGACGCTGCCGTCAAGTCCGCGACCACCACCCGCGTGGAGGTGTTGTTGTTCGTGGACCAATCCATCACCAACGCGGTGCGATCCGAACCACGGATCGATCGCAACCGAATCCAGATGACCATGGAACTCGTCGACCACCGCTGGCTTGCCAGCCAGGTCGACCTGACCTGACAGCGAAGGCATCGAGATGACCATCGTTGAGGCACCCAGCGTTGAGGCACCACAGGTGGGTCCCACCGATTCGCCGCACCGCTGCCGGCTTCGGCGTGCGATGCGGCTGGCCGCAATACTGTGCGCGGCCGGGGTTCTCGCAGGCAGCGGATACCAAAGCTGGCTGCTCTACCAGCAGCATCGATCGAAACTCGCCGGCCGTGAGGCTTCCGAGGCCGCAACGCAATACGCGGAGTTGCTGACGACAGCGAGCCCTGGCACGGTCGATCGGCAGATCATCGAGCTGTTGGACCGATCGACCGGCACATTCCACGACCGCTACGCCAAGCAGAGCTCCGAGCTTCGCGCGATGTTGATCGCCAACCAGGTGACCACTCGTGGCACCGTCATCGACGCCGCGGTGAAGTCAGCCGACGCCACCGACGCGACGGTGCTGCTGTTCGTCGAACAGACCTTCAGCAGCGCGGCACTGAAGAAGGCCGCCGGAGGACAGATCGCCCAAGCGCCACCCGACGTCACCGCCATGGCGCTCACCCTGCACAAGGACGCCGGGCGCTGGCTGGTCAGCGATGTCGTGGCAGGACAGCAACAATGATGGGCAGCGGCGCAGCCTTGGGCGGCCTGGTGGTGCTGGTGGCCACCGCGAGCACGGTGCTGGCCCCGGCCGCCGCCGGCTCCGCGCCGAGCTTCTGCGATGATCTGCAGGCGAGCTGGGACGGGCAGCGGTGCACGACGCTGATTGTGTCGTCCCGAAAGGCCGAGCGATACATCGCCTTTGACCTTCCCGAGGCAATGCTGGACAACGCCACCGCCGGCCCGATCGTGCGTGACTTCTACCGCCGGCTGATGAGCGGCTGGCGCAGTTCGGGCAGCGAGGCGATGCGGGACAGTAGTGCCGTCGCCTACTACGAGAGCTTCTCCGGGCCTGGCGCGGTGCAGTCGCTGGTAGTGCATGAATGCCTGGAACCGTTTGGGATGCAGGCCAACAACGCCTACCGCACGTTCGTATTCGACCTTGCGACCGGGCGCCGCCTGACCCTTGGCGACCTGTTCAAGCCGGGTATCGACCCGATGACCGTCATCGCAGGCGCGGCGGCACCGGTGCTGCCGGCGGCACTGGACGCCGCGGCACCCCCGCATGCGCCCAACACCTACCCGTTCACCGTCGAGGAATTTCAGCCCAACCCACAGGGCAGCGGATATACCGGCGACTACCGGGCGTTTGCACTGACCCCCGACCAACTGGTGCTGTACCTGCCCGACGCCCCGATCCTGCGAGAGAGCCCGCAGCCCGCTGACCGGTTCGTGTGGTCCATGGATGGCGGGGCGGTGGTGGCCAGGGTGCCGCTGGCGTCGCTGTCACCCACCCTGCGACCGGAATACGGTGGAACGTGAGGCCGGCCCTGATAGGAGGACGCTGGAGATGATGCTTCTGGTGCGGATCATCGATCTGGTCGTGAGCATGCTGCGCTACCTGGCCACCCCCGAAGCCCGGCTACTGCGCGCCGGTGTGCTGGTCGTGCTGTTCTTCGGTGTCCTGATCGGGGCAGCCGGGCTGATCTGGGGACTCGCCCAACTCCCGCACTATCTGGCCGGGCCATAGCCCGCACATGTCGCTGCATCGAGAGGATCGCTCAAATGTCGACCTGCCATGAACAACACGGCCAGGACCCGGCCCGGCATCGCATGCTCACCAACGCCGAAACCCGGGTTCACGTCGACTGCTACACCCCGCGTTGGGACGACGACCCCGTCGATCTGACTGAGGCGCTGGATTTTTGGTCGGCCGCGGCGGCAGCCGCCAACGTCATCATGCAGTTGAGCCTTCCCGGAGTCGGCTACGGCGTCGTGGAGAGTCGGGTGGAATCCGGCTCGCTGATGGAACATCCGTGGAAGCGGTTGCGCACTACGGCCCAGTACATGGCCGTCGCGGTGCTGGGCACCGAGGAGGAACGTGGCGCCTACCGTGACGCGGTCAACGTCGCGCATCGGCAGGTTCGCTCCACGGCGGACAGCCCGGTCAAATACAACGCCTTCGACCGCGATCTGCAACTGTGGGTCGCCGCATGCCTGTTCGTCTTCTACGAGGACACCTACCAACTGCTGCGCGGCAAGATGACCGAGGAACAGGCGGAGACGTTCTACCACCACGCCTGGCCGCTCGGCACCACCTTGCAGGTCACCGATGACCAATGGCCGCCCACCCGCGCCGACTTCGATACCTACTGGAACACCACCTGCCAAACTCTGGAGATGGACGACGCTGTCCGCGACTACCTCATGCGGTTGGTCGACCTGAAGATGGTCAACCCGATCTTTCGGGTGCTCCTCGGGCCGCTGCTGCGGTTCTTGACGATCGGGTTTCTGCCACCGGTCTTTCGTAAGCTGCTCGGTGTGCAATGGTCGCCCACCGAACAACGCCAGTTCGAGAACCTCTTCCTGTTCGTGTCGTTTGTCAACCGCTTCATTCCCCGGTTCATCCGGACCGCCAACTACCACGTGCTGATGGCCGATGTTCGCCACCGCATCCGCCGGCACAAGTCGCTGATCTGACCATGGCGACCCACCACGATGACGGCTTAGGTCCCGACAGCCTGCTGTGGCACTTCCTGGCCGACCGCCGCTACCTGTTCGTGTTGCCCCGAGCGGTGTGTCTGCTACTGCTGCATCCCGGTATCGCCGCCGGCATCAGCCAGCATGCCCTGATGCGCAAGCGCATCTGGTTGCACAAGAAGCGCACCTTCACCCAAGCCGTCAACTACGCCTACGCCGACCTCGACATGCGGCCCCAGATGCGCTTCGCCCATGAGCATGTCAAGGGCGTCGACGAATTCGGCGACAAGTACCACGCGCTGAACCCCGACCTGTTCCATTTTCAGCACAGCGCTTACGTAGAGTCCCTCGTCGTCATGGTCAATACCTTTATCCGGCCCCTCGACGCCGACGAACACGAGCAGCTCTATGCCGAGTGCTGTGCCTGGTATCGCCGATACGGCGTATCGACCCGGCCGATGCCTGCGACCTGGCCGGAATTCGTCGAGTATTTCGAGGACTATTGCCAAACGCACCTGAAGGCCGGTGCCCATTTCGAGCCGTTCCGCGAGCAGATCTTCGCTCCCACCGATTGGTGGATGCGCACGGTCCCCCGCCCCGCGATCCGCGCCCTGCAGCATCCCCGCGCCCGCGAGCTCACCGGGGTCGACGTCACTGCGGCCGACCGATGGTCGCTGCGCCAGTTCGTCCGGTTGACTCAGCTCTCGTCGCTGACCCCCAGGCACCACTGGAACGCCAGGGCGCGCGCCGCACTTCGCACCGCGGCACAGCACCAGCCGACAACCTCGTTGGGCGCCACGCGTGGCTGACACCGTACGGACGACCCGACGGCGCCCCAAAGATCGCAAAGACCAGATCGCTCGGGCTGCCGCCGAATCGTTCAGCACCCTGGGCTATCACGCGGTCAGCGTGGAGAACATCGCCACCGAGGTCGGTGTCTCAGCCCCCGCCCTCTACCGGCACTACGCCAGTAAGTACGACCTGTTCCGCGTCGCGGTGCTGGCGTTGAGCCAACAACTTGTCGACGTCACCGACATCGTTGCCGACCCCGCGGCCGGCCCTGCGGCAGCGCTCGATCAGCTGATACACGCCCTGATCGACGTCGCACTGCGCAACCGAGAATCCGGCGGCCTGTACCGATGGCAGGCCCGCTATCTGCGCGAACCCGACGCCACGGCGCTGTTGGATCAACTACGGCTGGTCAACCAACGCCTGCAGCAACCGCTGGCCGAATTACAGCCGGCGGCGCCCCTGTTACACCGACAGATGCTCTCGGCAGCGTTGCTCAGTGTCGCCGGAGGCATCACCGACCACCACCTACGTGCCACGGTCACCGACATCACCGACCTGCTGACCGCGGCGTCGTGGGCATTGCTGCACACCGAACTGCCTGCGCCGGAAGACTTTACGACCGGGGCCACCGGAGCACGCATCTTCACCGCGGATGCCGGGATGTACGAAGCGGTGCTGCACGCCTCGATGGTGCTGTTTCACCGTCAGGGCTACGGCGAAACCAGCGTGGCCCAGATCGCCAAGGCCGCCGGGCTGCGAATCTCGAGTATCTACCGCTATTTTCCCGGCAAGGCCGACATCCTCAGTACCGCGCTACGACGCTCGTCCGACCGGCTCTCCGCGGAGCTGTCGGTGGTCAACACCAACGGTCCCGACCCGCGAGAAGCGCTGACGCAACTGATCGACATCTACGTGGCCACCTCGTTCGCCAACCCGGAGCTTGCGGCGATCTACTACAGCGAACAGATCCACCTGTCCGGATCCGACCGGAAGCTGCTGCGCAATGTGCAACGCTCCACCATCGACTCATGGGTCGGGCTGTTGCGCTCGGTGCGGCCCGAACTCACCGCCACAGCCGCCCGATTCCTGGTACACGCCGCGATGGGCTTGGTGGTCGATATCGGCCGGCTGGTGCACTACGACCGGCCCGCCCCGGTCACGGAGCACTCCGACACACCCCACCTGGCCTATGAGCAGGCATGCGTACGCACGCTGATGCACTCCGCGTTGTTCGGCGCCTGAGCGCACCGCGCGCTATTTGGCGCTGTTGAACTTGGCCATCGCGTCGTCGAGGCGTTGCAGCGCCGCACCGTAGGCCGCGAAGTCGCCGCGATGCTGGGTGTCTCGCACCGCAGTGAGCGCCGCCTCGATCTCGCGCAGCGCCGCAGCTTTAGCCGGCGACAGCCCGGCCTCGGCGGACGGCGGCGTGGGCACCGCGGCCACCGGCGGGGTGGCCGAGGGCGGTGTCCCCTGCGCAGCCGCGCCACTCTCGGTGGGGGCGATGTCGGTGGCCGCCGCGCTCGCGCCCGGTCCGAACAGACCGGTCAGCGCGTCAGAGACCGTCGGCCCGTAACCAATCTTGTCGTTGTACATCATCGCCACCCGGATCAAGCGCGGGTACGACGACGAGGCGTCGCTGGAACCCGGTGAGGCATAGACCGGTTCGACGTAGAGCAGACCGCCCTGTGCCACCGGCAGAGTCAGCAGATTGCCCCACCGGATGCGGTTCTGGTTGTCGCGACCGATCACACCGAGGTCCTGGCTGACCGTGGTGTCGGTGGTGATCGCGTTGTTGGCCAGTTTGGGCCCGTTGACCTGCCCGGGAATGGTCAGCACGGTGATCTTGCCGTAGGTGTCCGGGTCCGAGCTGGCGCTGATGTAGGCGGCCAGATAGTCGCGCTTGAATCGGTTCATCGCGCTGGTCAGCTGGTAGGACGCCGAATTATCACCCTTGGCAAGGTTTTTCGCGACGATGTAGTACGGCGGCTGGAAGCTGCTGGCGGTCGGGTTGGGGTCCAGCGGCACGTCCCAGAAGTCCGAGGTGGAGAAGAAGGTCACCGGGTCGTTGACGTGATACTTGGCCAGCAACATGCGCTGCACCTTGAACAGGTCTTCGGGGTAACGCAGGTGCTCGGCGAGCTCGGGCGAGATGTCGGACTTCGGTTTGACCGTTCCGGGGAACACCTTCATCCATGCCCGCAGCACCGGGTCGTGCTCGTCTTGGGCGTACAGGCTCACCGTTCCGTCGTAGGCGTCGACGGTGGCCTTCACCGAGTTGCGGATGTAGGACACCCGCCGGTCCGGCAACAGCCGGTTGAACTCCACGTCTTTGGAGTCCGCGGTCGCCGACGACAGAGACGTCAGCTCCGAGTAGGGGTAGTTGTCCAGCGTGGTGTAGCCGTCGATGATCCACACCAGTCGTTTGTTGACGATCGCCGGGTACACCGTCGAATCGGTGGTCAGCCAGGGCGCCACCGCCTGGACCCGGCTCGCCGGGTCGCGGTTGAACAAGATCTTGCTGTCCGCGCCGATCACATTGGAGAACAAGAAGTTGCGCTCGGCGAACTTCGCGGCGAATACGCTGCGGGCCAACCAATTTCCTACGCCCACACCGCCGGCGCCGGTGTAGGTGTAGTTCTTGGTCTCGGTGTTGGTCTCATAGTCGTACTCGCGGTCGGCACCATTGCGTCCGACGATCGCGTAGTCGGCGACGGTGTCGGCGATCACCGGACCGTAGTAGACACGCGGCTGGTCCAGGCGGGCCGGCCCGTCGGAGACGACACCGCCGTTGGCACCGACGACGTTGGCCAAGAACTCCGGGTATCCACCGTTCTGGTTGGGGTCGTTGGCGATACCGCGCACGGTGTTGGCCGGGGAGGCGATGAACCCGTTGCCGTGGGTGAACACCGTGTGCCGGTTGATCCAGTCACGCTGGTTGTCGATCAGTCGATCCGGGTTCAGCTCGCGGGCGGCGACCACGTAGTCACGCAGCTGGCCCTCGTCGTCGCGATACCGGTCGATGGTGAGCTGGTCGGGGAAGTAGTAGAAGTTCTTGCCCTGCTGAAACTGGGTGAATGCCGGGCTGACGATGGTCGGGTCCAGCAGCCGAATGTTGGAGGTGGTAGCCGCATCGGCGCCCACCTGCGCGGCCGTCGCTCGCGCATCACCGCGGTAGTCCCGGTAGGTGACCACATCTTCGGTCAGCCCATAGGCCGCGCGGGTCGCCGTGATGGAGCGGGAGATGTATTCGCTTTCCTTCTGCGCCGCGTTCGGCTTGACGCTGAACTGTTCGACGATCAGTGGCCAGCCCGCGCCGACCACGACCGACGACAGCAGCAGTAGCACCAAACCGATCGCCGGAATCTGCAAGTCGCGCAGCACGATCGCCGAGAACACCGCGACCGCGCAGATCAGGGCGATCGCCAGCAGGATCATCTTGGCCGGTAGCACCGCATTGATGTCGGTGTAGCCGGCTCCGGTGAAGGGCTTGCCGGTGCGGGTGTGGCTGAGCAGCTCATAGCGATCCAGCCAGTAGGCCCCGGCCTTGAGCAGCACCAGGGTGCCGATCAGGCTGACCACCTGGATGCGCGCCGGGCGGCTCAGGGCGCCGGCCCGGCCGGACAGCCGAATACCGCCGAAGATGTAGTGCGTGGTCAGGTTGGCGATGGTGGCCAGGCACAGCGTCGCCAGCAGCAGCCCCACCACCAGCCGGTAGAACGGCAGGTCGAAGGCGTAGAAGCCCAGGTCTTTGCCGAACTGCGGATCGTTGATCCCGAAGTCACCGCCACGCAGGAACAGCTGGATGCGCACCCAGTAACTCTGCGCGACGATGCCCGCCAGCACACCGATGCCGGCCGGAATCCCGAATCCGAACAGCCGCAGCCGCGACAGCACGGTGGTCCGATACCGCGCCACCGGGTCGTTGACCCCGTTGCTGGGGACGAACACCGGCCGGACCCGGAAGGCCGTGGCCATCGCGGCGAACACGATTCCGCCTACCAACAGCGTCACCACGACGAACGTGATCAGCCGGGTCAGCAACGTGGTGACGAACACCGAGCGGTAGCCCAGCTCGCCGAACCACAACCAGTCGACATAGCCGTCGATCAGCCGCGGCCCCACCAGCAGCAGCGCGATCACGACGAACGCGCTGCCGACCATGATCCGGCTGCGCGCGGTCAATTTCGGCATCCTCGCGGTGGGCCGCATCCCCACGTGCCACGCTCCCTAGCTCAGTTGTTCCTGACGGCCCCACTGTAGCCAACGAAGTCTCAGCAAGAGGGCGGCTGACCTCCGTCGGTGATGGTTCGCAGCGCGCCAACCGCCTGGGCGAGGTTGTCGACCTTGACCAGTTGCAGACCCTTGTCGTCGTTTCTGGCTTCGTAGCAGTTGTCGGCCGGGACCAGAAACACCGTCGCGCCGGCCTCGCGGGCCGCCATCATCTTGTGCGCGATCCCGCCGATCGAGTCGACCTGGCCGTTGGCCTTGATGACCCCGGTGCCGGCAACGAAATTCGGCCCGGCCAGGGTGCCGGTGGTCAGCTTGTCGACGACGGCCAGCGAGAACATCAGCCCCGCCGACGGGCCGCCGATGTTGGCGAGGTTGAAGTCGATGGTGAACGGCGCCCACGGCGCATCGAGGACGGACACGCCCAGGAATCCGTTGGCGCGGTCCTTGTTCTCTCCGAGCGTAATCCGCGCCGTACCGGGCGCGGCGTTCTTGCGCCGGTAGTCGATGACAACCGTCTGGCCCGGCTTGGTGTCGGCCAGCCGCGCGGTGAACTGCTGCACGGTGTAGACCGGTTCGCCGTCCACGGCGTCCACGGCATCGCCGCGCTGCAGCGCGCCGGCCGACGGTCCCGGGTCGTGGACGTCGGCGAGGGTGACCGCTGACGGGTAGCGCAGGTAGCCCAGCGCGGCATACTCGGCGCTCTGCTCGGACGCACGGAAGTCGGCGTCGTTGCTCTCGTCGACTTCCTGACGGGACTTGCCGGGCGGATATACCAGGTCACGAGGCATGAGCTGCTCACGTCCGGACAGCCACAGAGCCAGCGCCTCCCCCAGTGTCAGACCGTCGCGCTGGGACACCGTGGTCATGTTGAGGTGACCGGTCGTCGGGTGCGTGGTGGTCCCCTCGATGTCGACCACCTGCTTGCCGTCGATCATCCCGAGGGTGTCGAACGTGGGTCCCGGCCCCAAGGACACGAACGGCACCGTCACCGCCGTCAGCAGCACGCCGAATGCGATCACCGGCAGCACAGCCGCCAACAGCGTCAGAATCCGCCTGTTCACCCCGGGTATGGTAAACGGCCGCCGCCCAGGCGGTAACGGCCCGACCGCCGGTGGCGGCGTGTCGTACCGCCGGAGGTTGCCGGTGAGTACGGTTGTGTCTATGGCTGATCTGCCCTTCGGTTTCTCTTCCGGGGACGACCCCGACCGCGAGCGAGGCTCCGGGCCCACCGACCCGTTCGGTATGGGTGCTGGCTTCAACATGGCCGATCTGGGTCAGGTTTTCACCCAGCTCGGGCAGATGTTCAGCGGCGCCGGCCGGGTGAGTGCCGACGGCCGACCAGCCGGGCCGGTCAACTACGACCTGGCACGACAGGTCGCGACCAAGTCCATCGGTTCGGTCTCGCCCGTCACCGCGTCGACCGCGACCGCCATCGGCGACGCGGTGCACCTGGCCGAGACCTGGCTCGACGGCGCCACCTCGCTACCGGCCGGCACCACCAGCGGGGTCGCCTGGACGCCCGTGGACTGGGTCGAGCACACCATGACCACCTGGCAGCGACTGTGCGACCCGATGGCCGAACAGGTTTCGTCGGTGTGGGCGTCGGCACTGCCGGAAGAGGCCAAGAGCATGGCCGGCCCACTGTTGTCGGTGATGTCGCAGATGGGCGGGTTGGCGTTCGGTTCCCAATTGGGCCAGGCGCTGGGACGGCTGTCCGGAGAGGTGCTGACCTCGACCGACATCGGCCTGCCGCTGGGCCCCAGCGGGGTGGCCGCGCTGCTGCCCGGTGCGATCGAGGAATTGGCCGGCGGGCTGGAACAGCCGCGCAGTGAGATCGTCACCTTCCTGGCCGCCCGCGAGGCCGCCCACCACCGGTTGTTCACCCACGTGCCGTGGCTGTCCAACCAGTTGCTCAGCGCTGTGGAGGCCTACGCCCGGGGGATGAAGATCGACATCCGGGGCATCGAGGAACTGGCGCAGGGCTTCGATCCGGCGGCGATGACCGACCCCTCGGCCATGAACGAGCTGCTCAACCAAGGCGTGTTCGAGCCCAAGTCGACTCCGGAGCAACTCGCCGCACTGGAGCGCCTCGAGACCCTGCTGGCCTTGATCGAGGGCTGGGTGCAGACCGTGGTCAATGCGGCGCTGGGCGACCGCATCCCGGGCACCGCCGCACTCTCGGAGATGCTGCGCCGGCGACGGGCCACCGGTGGCCCGGCCGAGCAGACGTTCGCCACCCTGGTTGGTCTGGAACTGCGACCGCGCAAGCTGCGCGAGGCCGCCGTGCTGTGGGAGCGGTTGACCACGGCGGTCGGATCCGACGCTCGCGACAAGGTGTGGCAGCACCCCGACCTGTTGCCCGAGTCCTCCGATCTCGACGAGCCGGCCGCGTTCATCGACCGGATCATCGGTGGCTCCAGCGACGTCGACTCGGCCATCGACCAGGCGATTGCGGAGTTCCAGCGCGAGGCCGGCAACAAAGGCGACGACACCGACGACTGAGTCGCGGCCGCCAGATCAGTTAGGTACTGGTGGTGAGACTGCGTGCCGCCAAGCTAACGGATTGAGGTGCCGGTAGGGATCCTCGGCGCGGACGTCCAGCAGCTCGGCCAAGATCCGCTCGAGCGACTGCTGAGTCGACTCCCGCACGGTGGCAACCCATTTCTCGCTCGAGACGCGGTCGGGCTTGCTGGTGTCGATGGGGGCGCCGAAGCGCAAGTACATCCGCTGCGGGCGCGGGATAAGGGTGGGGCCGATGCCGTGCTGCAGGGGGATGGCCATGTCCGGCGGGCCTGAAAGCCGGCGGGAAACAGCCGTGCTGAAGCGCTCCCAGCTGCCACCGCGACGACTCAGACTTCGATAGACGTCATCGCCACCGACCAATCCGACGGGCACGATCGGATAGTCGTGTTCGACTGCGAGGCGGGCGAAACCGGCCCGGCCCTGCCAGCGCAGCGTGTACTCCTCCCCCTTGAATTTGGGAATCTCGCGACCGCCTCCGGGGAACACCAGAATGGGCTCGCCTCGGCGCATCAGTTCGCGGACGGGTTCGGGCGCGCCTACCAGCGCCCCCGCAGCGGCGAGTAGATCCCGCGCCGGGCCCCGCATGCGCCCGAACTGCCGGTCGGTCAGTGGCCGGACTCGTTTGCCGATCGCCCGCCGAACATGGAACGGAATCAACAGGGCTTCCACACTGACCTGAGTGTGATTGCCTACCAAGAGAAATCGGCCATCGGCGGGTAGGTTGTCGAGCCCCTCGACGTAGGGTCGGTATGCCTCGACGACGGGTGTGACCGCGTCGGCAACGGCCTCCACCGCCCGCCGCATGGCCTCGACTCGCGGCGGGTGGTTCAGGATCGCGTCAGTGTCATGGAGCACGTGCATGTCCTCACATTACAGAACGAACTAGTTCGTATGGTTATGATCTTGCTGTGAGGAGGAGCGCCACCGAACTGCGTGACCAGATATTGGACGCCGCCCGCGTCGAGTTCGCTCGCCATGGGCTTGCCGGCTCGCGCATCGACCGCATCGCCCGCGAGGCGCACGCCAGCAAGGAACGTCTCTACGCCCACTTCGGCGACAAGGAAGCACTGTTCCGAGAAGTGGTGGCCACCGACGTGGCGGCCTTCTATCGGTCGGTCACTCTTCGGCCCGACGCGGTGCCCGAATTCGCCGGCGACGTCTACGATTTGGGCAGAGGCCGCCCCGAGCACCTTCGCATGATCACCTGGGCGCGCCTGGAAGGCCTGGCCCTCGACGAGCCCCACGCCGACGGGCAGGCGATCTTCGAGCACGCGATCACCGCCATCGAAACCGCCCAGGCCGACGGGCACGTCGACAGCTCCTTTGAACCCCTCGATCTGCTGGCCCTGCTGTTCGGGATCGGCCTGGCCTGGGCCCACTCCCCCGACCCCTACGAAACCCTCACCGACCGCACCGTCATCGCACGCCAACGCGGCGCGGCTGTGGAGGCCGCCCGGCGCATCGTTGCGCGCCCCTGTGGATGACGGGAGGGTTGTTGCCACCCGGCATGGCAGGGTCGCGTGCGTGAGAAGGGTTGGTTCCGAGACCGCCACCTACACCCTCGATCCGGCTCTGCCGGTGTTGCTGCGCCCCGACGGTGCTGTGCAGGTCGGCTGGGATCCGCGGCGCGCCGTGCTGGTGCAGCCGCCACGGGGGCTGAGCACGGCCGCGCTGGCCACTGTCCTGCGCGTGATGCAGATCCCGACCACCGGCGCCGCGCTGCACCACGAAGCCGCCCAACACGGCGCGGTGGACACCGCGGAGCTGGACGCCCTGTTAGCCGCGCTGGTGACGGCGGGTGTCGCAGTCCGCGGCGCCGGGCCGCGCCGTCAGTGCCGCACGGTCTCGCTGCGGGTGCACGGCCGCGGCCCCTTGTCGGATCTGCTGGTCGAATCGCTGCGCTGCTCGAGCGCCGTGGTCCAGCACAGCAGTCATCCGCACGCCGTTGTGAGCACCGCCGGGACCGATCTGGTGGTGCTGGCGGACTACCTGGTCTCCGACCCCAGGCTGATACGTGAACTGCACGCCGAGCGGGTACCGCACCTGCCGGTGCGGGTGCGCGACGGCACCGGAGTGGTCGGCCCGCTGGTCTTGCCGGGGGTCACCAGCTGCCTGGGGTGCGCCGACCTGCACCGGCGGGACCGGGACGCCGCGTGGCCCGCGGTGGCCGCGCAACTACGTCATACCGTCGCCCACGTCGACCGGGCCACCGTGCTGGCAACGGCGGCTTTGGCACTGGGCCAAGTCGACCGGGTGATCGCGGCAGTGCGCGGGACGGCAGCCGGTGCGGGCCTGGCCGCTCCCCCGACGCTGAACGCCACCCTGGAGCTGGACCTGGCCGCCGGATCGATCGTGACCAGGCGCTGGGTCCGGCACCCGCTATGCGATTGCCGAGGCCTGGATCGGCACTGAAGATTGTCACCGCGGTGACCGGCACCACAACGACGTCATGGATGATGGACAGGTGTCAGAAATCAAACGCGGAAGCGCAGCGCGCAATGCGAAGCTGGCCAGCCTGCCCGTCGGCTTCGCCGGCCGGGCAGCACTCGGGCTCGGGAAACGGCTGACCGGCAAGTCCAAGGACGAGGTCACCGCCGAACTCATGGAGAAGGCGGCCGACCAGTTGTTCACCGTCCTCGGTGAGCTCAAGGGCGGCGCCATGAAGGTGGGCCAGGCCCTGTCGGTGATGGAAGCGGCCATCCCCGAGCAATTCGGCGAGCCCTACCGGGAGGCGCTGACCAAGCTGCAGAAGGACGCACCGCCGCTGCCCGCGGACAAGGTGCACCGGGTGCTCGACGCACAGCTGGGCACCAAGTGGCGGGAACGGTTCACCGACTTCGACGACACCCCCATCGCCTCGGCCAGCATCGGCCAGGTGCACAAGGCGGTGTGGGCCGACGGCCGTCCCGTCGCAGTCAAGATCCAGTACCCCGGCGCCGACGAGGCGCTGCGGGCCGACCTCAAGACGATCCGGCGGTTGACCGGCGTCTTCAAACAGCTGGCACCCGGCGTCGACGTCAAGGGCGTCGTCGACGAGCTCATCGAGCGCACCGAGATGGAGCTGGACTATCGGCTCGAAGCCGACAACCAGCGCATCTTCGCCAAGGCCTACGCCGGCCACCCGCACTTCCAGATTCCGAACGTGGTGGCCAGCGCCCCCAAAACGGTGATCCAGGAGTGGATCGACGGCGTCGGAATGGCCGAGATCATCCGCAACGGCACCGTCGAGCAGCGTGACCTGATGGGAACCCGGCTGGCCGAATTCACCTGGGACGCGGCGCGCCGGCTGGAACTGATCCATGGCGACGCTCACCCCGGCAACTTCATGCTGATGCCGGACGGCCGGATGGGCGTGATCGACTTCGGCGCGGTGGCACCGATGCCCGGCGGTTTCCCGCCGGAACTGGGCGCCGCGGTGCGCTACGCCCGGGACAAGGACTACGACAAGGTCATCGAGACCATGCGCCAGGGCGGCTTCATCCAGAAGGGCCAGACCGTCTCGGTGCGCGAGATCGACGAGATGCTGCGCCAGCACGTCGAGCCGGTGGAAGTCGAAGTGTTCCACTACACCCGCAAGTGGCTGATGCGGATGGCCGGCAAGCAACTGGAGCGGCCGGTCGAGCAGCTCAAGACCGCCCGCCAGCTGGATCTGCCGCCCAAGCTCGCGATGCCGATGCGGGTGCTCGGGTCGACCACGGCGATCATGTGCCAGCTCGATGCCCACGTGCCGATCAAGCGGCTTTCCGAGGAACTGGTGCCGGGCTTCACCGACCCCGAAGACGCCGCGGCCAGTCCCTCGTCCTGATGCTGCGGCCGCTCACGCGGCCACCGGCTCCTTACGGGGGCGGCCACGAGGCCGTTTGCGACCGATGACACTGCCCCGGTCGAGGATCTCGCCGCCCCACACACCCCACGGCTCGGCGCGCTGCAACGCCGCTGCCAGGCACTGCTGGCGGATCGGGCACTGAGCGCAGCGCGCCTTGGCCCGCTCCAGATCGGCCGGGTCGTCGGCGAACCACAGATCGGGATCGCTCTTACACGGCAACTTGAGGGTTCTCGACATGATGTATCTGCTTTCCGGTCGGTTCGTGGGGTTCGGATCCGGGCCGGTCGGCGGGCCGCCGAGCGAAAAAATGGCCACGGATCCTGGTCGGGTCCGTGGCCATCGGGGATGGGGCTGCTGTTAGGGCGAACCCCGATGCACGGACGCGTCTACGGCGGCGGCGGCATGGCGCGCCGCCGCCTCGGCAGCGGCGGCATGGCGCGCGCCGGCTACCCGCAGGACGTTGATCGTGGTCATGGGTTCCGAGGCTAGCCGCTCGGCCCACCGATCCACAACCGAATTACCGCCCGCGGCGGCTCAACCCCGGTTGCGGACCAGTTCCAGCACGTCGGGGCCGAACTGTTCCAGCTTGCGCGCGCCGATGCCCGGGATGGCCACCAGGGCGGCCTCGTCGCCGGGCAGCATCTCGGCGATCGCGGTCAGGGTGTTGTCGGAAAAGACGATGTAAGCCGGCACTTTCAGCTCGGTTGCGGTGCGCAGGCGCCAGTCCTTGAGCGCCACCAGCAGCTCGGTGTCGACGTCGGCAGCGCAGGTCTCGCAGCGGCTGAGCATGATGGCCGCCGGAGTGGCCAGCGCCTTATTGCAGACGCGGCAGTACTTCGGGGCACCACGAGCCCGTCGCTTGCCGGGGGTGGCAGTGGCGTCGGCCTGCGGGGCAATACCGCTGAGGAAACGCGACGGCTTGCGGCCGGCCCGCCCGCCGGGGGCGCGGGCCAGCGCCCAACTCAGCGTGAGGTGGATCCGGGCCCGGGTGACGCCGACGTAGAGCAGTCGGCGTTCCTCTTCGACTGCCTCGCTGTCCGCGCCGTGCGCCAGGGCGTGCGAGATGGGCAGGGTGCCGTCGGCGAGACCGACCAGAAACACCGCGTCCCACTCCAGCCCCTTGGCGGCGTGCAGTGACGCCAAGGTGACGCCCTGCACCGTCGGCGGGTGACGAGAGTCAGCGCGCATCCGCAGTTCGGTCAACAGCGCGGGCAGATCGAGGTCGGGGCGTTGCGCCACCTCGTCGTCGACAAGTTCGGCCAGTGCACCGAGGGCCTCCCAGCGTTCGCGCGCCTTGGCCCCGCTGGGTGGTTCGGTGGTCAGACCGAGCGGTTCCAGCACACCGCGCACGATTTCCGACAGCGGCGACCCGCTGCGCCCGGCTTCGCCGCGCTGGCGATAGCCGCCCTCGGGTAGCGGCCCGTCCGCTCCGCGCTCCGCCGCCCGCTGCAAGGCGATCAGCGCCTGGCGGATCTCCTGGCGGGTGAAGAAACCCTCCCCGCCGCGCACCTGATACGCGATGCCGGCCTCGGTCAGTGCCTCCTCGTAGACCTCTGACTGCGCGTTGATCCGATACAGCACGGCGATCTCGGCCGCAGCGGTGCCGTCGTGGATCAGCCGGGCGATGGATTTGGCTACCGCCGCGGCCTCGGCGACCTCGTCGGGATGCTCCCGAAAGACCGGCGCCGGGCCGGGTTCGCGCTGACCGATCAGCTTCAGTTTGCTGCCGGACACCCGCCCACGCGCGGCGGCGATCACCCGGTTGGCCAGCGACACCACCTCGGGGGTGGACCGGTAGTCGCGCTCCAGGCGCACCAGCGCGGCGTCCGGGAACCGGCGGGTGAAGTCCAGCAGATAGCGCGGCGAGGCACCGGTGAACGAATAGATGGTCTGGTTGGCGTCGCCGACCACGGTCAAATCGTCGCGCTCCCCCAGCCAAGCCGACAGCACCCGCTGCTGCAGCGGGGTGACGTCCTGGTATTCGTCGACGACGAAGCAGCGGTAGCGGTCCCGGAATTCGGCGGCCACCGCCGCGTCATTCTCGATGGCGGCGGCGGTGTGCAGCAGCAGGTCGTCGAAGTCGAGCATCGCCACTTCGCCGCGGGCCTTCAGCGCCTCATACCCGGCGTAGACGTCGGCCAGCTTCGCGGCGTCCAGCGGGGTGTCGCGGCCGGCCGCGGCCACCGCCTCGGGATACTGCTCCGGCCCGATCAGCGATGCCTTGGCCCACTCGATCTCGCCGGCCACGTCGCGGACGTCGTCATTGCTCAACCGCAGGCCGGCGTGGCCGGCGGCGCGGGCGACCACCCCGAACTTGCGGTCCAACAGTTCCCAACCGGTGGCGCCGACCACCCGCGGCCAGAAATAACGCAACTGCCGCCGGGCGGCCGCGTGGAACGTCAGCGCCTGAACTCCGCCCACCCCGGCGGCCGCTCCCGCGCCGGCCGCCGAACCCAGGGCACGCAGCCGCGACCGCATCTCGCCGGCGGCACGCTGGGTGAACGTCACCGCCAGCACCTGTCCGGGCGCAACGTGCCCCCCGGCGACCAGCTGGGCGATGCGGTGGGTGATGGTGCGGGTCTTGCCGGTCCCGGCGCCGGCAAGAACGCAGACCGGGCCACGCGGCGCCAGCACCGCAGCACGCTGCTCCTCGTCCAGGCCGGCGATCAGCGCATCCATGGCGTCCATCTTGGCAGGCACCCCCGACGGCCCCGGACGCCGATTCGGGAATCATCGGGTGACCTATTAGGTTTGGGGAGTTATGAACCAGCTCGTCATGTACACGACCCAATGGTGTGGCTACTGCCGGCAGCTCAAAGCGTCGTTGAAGAAGCTCGAGATCGACTACGAGGAGATCGACATCGAGCTGGACCCGACGGCGGCGGAATTCGTCAGCTCAGCCAACGGCGGCAACCGCACGGTGCCGACGCTGCGCTTCGCCGACGGCTCGACGCTGACGAACCCGACCGGACGTGAGGTCAAGGCGAAGCTGGAGCGCCTGGGCGGCTAGATCCGTCAGGTCGATTCGGCCCACGACTCGATAATGGTCCGAGCGATCGAGATCGACCCGGGCAGCAGCAGTTTGGCATCCGGGTCGCCGCTGTTCCACGCCCCGGCGGACAGCGCGGCCCGCACCTCGTCACGGGTGAACCAGGCCGCCTCGGTGATCTCGCCGTCGCTGAACACGAAGGTCTGGCCCGGGTCGGCGACGGCGTGGAAGCCGACCATCAGTGACCGCGGGAACGGCCACGGCTGGCTGCCCAGATAGGTCACATCGCGCACGGTCAGCCCGACCTCTTCGTGCACCTCACGAACCACGCAGGTCTCGAACGACTCGCCGGCCTCGACGAAGCCCGCCAGCAGCGAGAACATCCGGACCGGCCAGTTGTGCTGGCGGGCCAGCACCACACGGTCGTCGCCGTCATGCACCAGGCAGATCACCGCCGGGTCGATGCGCGGGAACTCCTCGACGCCGCTGACCGGATTGGCTCGCGCCCAGCCGCTGCGCACCGGCTTGGTCGGCGTGCCGTCGACGGCCGAAAACCTGGCATTGTCATGCCAATTCAGCAGCGCGATGGCCGACGACACCAATTGGGCGCTGACGTCGTCGAAGATGTCGCCGGTGGCACGGATGTCCAGCACCGAGACGTCGGCACCGGCCGGGGCCTGCAGCGCGCCGCGAATGGCCCAGACGTGTCGACCGTCCTCGACACGGCCCAGAAACACAGCATCCGATGGCGGTGTATCGCCCACTTCCCGGGCCTCTTGCAGCACCACCCGGCCGGCGGCGACCAAGACCTGGTTGCGGGGATCGACCCGCAGCAGCGCGGCAGACGACCACCCGGCGACGGCCGCGTCGGTGTCGGTCCGCAACTGGTCGGCGCGATCCGCCCCAACCCGCGAGAGCAGGGGCACCTGGCGCAGCTGAAAGTTGCCCATCATTGCACCCCGTGTCGACTCGCCGCGTCCGGCGTCGCCGCGCTTGCGCTCGTCACTGGTTGGTCACCGTACGCACGTAGAGCAACCGGTCGCCGGCCTCGATGGCATCGACCTCGGGTGCATCCAGTCGCAGCAGCCGCCCCTCGCGGACCAAGGCGAGGACAATCTCGTTGAGATGTTTGGCCGATCCGCCGACTTCCTGCTGTTCCACCTCGCGTTCGGCGATGGCGTAGCCGGCGTCCGGGGTGAGCAAGTCCTCGATGATCTCGACCACGTTGGGCGTGGTGGTGGCGATGCCGAGCAGCCGTCCGGCGGTTTCGGAGGACACCACCACCGAGTTGGCGCCGGACTGTTCCAGCAGATGTTGGTTCTCGGCCTCCCGAATGGCCGCCACGATGGTGGCCTGTGGCGCGATCTCGCGGGCGGTCAAGGTGACCAAGGCGGCGGTGGCATCCGAGCCGGTGGCCACCACGATCGCCGATGCACGCTGGGCGCTGGCCAGCCGCAGTACGTCCGATCGGGTCGCGTCGCCGTCGACCGTCACCAGCCCGGCGCTCTTGGCGCGCTCGAGCACGGCACGGTCGTTGTCCACCACGACGATGTCGCTGGGGGTGGTCTCGTCGTCGCCGAGCATCGCGGCGATCGCGGTCTTTCCCTTGGTTCCGTACCCGATGACGATGGTGTGGTCGCGCACTCTTTTCCTCCAACGCTGAATGCGGAATGCCTGCTGGGAAGTCTCGGTAAACGCCTCCACGGTCGTTCCGACCAGCAAGATCAGGAAGGCGATCCGCAGCGGAGTGATGATCGTGACGTTGATCATGCGGGCGAACTCGGTGACCGGCGTGATGTCGCCGTACCCGGTGGTCGACAGCGTCACCGCCGAGTAATACAGGCAGTCCAGGAAGCTCAGCCGGTCGCCTTGCACGTCCTGGTAGCCGTCGCGGTCGACGTAGACCAGCAGCGTGGACACCAGCAGCGCCGCCAGTGCAATGGCGGTGCGCCGGTAGACGATGCGACCGGGGCTGTATTGCCCATGAGGGATGCGCAGCACCCCGACAAGCGCGTGGCTGGGTTGGGCGGTCAGCGTCTCGTCGAGACGACGCAACCGCCGCCAGCTAGCTCCCGCCACGACGGGCGGTCATCGGTCGCACCTGACGCACGGACCCACTGTAACCACACGTGTCCTCAGCTGTTGAGCAGCGCGGCGAGCTCAGCCCGTTCGGGCAGTTCTTCGACGACGACGGTGGCCCCGGTGCGCACGTAGTGGAAGGCGGCTCGCACCTGTGATTCCGGGCAGCCGGTCAACGCGGCCCAGGCCAATCGGTAGACGCCGAGCTGTACGGCGGCGTGCCGGCGTGCCTCGGGCCCATCGGGCGGCGCACCGGTCTTCCAGTCCACCACGGTGACGCCACCGTCGCGATCGGCGAACACCGCGTCGATCCGGCCGCGCACCACCCGGCTGCCGATAGCCATCTCGAACGGCACCTCAACGGCGGTGGGAGTACGGGCCGCCCACGGCGATTCCAGGAAAGCCGCCTGCAGACGTGCCAGCTCCTGCGCATCGGCGCGGGCGGTGTCGGCGTCGGCCGCGCCGGGCAGATCTTCGAGCTCGAAAAGCCGCTCGGCCCCATAGAGTCGCTGGACCCAGTCGTGAAAGGCAGTGCCCAACAACGCATGCGGGTCCGGCCGGGCCGGAAGCCGGCGACTCAGGCGCTGGCCTGCGCCGGCGGGGTCGCGGCTCAACTCCACCAGGCCGCTCACCGAGAGCTGGGTGGGCAGGGTGCGGGCCTGCTGCGTGGCGGTCGTGGCTCGCTCTGCCAACAGCGCGTCGACATCGGCGGCCCACGAACTGACCGAGGCTGCGCCGTCCTGGGGGTCGCCGGCCTGCAACTCGGCGGCGACCAGTGCGGCCCCGCGTTCGACATCACCGCGCCGGCCGGTCAGCGGGTCGACTGGCCAGGTTCCTTCGTTTACGGTGTCGCACAACGGATTTTTCTCTCCATCGGCCGGCGCCTCCGCCCAGCGCTCGACCGATCCGCAAGGCGTCCCGGCCTCGGCCGAGCGATCCATCACCGCCTTGATCTCGGTGAGGAAGTCCGACGGGCCGCGCGGCTTTGTCTCGCCCTGGCCCCAGTGGTGGCCAGAGACCAGCAGGGTGTCCTCGGCGCGGGTGACGGCGACGTAGAGCAGCCGGCGCTCTTCGTCGACCCGCCGCTGATCCAGGCGGCGCTGGTGTTCGGAGATGGCGTCGGACAATTGCTTTCGGTTGGTGACCGCGCCGGTGTCGAGCAGCGGGACGCCATGATCGCCCGGTCCCAGCTTCGCCTCTCCTCCGTCGAGCCTCGCTGAACCGCCGGGCTGCGCCCGGTCGCCGCGCAGCAGCGGTGGCAGTTCGGCGGCATCGGAGAGCCAGCTGCGTCGCGACGCGGTCGACGGGAAAACCCGCGCCACCAGGTGCGGTACCGCGACCACCTGCCATTCCAGTCCCTTGGCGGCATGCACCGTGAGGATCTGGACGCGGTCGGCAGCGACCGCCGGTGCTGCCGGCGCCAGCCCGTTCTCCACCACGGCGGCGGCGTCCAGGTAACCCAGCAGACCTGGCAGAGCGGCGGGCGCCCCGGCGCCGTCCGCATAGCCTGCCACCACGTCGGCGAAGGCGTCCAGCTGTTCGGTGCCGGCCGCACTTGCCGCCACCGGCTGCGCGGCGAGTACCTCGCAGTCCAGGCCGAGCACCCGACGTACCTCGGCGACCAAGTCGGGCAGCGGATGCCACAGGTGCCCGCGCAGCAGGGTCAGTTCCTCGGCAAGGGTGACGATGCGCCGGTACCCGACGGCCGAATAGCGCTCTGCCGGTCCGGGATCGGCGAGCGCGTCGGCCAGACACGCGGTATCGGAATCGGGCCCGGCCGGTGCAGCGATCTCGGCAGCCGAGACCGGCGCGGTCGACTGTTCGGGCCGGGCCAGCTCGGCGGCGCGCCGCCACAGCGCGGCCAGATCGGCGGCGCCGAGCCGCCATCGTGGGCCGGTCAGCACCCGCATCGCCGCGGCGCCGGCGGTCGGCTCCTGGATCAGTCGCAGCATCGCCACCAGATCGGCAACCTCCGGCACCGACAGCAGTCCGGCCAGCCCGACCACCTCCACCGGGATACCTCGGGCGCGGATCGCCTCGGCCAGTGGCGCGGCATCGGCGTTGCGCCGCACCAGCACAGCGGCCGTGGGCGGGGGCACGCCGTCGGTATCGGCTTGCCGGTAGCACCGCTGCAATGCCTCGGCGACCCACTCGTCCTCGGCGACTACGTCGGACAGCAGCGCGACCCGCACGTCACCGGGGGGCGCGGCCGGGCGCGGCCGCAGCGATTGCACCGTGACGGAGCGCTGACGTGCCTCAGCGGAGATCTCGTTGGCCAGTTGCAGCACTTCCGGCGGGTTGCGCCAGCTGGTCCGCAACTCCAGGGTGGGTGCCGGGCTGCCGTCGGACAGGGGGAAGTCGGTGGCGAATCGGGGCAGGTTGGTTGCCGAGGCGCCGCGCCAGCCGTAGATCGACTGGATCGGGTCGCCCACCGCGGTCAACGCCAGGCCATCGTCGGCGCCGCCGCCGAACAGCGACGACAAGGCGATGCGCTGGGCATGACCGGTGTCCTGATACTCGTCGAGCAGCACCACCCGGTAGGTGGCGCGCAACCGCGCGCCGACGGCCTCGTTGGATTGCGCAAGCCGAGCGGCCGTGGCCATCTGTGCCCCGAAGTCCATGGCCCGTTCCGTCCGCATGCGTTGGTGCAAGGCGTCGATCAGCGGCACCAGCTCGGCACGTTCGGTCTGGGTATCGAGCATCTTGAGCAGCGACTGGGTGGGTTCGGCGCGCTGGCGAGGGCCCGGCGGCAGGGTGTGCACCAACCGCTCCAATTCCAGGTGGGTGTGGCGCAGGGCGTCGGTGTCCACCAGGTGTTCGGCCAGTTGCCCGGCCAGCCGCAACACCATCGCGGTGACGGCGGCGGGATCCCGGTCGGTGTGCAGTTCCCCCGGATAACCGCTGACCACGTCGAACGCCAACTGCCACAAGCCGGTCTCGGTGAGCAGCCGGGTGTCGGGCTCGATTCCGAGCAGCAGCCCGTGCTCGCGCAGCAGCGCGCCGGCGAAGGCGTGGTAGGTGCTCACCACAGGTGTTGTCGCCGGGGCACCATCGAGCCTCGCCGAACCGCCGGGTTGGTTCGGTTCGGCCGCCACCAGTCCCGCACCGGCCAACCGCGCCAGCCGGGATCGCACCCGGCGCAGCAGTTGGCCGGCCGCCTTGCGGGTAAAGGTCAGCCCGAGGACCTGGCCGGGGTGGGCATAGCCGTTGGCAACCAGCCACACCACCCGGGCAGCCATCGTCTCGGTCTTGCCGGCGCCCGCGCCGGCGATCACCACCAGGGGACCCGGCGGGGCGGCGATGACCGCGGCCTGCTCCTCGGTGGGTTGGTGTAACCCGAGCGCGGCCGCCAGTTCGGCGGGGTCGTAGCGGTTTCTCATCCCCCGCACCCGCCGTTGTGGGCGGGGCAGATCGGCCGGACCGGGCAGTGCCGGCAGCCGTCGTTGACGCGGGCGGTGAACTGCGGCCCGGCGGTGGCCGCGGCCGCCTGCCCGATCCGCTCCCGCCATTGCCCACCGGTGTCGGGCGTGAGGGGATCCTGTTCGCGTTCGGTGGCGCCGACCGGTCCGGGTTTGGCGGGATAGACCAGGCGGGCGCCACCGGGTTGCTCGTCGGGCCCGATGAGCCCGGCCTCGACCGCCAATTGGTAGACGGCCAGCTGTGCGTGCTGTTGTGCGTCGTCCTTGCTGGCCGGGGTCTTCGCGGTCTTGACGTCGACGACTACCAGCCGGCCGGCGGCGTCGCGTTCGACCCGGTCGATCCGGCCGCGTAGCCGCACCCCGTCATCACCGGCGTCGATCACTCCATCGAAGGCGATCTCCGTGCCGACTTCGGTGAGCTCGCCACGGGTTTGCGCCCGCCATGCCAGGAAAGCCTCGATGATGGCGCGATGCCGGTCGTGTTCGTTGGCCGAATACCACTGCGACGCGAACGGCAGCTGCTGCCAGGCGCGGTCCAACTCGGCGAGCAGTTCCTGCGGGCTGCCCGCCGATTCGGCGACCAGCGCGTGTACCACCGATCCGATCGTCGAGCGCAGGTCGCGGCCATCGGTCCCGCCGTGGCGTTCGGCCAACCAGCGCAGCGGGCAGTCCAACAGGCTCTGCAGCGCCGACGGCGACAGGGTGACCGGTCCGCCGCCGGGGTGCCACAGCGGCTCCTCGGTGCTCAGCGGTGCCGCGCCGTACCAGCTCTGCGGGTCGGCGCCGGGCACCCCGGCCCGGGCGAGCCGCGCCAATTGCGTTGCCGCGTCGGCGCGTTCGGAATCGCTTACAGCTGCCTCCGGTGCGCAGACCACGGCGCGCAGTCGGCCCACCAATCCGGCTGCGGACAGCACCGGCGGGGAAACCACCGGTGCAGCCGGTGCCGTTGGCACGTCACCGGTGGCGCAGGCCGTGAGTTCGACGAAGAACTCCGACGGGATCTGCTCCTCGGCGCCGCCGTCCCCGTCGCCGTCGACAGCGGTGATCAGCAGCCGGCGCCGGGCCCGACCCAGCGCCGCCACCAGCAGCCGTCGCTCCTCGGCAAGCAGCGGGGCGCGGGCCGAGACCTCTTCCCCGAAGCCCTGCAGGGTGTCCAGCAGCCGCTGGGTTCCCAGCACGCCGCCGCGCGGAACGGTGTTGGGCCACAGTCCTTCCTGGACGCCGGCGATGACCACCAGATCCCATTCGCGCCCGAGCGCGGCGTGCGCACTGAGCACACCCACCGCCTCGGTGCCCGGCACGGAATCGGGGCGCGGCGCCGCCAGTTGCATGGCGGTGACGTACTCGACCAGCCCGGTCAGGGTGGCGCCGGCGGTGCGGGCCACGTACTGCTCGGCGAGGTCGAACAGTGCGGTCACCGCGTCCAGATCCCGACCGGCTTGGGCGCCGGACGGACCGCCGCGCTCGGCAGCCGACAGCCAACGTTGTTGCAGCCCTGAGCGATTCCAGGCCTGCCACAGCGTGTGGTGCGGATCGCGGCCGTCGGCATGGCTGCGGGCCGCGGCCTGCAGCACCGCCCGAACCCTGCGCAGCGCGCGGGTGTGCGCGGCCGGCAGCTCGACAGGCGCACCGGTGAGCACCCCCGCGAGGCGGTCGCCGGGTTCATGCGGCGATTGCAGTCCGGCCGTACCGCGGCGCAGGGTGCGCTGCAGTTGCCGCAGCGAGATCGGGTCCACCCGCCCGATCGGCCCACTGAGCAAGGCCAACGCCCGAGCGCCGTCCACCGCGTCGGCGGTGCACTCCAGCACCGTGAGAAGGGCGGCCACCGCGGGCTGTTCAGCCAACAGTCCACCGCTGGCCGGCAGCGTGACCGGGATCCCGGCGGCGGCCAGGGTGCGCGGTAGCCGCGCGGCCGCCCGCGGCACGGACCGGACGATCACCGCCATCTGCGACCACGGCACCCCGTCGATCAGGTGCGCGCGCCGCAGGGTGTCGGCGATCAGGGCGGCCTCGGCGTGGCTGGTGGCCGCCGTGCGCACGCTCACCGCCCCGGCGCCGGTCCCGGTGCCCTCGATCCGGCGGGTGGCGCTGGTGCCGGGCAGCCGCGCGGCGACGGCGCTGATAGTCCGGGCCACCGCCGGCGCGCACCGATGCGACGTCGTCAGCGTCAACGCGGGGACCGTGGCCCCGTCGGACTGCGCGTCGTCGGCCAGCAGGACGGTGGGTTCAGCGCCGCGGAATCCGAACACCGCCTGATCGGGGTCGCCCGCGATCACCGTCCGGTGCACGCCGGCGGCCAGCACCCGCACCAACCGGGCAGCCTGCGGGTCGAGTTGCTGCGCGTCGTCGACCAAGAGCAACCGGATCCGGCTGCGTTCGTCAATGAGCAGATCCGGGTCGGTCGCGAATGCCTCCAGCGCCGCCCCGACCAATTCCGCGGCGCCCAGCGCCGGCGTGGTCGCCTGGGGCGCCGCGGTACCGACCGCGGCACGAAGCAGCATCACCTGCTCGTACTGCTGGGCGAACCGGCCCGCGGCTGTCCACTCCGGGCGGCGGCAGCGCTTACCCAACCTGGCCAGCTCGGCCGGGTCCACACCGCGTTCGGCGCAGCGTGCCATCAAGTCGCGCAGTTCGGTGGCGAAGCCGTCGGTGGCCAGTGCCGCGTGCAACGACGGCGGCCAGGCGCCGGCACCATCCCCGGCGAGCAGCTCACGGATCACGCTGTCCTGCTCGGCACCGGTGACCAGCCGCGGCGGGGTGGCCTCAGCCCGCCGGGCGGCGCGCTGGAGCACCGCGAAGGCGTAGCCGTGCACGGTGCGCACCAGCGGTTCCCGGATCACCTGGCTCGCCGCGGGCCCCCCGGCCGCCAGCAACGTCGCGGTCAGCGCTCCACGGTCCGCCGCGGGAAGCCGGCCCGACCCGGTCAGCAGCAGCACCGAATTCGCGTCCACGCCCGCGGCGACGTGGGCGGTGGCCACCTCCACCAGCAGGCGGGACTTGCCGGTGCCCGGCCCCCCACGTACCTGCACAACGCCACGCGCACCCGGATCGAGAACCGCGGCGACCTGCGCGGTGGACGATCCCCAAACTTGTGGCATGCCGCCTATAAGAGCACTGCCCTCCGACAAGTGCGGGCGCGGCTGGCACCATCGACGGGTGAATCCCGATCATCGACTGCATGTGCACCGCTACGGCCCGGACGGACCAGTGGGTCTGCTGGCAGTCCACGGGCTGACCGGTCACGGGGCACGCTGGCGCTACGTGGCCGAGCAACTGCCCGACATCGCGGTCGCCGCGCCAGACCTGATCGGCCATGGACACTCGTCGTGGGCGGCCCCGTGGAGCATCGACGCCAACGTCGCGGCGCTGGCGGCGTTGCTGGAGGGCACCGCGCACGGCCCGGTCCCGGTGGTCGCGCATTCCTTCGGCGGTGCGATAGCGCTGCATCTGGCCGCGGCGCGCCCCGACCTGGTCGATGCACTGATCCTGCTCGACCCGGCGATCGGCCTGGACGGTGAGTGGATGGCCACGATCGCCGCCGCGATGCTGGCTTCCCCCGACTACCCCGATGCCGCGGAGGCTCGGGCCGAGAAGGAGAACGACGCGTGGTCCGACGTGGATCCCGGCCTGCTCGACGTCGAACTCGACGAGCATCTGATCGCGCTGCCCTCGGGCCGCTTCGGGTGGCGGATCAGCGTGCCCGCGGTGATGTCGTACTGGAGCGAGTTAGCTCGCGCCGTCGTGCTGCCGCAAGCCACGCCGACCACCGTTGTGCGGGCCACCCGCACCTCGCCACCGTATGTGGAAGCGGCCCTCATCGAGGGTCTGCGGGACCGGCTGGGCGCGAACTTCCAGCTGGTCGACTTCGACTGCAATCACATGGTCGACCAGGCCCGTCCCGCCGAGGCTGCCGCCGTGATCCGCGCGCAGCTGGCCCGGCGCTAGGAGCGCAGTCCGTGGCCGCCGTCACCGACGAACAGGTCGAGCTGGTGCGCGCACTGATCATCAGCGTGCCTGCCGGCCGGGTCACCACCTATGGCGACGTCGCTTCCGCGGCAGGGCTTTCCAGTCCTCGCATCGTGGGATGGATTCTGCGGATCGACGGCACCGACCTGCCCTGGCACCGGGTGGTCCCGGCGTCGGGACGGCCGGCGGCACACTTGCGCACCGAGCAGCTGGAACGCCTTCGCGCCGAGGGAGTGCTGGCCGTCGACGGGAAAGTGGATCTGCACACGCTGCGACACCGGTTCTGACGGCGGCACATTCGGCGAGCGTGTACTCAGACCGAACGATCGGCCGAAATCCCGTGCTGAGTACACGTTCGGCGAGAAACGAGAAACGAGAGGCTAGAGCGCCAGGCGCACCAGCGCCGCCGTGCGGGCCAGCCCGGGGAACGCCTCCTCGGTCGAGCGCGGGTGCAGCGCATGTACTGCGAGTCGGAACATCAACGCCCGCAGCAACATCTGCGGCCACTCGGGCATCGTTTCCCAGCGTTCGATCAGCCCGTCGTCGGCATCACCCCACGACAGGGCATCCACCACCACCACCCCGGCAGCCCACGAGGCCGGCCGCCAGTACGGCGTGATGTCGGTGATGCCGGGCGCCGCGGCGCCGGAGAACAGCACCGTGCCATACAGGTCGCCGTGCACCAACTGGCTGGGGCTCTTGGTGGGTTTGCGCAAGGTGGCCAGCTGGTTGATCAGGTCGATCGACCGCTGACCGTCCACCGAGCCCGGGGCCAGCCGGGCACCGGCCTGCAGCGAGGCGAACGGCCGTTCCTCCCAGGCGGCCCGGTCCGCGGCGATGAACACGTCGACGTCGGCCCAGGGCGCCACCGGCGCCTGGGTCAGGAAACGGGGCCGCTCCAACTTGGAAGTGGCTTCGTGCAGCCGAACCGCCGCCGACACCACCTCGTCGTGGCGCGGCTCGGGGCTGCCGCCGACGAAGGTGTCTGCTCGCCAACCCGACACCACATAGCGTCCGTCGGTGGAGCGCACCGGGCGGGCCAGGCGGATGCCGTCAGCGAACAGCGTTTCGCGTACTTTCGCCGACCACGCGGCCCTGGCATGGTCGGCGACCATCGACAGGACAACTTCCCCGCACCTCCAGCCGTCTTCCCAGCCGGCACCGAGCGGAGTGGGCGAAACGTTGCGAATACCGAACGTCGCCAGCACATGTTCGGGCGGCGGCTCGATGGTCACGCGATAAGACTAACCGCGGTGATCGCAAGCACGGCGGAGCCGGGCGCGGCGGGTCACCGCCCTATGCACGGTTTCACCGGGTCTCTGGCGCCTAGTACATGACCATGTCGGGCTGCATCTGCTTGGCCCACGCCACAATTCCGCCCTGCAGATGGACTGCATTGGCAAATCCGGCTTTCTTCAGGGTGGCCAGGGCCTCGGCAGAGCGGACACCGGTCTTGCAGTACAGCACCGACATTCGGTCCTGCGGAAGCTTTGCCAGGCCCTCACCGGTGTTGATCGTCGACTGCGGGACCAACTGCGCACCCTCGATACGGTTGATCGCCCACTCTCCGGGCTCGCGCACGTCGATCAGCGTCAACGGTTGACCGGAGTCCAGCAGCTCGCGCAGCTCGGCCGGGGTGATCGCTGACCCGGCGGCCATTTCGGCGGCCTGTTCGGAGAGCGCGCCGCAGAATGCGTCGTAGTCGATCAGCTCGGTGATCTTCGGCGTGGCGGGGTCCTTGCGGATCGCGATGGTGCGGTAGCTCATCTCCAGGGCGTCGTAGATCATCAGCCGGCCCAGCAGCGGTTCTCCGATACCGGTGATCAGCTTGATCGCTTCGGTGCCCATCACCGACCCGATCGAGGCGCACAGCACCCCGAGCACACCGCCCTCGGCGCACGACGGCACCATTCCCGGCGGCGGCGGTTCGGGGTACAGGTCGCGGTAGTTCAGGCCGCGCTCATTGCCGGCCTCATCGGCCGGGGCGTCCTCCCAGAACACCGACACCTGGCCCTCGAAGCGGTAGATCGATCCCCAGATGTAGGGCTTGTGCGCCAACACCGCTGCGTCGTTGACCAGGTAGCGGGTGGCGAAGTTGTCGGTGCCGTCCAGGATCAGGTCGTATTGCTCGAACAGCTCGACGGCGTTGGACGCCTCCAGCCGCACCTGGTGCAGCTGCACCCGTACGAGCGGGTTGACCTCGGCGATCGAGTCACGGGCGCTTTCGGCTTTCGCGCGGCCGATGTCGGAGATCCCGTGGATGACCTGGCGCTGCAGGTTCGATTCTTCGACGACGTCGAAGTCGACGATCCCGATGGTGCCGACGCCGGCGGCCGCCAGATACAGCAGCGTCGGCGCACCCAGTCCGCCGGCGCCGATCACCAGCACGCGGGCGTTCTTGAGCCGCTTCTGCCCCTGCACGCCGACGTCGGGAATGATCAGGTGCCGGCTGTAGCGCGCCACTTCATCCCTGGTCAGCTCGCCGGCCGGTTCCACCAGCGGCGGCAGTGAATTCGGCACCGGGCAATCTCCTCAACGTCGCGTCCGCCAATCCATCACAGCAGCTGCTGGGGGCAACGACAAACCGCGGGGAACCCTTCCCACGGCAGCTGACCGGCTCAGGCGATCGGCGAGGGCCAGGGGTTGAAGCGGCAGGTCTTTCCATCGGGCTTGACCCAGTCCGGGTCGAACTTCGCCGCGTCGTCGTTGGAGGTGCCGAACGTCTGCTGCATCATCACCGGCGCCAGCCCGTCCTGCTTGTCGCACGGCTCATGGTGCTGATAGCCGATAGCGTGACCGACCTCGTGGTTGATCAGGTATTGCCGATAGGACCCGATGTCGCCCTGGAAGGGCACGGCACCGCGAACCCAGCGGGCTTCGTTGACGAACACCCGTGGCTCCGACCTTGCCCCGTAGGACGGGTTGTAGCAGGACGCTTCCAGCGGAATCTCGTAGCCGCAGCCCTCCCGGACCGTGATCGGCGACGTCAGCGAGATGCGGAAATCCGGGGTGATCGGGCTGCTGCCGTCGACCCGCACGAACCCGATCTGCGGGGTGTGCGTCCAACCCTTGGGGTTGCGCAGGGTCTGGTCGACCATCCGGGCGAAAGCCTCGTCGCCGCCGAACGCGGTGGTGTCGATGCCGTTCTCCACCTCGATGGTGTAGGCGAACACCTTCTCGGTGCCTTGACCGAATTCGGGCTCCGTTCCCGGTATGACGTGCCAGGACATGTCGCCGGCTTCGGTGAACGGGCCGCCGTTGGGCAGCACGCCGGTCGGCAGGTTGACGTCGAACTCGGTGAGGCCGCGCGGCGGCGCACCGATGATCGAAGTACCGGCCGATCCGATCGTCGGCGGGCCCTGGACTGTGTCGTCGGCGGCCTGAGTGCGCACTCCCGTGCCGGTCACCGTCTGATACACCACCACGACGGTGAGAGCCATGAGCACCGGCAGCGCGTAGGCGCGCCAACCATAGGTGGACACGAACCTGCCCAGCCACGACTGCTTGCGCCACTGGCGGTGCACATCACGGTCGGAGCGCAGCCGCCCGGCACCGGCCGCGAGTGGGTCACGCTGGGCGCGCAGGGGCTCGCGGAAGCGATCCCGCAGCACCGGGGCTCGACCGCCGCCGCTTCGCCCCGGGTCGTAGGTCACCGTCCCAGAATGGCACAAGGTCTGCGAGCTGGGACTCTGCGGCACGCCAGGAGGGTGCTGCGGGGACTTCGAAATGCTGATCGGCAGCGGACTGGCGGATGTCGCTGGTGGAAGTGACGGCTGCAGCGCGTAGTCTCGCTCTCACGCACCGGCCGTCGCGGACCCAGTCCCAGGCGTCCGGCCGAACCAGATTGAGGAGTCGATGAGCAAACCGATCGACACGGCAGAACGGGACGGCGCCCAGCCGTCCGGCCGCCGCTCGAGCGGCGCCAAGGCGTCGACTGGGGGCGGCCGTCGGGGCAGCCGGCTACCCCGCGACGAGCGACGCGGTCAGCTGCTGATCGCCGCCAGCGATGTATTTGTCGACCGCGGCTACCACGCTGCCGGCATGGACGAGATCGCCGAGCGGGCCGGCGTCAGCAAACCGATCCTCTACCAGCACTTCGCGTCGAAGCTGGAGCTGTACCTGGCGGTGCTGGCCCGGCACGTGGAAAACCTGGTCTCCGGTGTCCGTCAGGCACTGCGGACCACCACCGACAACCGCCAGCGGTTGCGTTCGGCGGTGCAGGCATTCTTCGACTTCATCGAGCACGACAGCCAGGGCTACCGGCTGATCTTCGAGAACGACAACGTCGCCGAGCCACAGGTAGCGGTCCAGGTGCGGGTCGCCACCGAGTCGTGCATCGACGCGATTTTCGACCTGGTCAGCCGTGACTCCGGCCTGGACCCGCACCGCGCCCGGATGGTCGCGGTGGGGTTGGTCGCGATCAGCGTCGACTGCGCCCGGTACTGGCTGGACAGTGACCGCCCGATCTCCAAGGACGATGCCGTCGACGGGACGGTGGCGTTCGCCTGGGGCGGTCTGTCACACGTGCCGCTTACGCGGTAGCGGCGTCGGCACCGATCCCGAAACCGACCCGGCGGCTGTCGGCCACGCCGATCTCCACGTAGGCGATCTTGGCGGCCTGCACCAGGTAGCGACGGCCCTTTTCGTCGGTGAGGGACAGCAGTCCCGCGCTCTCCGCGCCCTTGCCCAACGCGGCGCCGACCAGCTTCTCGACTTCATCGGGCGTCTGCGCACTGTTGATCACCAGTTCGCGCGCGCTGTCGGTGACCCCGATCTTGACCTCCACGCCGGCCCCTTTCGTTTGCGTTGGGCGTTGCTAAGCAGGCTAGTGGACGGGCGCCCGGTTGGTGCGCACCGGACTGTTCGCCCTCGGCGATAACGGACTTCTCAGCGTTGTTGAATGCGAACCATGTTGCCGGCGGGATCACGGAAAGCGCAGTCTCGCACGCCATATGGCTGCTGCGTCGGCTCTTGGACCACTTCGGCGTCCGTCGCCTGCAGCCGATCGAAGACGCCGTCAAGATCGTCGGAGGCCAGCAGAAGCGTGCCGTAGGTCCCCTTGGCCATCATTTCGGCGATGACGCGGCGCTCCTCGTCGGTGATCCCGGGGTTGGCCGCCGGCGGACACAAGACGATCGAGGTGTCGGGCTGATTGGGAGGACCGACCGTGATCCAGCGCATCGTGCCTTTACCGACATCCAAACGCACCTCGAAGCCCAGCGCGTCGCGGTAGAAGGCGACGGAGGCTTCCGGATCGTCGTACGGCAGGAAACTCGAGTGAATGGTGATGTTCATAGCGGTCACGGTAAGTGCAGCGCGCCGGCCGGGGCTTCTCGATTCCTGATCGGTCTGGTGACCTGCTTCTCCAGGCACGACGGGATGCCCTCGGTGAGGTGCCTGGTCTCCGCCCGATAGCGGCTCGGTGGCATCCCGACAAGTTCGGTGAAGCGGGTGCTGAACGTCCCCAGTGAGGAGCAGCCGACCGTGAAACAGACCTCGGTGACGCTCATGTCCCCGCACCGCAGCAGTGCCATCGCGCGTTCGATCCGCCGGGTCATCAGGTAGGAGTACGGCGATTCGCCGTAGGCGAGCTTGAATTGTCGCGACAAGTGCCCCGTGGACAGGTGAACGTCGCGAGCCAGTGCTTCCAGGTTCAGCGGTTGGGCGTAGTCCCGGTCGATCCGGTCCCGAACGCGCCGCAGCCGCGCAAGGTCACGCAGGTCCTGGGCACGCCCGCCGGTCACCCGCTGACATTATCGCGGCGACGCGCTAGGTGTACTGCCCAGGCAGGTTGGTCAACCTGGTGATGGGCGGAATCTTGCCGATCGCGGAGTGTTGCCGATGGTGATTG